>JBIQLU010000019.1:0-26903 GCA_044463985.1 Gemmatimonas aurantiaca | reverse complement strand
CGAACACCGGCTCCTGCCGCCACGAGCGCGGCCGCGGTGGAGATGTTGAAGGTCTGGAGCGACCCGCCGCCGGTGCCGCAGGTGTCGACGAGCGAGTCGGGATCGTGCGCGGGGAGACGCACCATCGCGTTGCGCATAGCCTGTGCGCCGCCCGCCACTTCTTCCGCCGTCTCGCCCTTCACGCGCAGCGCCATGAGGACGGCGGCGATGCGCGCAGGCGTGGCTTCGCCGCGCATGATCACGTCGAAGGCCGCGGAAGTTTCCTCGGAGGAGAGCGAAGCGCCGGTTGCGAGCCGGCGTATCGCGCTCCCCAGTACGTCAGTGGGCACCGATCGTCACCAGCAGACGCTCGGGAAGTCCGGCATGCACGGTCACCAGGGAGATCACGAGCGCGAGAAGCCGTACGCGCTCGACATCGTCGTCCACGTACACGCCGCGCTTCGCGCGATTCGTGAGGTTGAGGACGCCCACTAGTTCGTCATGATAGGCAAGAGGAAAGCTGATGAACGAGCCTGTGGTGAAGTACTCATCGCCGAGAAGGGGGTGCCCGCGCGTATCGGCGACGTCGGTCACCAGCAAAGGTTCGCGCGAGGCAGCCACCTTGCCAGCCACGCCCACGCCGATTCGAAGTCGCTGCCCCTCGCTGATCTCGGGTGCGAGCCCCTTCGAGGCTGCAATGTACATCTGGTCGCTATCCTGGATGCGCAGGATGAGCGAGCAGCGCTGCGCCTGCATGTCATCGCCAACCAGCGCGAGGAGTCCATCCGCCAGTTGGCGCGGGTCCGCGGTGGCCGCATCGAGCGTGAGCACACGGTCGATTAGGTAGAGAGTGCGCGTCTTCTGGCGCAGCATCTCGGAGCGGCGATGCAGCTCGATGTGCGCCTGCTCGAGCTGGCCCACCGCAGCCGTCACCTGACCTTCCACCGCGTTCGCGCGGCGAAGGGCGCGACGCGCCTCCTCTCGAGCGTTGGCGGCGTCGGTCTCGAGCGCCACGAGCCGCTCGGGCGAGAGCGCGGCAGCGACCGACGACGGCGTGTTGCGCGCGACCGCGAGCTGGCGCTCGAGCTCTGCCAGACGCTTGACGTACTCGCCGTGCACGCGCTGCGTGACATCCTCGAGCGTGTGGACGGCCTCCTCGCGTGCTTCGCGCTCGTTGAATCGGGCGTACGCCAGCTCGAAGAGCGCGACGTGGGGAGCGAAGCGCTCCATCACGCGCGTGCCGAAGAAGCGGCGCGGCTCGAGGAGGGCGATCACCGCGGAGAGGTGGCCGTCGGCGGGAATACCGCGCACGGCGAGCAGCGCCTCTTCGTTGAGCGAGGCCAGTCCGAACAGCCGGCCATAGTCATCGGACTCGTCACCCACATCGACGAACTGCCCTCCGGCCGAGACCGGGACGCGAAGACGCACGGGGAGATGGTCGAACGTGGTGTCCACGCGCTGGCGATCGACGCGGCTGCCGTTCGGCGAGCGACGCTCCGTGAGCATCTGTCGGCGGGCATCGAAGGCGATGAGCGCGATGCGTGCCGATCGGTCGACCTCGGCAAGCGCCTCGCCGAGCGCGACCAGCGCCACATCCAGGTCGGATGCGGCGGCCAGTGCATGAGCGAGCGACGCTAGAGTGCGAGGCGGCATCGAGCCAGTCGGAACGGCGGAGGGCGGGGGTACGGGATCGTGAATGTAGAGGCGTAGGTGTTGAACTGTCAATCGGTTCCGTCGCGCTACCTTGCTTGACATGCGAAGGCGCGCGGATATGTTCCGGGATCATGGTGGAGCGCACCGTGCAGCTCGTGCTGCAATACGACGGCGCGGGGTTCGCAGGGTGGCAGCGCCAGCCGCGCGAGCGAACGGTGCAGGCGGTCGTGGAAGACGTTCTCACGCGGCTGTGCGGCTCCAGAGTTGTGGTGACGGGGGCAGGGCGAACCGATGCCGGCGTGCACGCTCGCGGTCAGATTGCCGGCGTGAGGGTGCCGCCGAAGTGGACGCCGCGCGAGCTGCGTCGCGCTCTCAACGCGCTCCTCCCTCCCGATGTGTGGGTTGCCGCGGCGCACGAGATGCGGCCCGACTTTCACGCCAGGTACAGTGCTACATCGCGGCGCTACAGCTATCACATCGGTACCGACGAGGGAGCGCGCTCTCCATTCCGAAGGCGCTGGGAGTGGGCGCTCGCGCGTCCACTCGACCTCGCCGTGCTCGAAGCGAATGCGGTCGCCCTCCGAGGCGACCGCTGCTTTCGTGCCTTCGCCATCCAGCGCACCGCCGGCCCCGATGACCATCACCGGTGTACCGTGCTCCGCTCGGAGTGGCGCGAGCGCGAGGGCGGGCTCGTTTACGAGGTCGAAGCGAATCGCTTTCTCCACCACATGGTGAGATTCCTCGTAGGCACGATGGTGGATGCCGCATCGGGTCGCCGCGAGCCAGACAGCGTCGCCGTACTCCTCGAGGCCGCTGACAATTCCGACACTTCCGCGCCGGCGCCGCCCCATGGATTGTTCCTCGAAGCAGTCCACTACCCGTCCGACCTCTATCTGACCCGGGAATGAGACTCTACCTCGACACTGCCGACATTTCCGAGATCCGCTGGGCGCTCAGCACGGGTCTCATCGATGGCGTCACCACCGACCCGTCGCTCCTCGCGGAGCAGCTCGCCGACCGCGAACCATTCACGCACGTCGGAGAGATCGCGGAGCTCGTGGATGGACCGGTAACCGTGCAGGTCATTTCCATCGACGCTGACGGGATGTATCGCGAAGGTCGTGAGCTGGCACGCATCGCCGACAATGTGATCGTGGATGTTCCGATGATCGAGGAAGGGCTGGTAGCCACACGCCGCCTCGTGGCCGACGGGATTCGGGTGAACGTGACGCTGGTATTCAACGCTGCGCAGGCGTTGCTCGCGGCGAAGGCAGGTGCCGCGTTCGTCAGCCCATCCATCGGCCGTCTCGACGACACCGGTGTGGACGGGTCCGCGATGCTCGGTGACGTCCGTACGATCTTCGACCGCTTCGGCGTGGAATGTGAGGTCGTCGCGTCGGCGATCCGCTCGGTGCACCGCTTCCTCGACGCCGCGCGTGGCGGAGCCGACGCGGCCGCGATTTCGCCCGCCGTGCTGCGCGAGATGCTGCTGCATCCTCTCACCGACCTCGGCCTGGATCGCTACCTGAACGACTGGAGCAAGCGGATCGCCAAGACGCGGTCGGGAGCCTGACGATGATCCTGAAGTGGTTCGTTCCCCTCGTACTGGCGGCGGCGTGCGGCGGTTCGGACGATGCCGCACGCCAGGCGGATTCCGCGGGCGCGGGTCTTTCGGTGGCGGTCGCGAACGCGGCGCAGAGCAGCGGCGCGCTCACGGACTCGATCGATGAGCGCCGGCGCACGCGAATAACGGCCGCCACTTCGGAGGTCGCGCCGTCGGTCGTGACCGTGCAGACCGAGGTCATCGAGCACCGCTCGCAGGACCCGTTCAGCATGTTCTTCGGCGGCGGCGGCGACAGGGTTCTCCCCGGTCTGGGATCGGGATTCATCGTCCGCGCCGACGGGGTGATCGTCACCAACGCGCACGTCATCAACGACGCCGATTCGATCTCGGTCGCGCTGCGCGACGGTACCACGTACACCGCGAAGCTGCTCGGCAAGGACGAGATCAACGACATCGCCGTCCTCAAGATTCCGGCGAAGAATCTCCCTGTGGCACGGCTCGGCGACTCGGACGGACTTCTGATAGGCGAGTGGGTGATCGCGATCGGGAACCCGTACGGGTTCCTCCTCGGAAACCCCGAACCGAGCGTGACGGTGGGCGTGATAAGCGGGACCGGACGGAACCTCGTCGCTCGCTCCGAGGGGAATGCCACCTACGTGGACATGATCCAGACCGACGCTGCCATCAATCCCGGCAACTCTGGCGGTCCGCTCGTGGACGCCGTGGGTGAGGTGATCGGCGTGAACAGCTCCATCTACTCGCCCTCGGGCGGTTCGGTGGGACTCGGCTTCGCGATCCCGATCAATCGGGTCAAGCGGGTGACGGAGGACCTGCTGCTTCACGGCGCGATCCGCAGGCCGTGGCTGGGATTCAAGCTGCAGCTTCCGGAGACGCAGAATCCGCGTCGCGCGCTTCGCTCGGGCGCGGTCATAGGCTCGGTGGTGCCGGGCTCTCCCGCGGCCAACGCCGGACTCCGGCCCGGAGACGAACTCGTGAAGTCGCGCAACCGCGCACTGCGCAACCCGTTCGACTGGGAGGCCGAGCGGCTCGACCTGCGCGTGGGCGAGAAGGTGCCGATGGTGGTCCGCCGTGACGGCAAGGAGTTCGGTGTGACGATCACCGTGGCCGATCTCCCCGAGGTGAGCGCGCCGAAGGTGCAGGTGCTCAAGGAGCTGGAGCTGGTCACGCTCACGCCGGCGATCCGCGCCGAGCGCGGAATACGCAGCCGGCGTGGTGCGCTCATCTACAACGTGAGCGACCGGGTCTCGCAGGACCTCGGCATCGAGAAGGGCGATGTGATAGTGCAGGTGAACCGCGTTCCGATCGAGGGCGCGCAGGACGTTGCCAAGGTGCTGGACGCACTCTCCGGGCGCGACGTGGTACGCATGTACTTCGAGCGCGGCGGGCGGATCTACTCAACGGATTTCATGATTAGATGACGGACCATACACGATACACCTCTCCGCTCTCCGAACGATATGCGTCGAAGGCGATGGCGGAGCTCTGGTCGCCGCAGCAGCGGCATTCGCTCTGGCGCCAGATCTGGCTCGCGCTGGCAGAGGCGGAGCGCGAGCTGGGGGTGGAGGACGTAACCCAGGAAGGTCTCGAGCAGATGCGCGCGCATCTCGCAGACATCGACTTCGAGAAGGCGGCGGCGTTCGAGCGGCGCTTCCGGCACGACGTCATGGCGCACGTGCATGCCTTCGGCGACGTCGCTCCGCTCGCGCGTCCGTTCATCCACCTCGGTGCCACCAGCGCGTTCGTCACGGACAACGCAGACCTCATTCTGATGCGCCGCGGGCTCGAACTGCTGCGTGCCAGAGCGGTGGATGTCCTTTCCGCGCTGGCTGCGTTCGCGCGCCGGTGGCGCGCCGAGCCCGCGCTGGCGTACACGCATCTGCAGCCGGCGCAGCTCACCACGGTCGGGAAGCGCGCCACGCTCTGGATGCAGGACCTCGTTCTCGACATCGCCGATCTGGATCTGCGCGTCCGCACCCTGCCGCTGCGCGGCGTCAAGGGGACGACGGGCACACAGGCCAGCTTTCTGGAGCTGTTCGACGGCGATCACGCTCGGGTCAGGCAGCTCGAGAAGCTCGTCGTGAGCAGGCTCGGCTTCGAGCACGTCCTTCCTGTAACGGGTCAGACGTACACGCGAAAGCTCGATGCGCAGGTGCTGGGCGTGGTGAGCGGGCTCGCGGCGAGCGCCGCGAAATTCGCCGCCGACATTCGCGTGCTGCAGTCCTTCGGCGAGATGGAGGAGCCGTTCGAGACCGAGCAGATCGGATCGTCGGCGATGGCGTACAAGCGGAACCCGATGCGCTCCGAGCGGATCTCCTCGCTCGCGCGGTACGTGATATCGGTGGAGGAGAACGCGAACCAGACGCACAGCGTGCAGTTCTTCGAGCGCACGCTCGATGACAGCGCGAATCGGCGACTGGTCATCCCCGAGTCGTTCCTCGCCGCCGACGCGATTCTGCTGCTGCAGGGGAACATCGCGCGCGGCCTGGAAGTGCACCCCGCGCGCATCCGGCGCCGGGTGGATGACGAGCTTCCCTTCATGGCCACGGAGAAATTGATCGTGCGTGCGGTGCGCGGCGGCGCCGACCGTCAGGAAGTCCACGAGGTGATACGCGGCCACAGCATCGAGGCGGCGCGTGCCGTCAAGGATGGCGCGCGCGGCAACGATCTTCTCGATCGGCTCGCTGCCGACCCCGCATTCGGCCTCTCGCTCGGCGAGATGCGTGACATCGCACGAGCGGAGGACTTCGTCGGGCGTTCACCGGAGCAGGTCGACGAGTTTCTGAGCGATGTCGTCGAACCCATCCTGGCCTCTTCGGCGACCACCACGCACGAGCCGGAGGCGCTTCGCGTATGACGACGATGGCGAAAAGTTCGCTCCCGCTCGCACGGCTGGCGACGGGAAAGGTGCGCGACATCTACGAGGTGGATGCCGACCGGATTCTCCTCGTGGCAACTGACCGGGTGAGCGCATTCGACGTGGTGATGGGCGAGCCGGTGCCGTACAAGGGGGCGGTTCTCACGCAGATCAGCGCCTGGTGGTTCGGCCAGCTCGCCGACATCGTGGCCAACCACATGATCACCGCGAACGCCGACGAAATAGTGGCCGCGGTTCCCGCGCTCGCTGCGCATCGGGGCGAGATCGTGGGCCGCGCCATGCTCTGCCGGCGGGCGCGCGTCTTCCCTGTAGAGTGCGTAGTTCGCGGTTATATTTCCGGCTCGGCCTGGAAGGAGTATTCGCGGCACGGTACGCTCGCGGGCGAACCGCTGCCGAAGGGGCTCACCGAGAGCGACCGTTTGCCGCGACCCATTTTCAGCCCCGCGACGAAGGCGGAGGCGGGACACGACGAGAACATCACGATCGCCAGGGTACGCGAGGTGATCGGCCCGGAGCGGGCCGCGGAGCTGGAGCGTCTCTCGCTCGCCATCTACGAGCGGGGGCGCGAGATCGCGGCCGGGCGCGGAATCCTGGTGGCCGACACCAAGTTCGAGTTCGGCACCACGCCCGAGGGCGAGCTGCTGCTGGTCGACGAGGTCCTCACACCCGACAGTTCGCGATTCTGGCCTGCCGATCGCTACGAACCGGGCCATTCGCAGCCGAGCTTCGACAAGCAGCCGCTGCGAGACTACCTCGACTCCGAAAGACGCGCGGGACGATGGAATGGCGATGCGCCTGCCCCTCCCCTTCCCGAGGAGGTCGTGCGCGCGACCAGCGAGCGCTATCGCGACGCGTACTTCAGAGTGACCGGGTCGGCGCTCGATCTCTCGGAGCTCACGTGAACATCGCGCGCGAGGGACTGGTCTTCGTCGCAATCGCGGCCGCGCTCACCGCCGGAGCATTCTGGATCGCGCTGTCGCGCCGTTCGTGGGGACTCTGGCTGCTGGCGTTCGTACTGCTGGTCCTGGCGCTCTGGGTGGTCTACTTCTTCCGCGATCCGGAGCGTACGGGTCCGCGCGGAGACTCTCTGGTCATCTCGCCCGCGGATGGACGCGTGGTGATGATCACCGAGGTCGATGAGCCGAACTACATGAACTCCAGGGCGATCCGCGTTTCGATCTTCATGAACGTCTTCAACGTCCACGTGAACCGGTACCCGGTGAGTGGCGAGATAGAGTATCTGCACTACAACCCGGGGAAGTTTCTCAACGCCGCATCGGAGAAGTCGAGCCTGGAGAACGAGCAGATGTCGGTGGGAATCGAGAGCGGAGGGCGGAAGATTCTCGTTCGTCAGATCGCGGGGCTCGTGGCGCGACGCATCGCCAACTACTCGAAAGTCGGCGCCGAGGCGGCGCAGGGTGAACGCATGGGGATCATCCGCTTCGGATCACGTGTGGATGTCTTCCTCCCGGTGAATTCCAGAGTGGTGGCCAGACTCGGGGACAAACCGAAGGCCGGCAGCACGGTGCTCGCGGAGCTCGTGGAATGAGATCGCCGGCGCTGCCCCGCCCCGACATGCGGCGCGCGGTCGTCCTTCTCCCCAACGGCTTCACGCTCGGGAATCTGTTCTTCGGCGTATTCGCCATCGTATCTGCCAGCCGCGGCGACTTCACCTGGGCTGGATGGTGCGTGGTGCTGTCCGGCGTGATGGATACGCTCGATGGACGCGTGGCCCGGATGACGCGCACGGGGAGCCGCTTCGGAGTGGAGCTCGATTCGCTCGTGGACGCGGTGAGCTTCGGCGTCGCCCCGGCGTTCATCATGTACTTCGCGGTGCTGAACCGCGACGGCTGGGCGTGGCTCTTCTGCTTCTTCTACGTGGCGTGCGCGGTCATGCGACTCGCCCGTTTCAACATCGAGCAGGGTGGTCACGCGAAGACCCACTTCCACGGCCTCCCGAGTCCCGCCGCGGGAATGACGCTGGCCACGTACTACTGGTTCAGCCAGACGACGCTCTACACGCAGAGCATCATGAGCGGCTGGCCGTGGCACACCGTGCTGCCCGGCGTGATGCTCGTGCTCGGCCTCCTCATGATCAGCCACGTGATCTATCCGGCGCCTCCCACGGTGAGCTTCCGAAGCGTGAAGAGCATCGTGGTGAGTGTCTTCATACTCGCCGTGGTGGTCGGGGTGCTGTTCAAGCCGCTCTCGTTCGCGTTCCCCGCCATGGTGGCGTACGTGGCATACGGACTCGGGAAGACCTTCTTCTTCGGACTCGTGGATCGCCTGCCGACGGACGATCCGCTCCTCGATGAAGGCTTCGAGGAGGACTACGTGTCGCGATCGATCGAGATGGCGGAGCGGCCGGGAAGCGACCGGCGCCGCCGTCGTCGCAATCGTGGCCGGAATGCCGGTGGCAGCGGATCGCAATCCAGTAAACGACCAGAACAAAAGGACGGCGCATGAGCCGATTTCGTGTTGCAGTGAACATCTCGCCAAGACAGGGAATACTCGATCCGCAGGGCAAGGCGGTGGCCGATGCCCTGCACTCGCTCGAGTTTCCGGAAGTGCGCGATGTGCGGGTCGGCCGTTTCGTGGTCATGCAGGTGGAAGCGGCGAGCGCGGATGCAGCGAGCGAGCGGGTGAGGGAGATGTGTGATCGTCTCCTCGCCAATCCCGTCGTCGAGGACTATCAGATTGCGTCGGTGGAGGAAACGTGAAGTTCGGTATCGTCACGTTCCCCGGCTCCAACTGCGATTACGATGCTCATCACGCGGTGACCGATGAGCTGGGAGCCGAGGCGGTCTATCTCTGGCACAAGTCGCACGACCTGGAGGGTGTGGATGTCGTGATCCTCCCGGGCGGCTTCAGCTACGGCGACTATCTCCGGGCCGGCGCCATCGCTCGTTTCAGCCCGATAATGCGCGAAGTCGTCGCGCACGCGCGTCGGGGCGGCCCGGTGATCGGCATCTGCAACGGCTTTCAGATCGCGTGCGAGGCCGGGCTCCTTCCCGGAGCGCTGATGCGCAACGTCGGTCTCCAGTTCGTTTCCGCACCGGTGCACCTCCGCGTCGAGAACAGCGACACGATGTTCACGAACCGCTATCGTGTCGGCGACGTGCTGCGACTCCCGGTCGCGCACGGCGAAGGGCGCTACACCGACGACGCGGAGAACATCCAGCGCCTGGAGGACGAGGGGCGCGTGCTCTTCAGATACGTGAACGCGAAGGGCGATCTCGATCCGGCGGCCAACCCGAACGGATCGGTGAATGCCATCGCCGGTATCGTGAGCGCAGAGGGGAACGTGCTCGGACTGATGCCCCACCCCGAGCGCGCCGTGGATCCGCTGCTGGGTTCCGCGGACGGACTCGGTATCTTTCAATCGATGATGGCGCACGTTTCGGCGTGACGCGCGAGGAATACATGGAACGAGCAGAACTCGGGATCGTACACTCCGCGCTGGAGGCGGCACCTTGGCGCTGACCGTCGAGCCCCGGCCGGGCGATCCCGCTATCACCGCGGCGCTGGTCGCGGAGCACGGCCTCACCGAGCACGAATACGAACTGCTCCTGGCGATGCTCGGCCGCGAGCCCACGTTCACGGAACTCGGCATCGTGAGCGCGCTCTGGAGCGAGCACTGCTCGTACAAGCACTCCCGCCCCGTCCTGAAGACTCTCCCCACCCAGGCGCCCTACGTCCTCCAGGGACCTGGTGAGAACGCGGGTGTGATCGCGATCGGGGACGGGCTCGCCGTGGCGTTCAAGATCGAGTCGCACAACCACCCATCCGCAGTCGAGCCGTACCAGGGCGCCGCCACGGGAGTCGGCGGAATCCTGCGCGACGTCTTCACGATGGGCGCGCGGCCGATCGCGATGCTCGATTCGCTTCGCTTCGGCCCCCTCGACTCCGCGCGGGTGCGCTACCTGTTCGGCGGCGTCGTGAAGGGGATCGGGGACTACGGCAACAGCGTCGGGATTCCCACGGTCGCCGGCGAGGTGATGTTCGACGCATCGTACGAGGGCAATCCACTCGTGAACGCGATGTGCGTGGGGATCATGCACGAGAAGGATCTCATCCGCGCCGTGGCAGAGGGCGTGGGCAACCCCATCATGGCGGTGGGCGCACGCACTGGTCGCGACGGCATCCATGGCGCGTCGTTCGCCTCCGAAGATCTCTCGGAGGCGAGCGAGGCCAAGCGCCCTCGCGTGCAGGTGGGCGATCCATTTACCGAGAAGCTTCTCCTCGAGGCGAGTCTCGAGCTGATCGGCAGCGGTCACATCGTTGCGATCCAGGACATGGGTGCGGCCGGACTCACTTCGTCATCCGCCGAGATGGCGGCGCGGGGCGACGTCGGCGTGACCATCGACGCGAGTCGGGTGCCGGTTCGCGAGGAGGGGATGACACCGTACGAGATTCTGCTCAGCGAATCGCAGGAGCGGATGCTCGTCGTCGCGAAGCGCGGCCACGAGAACGACGTACGCGCTATTCTCACGAAGTGGGATCTCGACGCCGAGGTCATCGGCGAGGTGATCGCGGAGCCGGTGTATCGGGTTACCGAGGGTGACCGCGTCGTGGCGGAATTCCCCGGCTCGCGTCTCGTCACCGACTGTCCGGTGTACACGCCGGCGGCGCGCGAGAGCGACGAGGTCCGCGCATTGCGTGAGCGCGATGTGAGCACGATCGCGGAGCTTCCGGAGGAGCGCGATCCGGCGTGGACGCTGGAGCGGCTTCTCTCTTCCCCTACCATCGCCAGCAAGCGCTGGGCATTCCGCCAGTACGACACCACGGTCCGAACGAGCACCGTCGTGCCGCCAGGCGATGGCGATGCCGCGGTCGTCCGCGTGCGCGGGAGCGACAAGGCGCTCGCGCTCAAGACCGACTGCAACGGGCGCTACGTCTATCTCGATCCGCGGGTCGGCGGCCGGATCGCGGTGGCCGAGGCAGCGCGCAACGTGGCGTGCGTCGGCGGAAAGCCGATGGCGATTACCAACTGCCTGAATTTCGGGAATCCGAAGCGTCCCGAAGTCTTCTTCCAGTTCCGCGAGGCGGTGGCCGGGATGGGCGAGGCGTGTCGCACGCTCGGCACTCCGGTGACCGGCGGCAACGTATCGCTGTACAACGAGAACCCCTCCGGTGCGGTGTACCCCACACCGGTCATAGGGATGGTCGGACTGGTGGAGTCGCTCGAGCACGTGACCCGCTCGCGATTCCCCGAGCGTGAGGAAGCGATAGTGCTGCTGGGCGAGCCCACCGACGAGCTGGGCGCGAGCGAGTATCTCGCGCGCATCCACGGTGTGGTGGCCGGGGCGCCGCCACGCTGCGACCTCGAAAGGGAACGCGCAGTCATCGACGCACTTCTCGCCGCGATCCGCGCGGGTCTGGTGAGCTCCGCGCACGACTGCAGCGAGGGCGGCCTGGCCGTGGCGCTGGCCGAGTGCGCGATCGGCGACCCTGAGCGAAAGGTGGGTGCCGAAATCGAGTTGAGTGGCTGGGATCATCTTCCCCTGCGGGCGCTGCTCTTCGGCGAGGCGCAGGCGAGAATCATCGCGACCACCCCCGACGCTGCGCGCCTGCTGGAGTTGGCCGCGCATCACGGTGTGCCGGCTCGTCGCATCGGGACCGTGCGCCCCGCTCAGGAGACGCTCTCCATCACGGTCGGCGCAGAGGGTCGCACGATCGACGCGCCGCTGGAGCGTCTGGCGCGCGCGTACCACTCGGCGATTCCCGCGCTCATGACAGTGGGATCGGCCGAGTCAGCCGTACTCGAGCAACACCCTAAACCAGCGGAAGTCTGACATATGTGCGGAATATTCGGTGTGCGAGGAACGCCGGACGCGGCGGCCATCGCGCACTTCGGTCTTTACTCGTTGCAGCACCGTGGCCAGGAGTCGGCGGGCATCGTCGTCGCTGACGACACGAACACGGCGCGGGCCATCCGTGGGATGGGGCTCGTTTCCGAAGCGCTGGAACCGGAGCAACTCGCAACGCTTCACGGCGACCTTGCCGTGGGCCACACGAGGTACAGCACCACCGGCTCCTCCACACTGGAAAACGCCCAACCCGTACTGGTGCGCTTCCAGGGCGGTTACATAACGCTCGCGCACAACGGCAACATCGTGAATGCGAGCGAGCTCCGGAGAGAGCTGGAGTCGATGGGATCGATCTTCAACTCGACCATGGATTCCGAGATTCTGGTGCACCGGATGGCTCGTGCCACGGAGCGCGCGCCGGAGGAGAGGCTAGCGAGTTCGCTGGCGGGAGTGGAGGGCGCATACTCACTCATCGTGGCTACCGGCGACGCGCTGATGGCCGTGCGTGACCCGCGAGGGTGGCGGCCGCTCTGCATCGGGACTATCGGCGACGCGGTAGTTTTCGCATCGGAGACCTGCGCACTCGACATGGTCGGCGCCACGTACCTGCGCGATGTGCAGCCCGGCGAGATCGTGGTGGCGGATGCGAACGGCCTCCGTTCGGTGCAGGCGCTGGCCCCGCTCGAGAGCCGCCGCTGCGTTTTCGAGTACGTATACTTCGCGCGGCCCGACAGCCGGATATTCGGCGGCTCGGTGGATCGCGCGCGTCGCGCGCTCGGCCATCGACTCGGTCGCGAATGTCCGGCGCCCAGCGCCGACCTGGTATTCGGCGTTCCCGACTCCGCGAACGCGGCCGCGCTCGGATACGCCGAGGAGACCGGACTCCCGCTCGAGCTCGCGCTGATACGCAATCACTACGTGGGCCGCACCTTCATCCAGCCATCGCAGGCGGGACGGGTGCAGAAAGTGAAAGTGAAGTACAACGCGGTGCGCGAGGTGCTGGAGGGAAAGAGCGTGGTCATGGTGGACGATTCCATGGTTCGGGGTACCACCACGCGCGGACTCGTCTCGATGATCCGCGCCGCCGGTGCTCGCGAGATCCATATGCGCATCGCATCTCCGCCGGTAACCGGCCCGTGCTACTACGGGATCGACATGCCTTCGCGCGAGGAGTTGATCGCCGCCAATCTCACAGTCGACGAAATAGCCGAGCGAGTCGGCGTGGACTCGCTCGGCTTCCTGTCGCTGGAGGGAATGCTGCACGCGGTGCCGGACGGCCCGGATGGATTCTGCCATGCCTGCTTCTCCGGCGATTATCCAACCCCGCCCCCGACCGATCCGGACAAGCTGCGTTTCGGTTGCGGATGCTGAAGACGCAGAAGGCAGAGGGCAGACAGCAGAAAGCAGGAACTGCCATCTGCTTCCTGCTCTCTGCTTTCTCGAAGTCCATCACCCATGAATGACGGAGCTCGACCCAATGTCCCATCTGGTTTACTTCTTCGGAAACGGCAAGGCTGACGGTACGCGCGAGATGAAGGCGGAGCTCGGCGGGAAGGGAGCGAACCTGGCCGAGATGACGAATCTGGGTGTGCCGGTTCCGCCGGGGTTCACCATTGCATGCCGCGCGTGCGTCGACTATCTGGGCGACCGCTCCATACCGGACTCGCTGCGCGCGGAGGTGGCGGCGAGTCTCGAGCAGCTCGAGAAGACGGCGGGTCGAGGGCTGGGTGATGTGAAGGATCCACTGCTGGTGTCGGTGCGTTCGGGCGCGCCCGTCTCCATGCCGGGGATGATGGAAACGATACTCAATCTCGGCCTCAACGATCAGAGCGTGCTCGGCCTCGCGCAGCAGAGTGGGAACGCGCGCTTCGCGTACGACTCGTACAGGCGCTTCATCCAGATGTACGGCGACGTGGTGCTCGACGTCCCGATCCACAATTTCGAGCGGCTGCTCGCGGCGAAGCGCTCGGCGCAGGGCGTCGCTACCGATGCCGAGCTCTCCGAGGATTCTCTGCGAGCGCTCGTTGGCGAGTACAAGGAGCTCGTGCGTTCCACGATCGGCGAGGAGTTCCCGATGGATCCGCAGCGGCAGCTCTGGGGCGCCATCGAAGCCGTCTGGAAGTCGTGGACGCTCAAGAAGGCGGTGGACTATCGCCGGCACAACGACATCTCCGAAACGCTCGGCACCGCGGTCAACGTGGTAGCCATGGTGTTCGGCAACATGGGAGATGATTCGGGGACCGGGGTGGCGTTCACGCGTAATCCGTCGACCGGCGAGAAGCGCTTCTACGGCGAGTTCCTGGTGAACGCGCAGGGCGAGGATGTGGTGGCCGGCATCCGTACGCCGCTCGAGATCCAGGAGATGGCGAAGCGTCTTCCCGGTGCGTACGAGGAGCTGCTCGCCACGCAGGAGCGCCTCGAGCGGCATTACCACGACATGCAGGACATCGAGTTCACGGTGGAGCGCGGCAAGCTGTATCTCCTCCAGACGCGCACCGGAAAGCGGACCGCGGCCGCTGCCGTGAGGATCGCGGACGAGATGGTGGACGAGGGGCTGATCACCCGGAACGAAGCGCTGAAGCGCGTGGAAGCGCAGCAGCTCGACCAGCTCCTGCATCCGATAATCGATCCGTCGGTGAGTGCGAAGCCGGTGGCCGTGGGACTTCCGGCGAGTCCCGGCGCGGCCAGTGGACACGCGGTGTTCGATCCGGACAGCGCCGAGCAGCGTGCGGCCGAAGGAGAGAGCGTCATCCTCGTGCGCGAGGAGACGACTCCGGAGGACTTTCACGGGATCGTCGCGGCGCGCGCCGTTCTCACGGCCCGAGGCGGCATGACGAGCCACGCGGCCGTCGTGGCGCGAGGGATGGGGAAATGCGCGGTGGTGGGGTGCAAGGACATCGAGGTGGACGCCGAGAAGCGCCGCTTCAGCGTGAATGGAGCGAGCGTCAAGGAGGGCGATTGGATCACCGTCGATGGCGCGACGGGACGCGTGTACGTCGGCGAGCTGCCGACCGTACCGAGCGACGTCGTCCAGGTACTCTCCGGAAGCATGAAGGCCTCGGAGTCACGGATGTACGCCTCGTTCGCCCGTCTTCTCGGCTGGGCCGACGAGTCGCGCAGGCTTCGCGTGCGAGCCAACGCCGACACTCCGAACGACGCCCGCACCGCGCGCGCTTTCGGCGCCGAGGGGATCGGACTCTGCCGCACCGAGCACATGTTCTTCGAGGGAGACCGCATCGTGGCGATGCGCGAGATGATCGTCTCGCGCGACGAGGAGGGGCGCCGGCGCGCGCTCGCGAAGCTGCTGCCAATCCAGCGGAAGGACTTCGAGGGAATCTTCGAGGTGATGGACGGGCTGCCGGTAACGGTGCGACTGCTCGATCCACCGCTGCACGAGTTCCTGCCGCACGGCGCGGAGGATACGCGGCACCTCGCGGAGCAGCTCGGCATTCCGGCGGAAGAACTGGCGCGCGTGATCGAGTCGCTGCGCGAGTCGAATCCCATGCTGGGGCATCGCGGCTGTCGCCTCGGAATCACCTATCCGGAGATCACCGAGATGCAGTCGCGCGCGATAATCGAGGCGGCGATCGCGGTGAAGCGCCGCGGCGTCGACGTGCACCCCGAGATCATGGTTCCTCTCGTGGCGACGCTGGCGGAGTTCGGAAACCAGCGCGCGATAATCGACGCCACGGCCGCGAAGGTGATGGAGGAGACGGGCGAGAAGATCTCGTATACGGTGGGGACGATGATCGAGCTGCCGCGGGCGGCGCTCACCGCCGATGAGATCGCGACGCAGGCGGAGTTCTTCTCGTTCGGCACGAACGACCTGACGCAGACCACGTTCGGCCTCAGTCGCGACGACGCCGGTCGATTCCTCCCGTCGTACGTCGAGCGCGGAATCCTCCCGGAGGATCCGTTCCAGGTGCTCGATGCCGATGGCGTCGGGAAGCTCGTACGTTACGCGGTCACTGAGGGGAGGCGCTCGAAGCCGGGGCTCAAGATCGGCATCTGCGGCGAGCACGGTGGCGAGCCGCGCTCGGTGAGCTTCTTTCACGAGGCCGGACTCGACTACGTATCGTGCTCGCCCTACCGCGTGCCGATCGCGCGACTCGCGGCAGCGCGAGCCGCGCTGGCGTGACGTGACGGGGTCCGACGGGGTCAGGTACCCAATAGTAGAGGGGGCGATAGCAACGCTATCGCCCCCTCTACGTCAGGTGCCTGACCCCACCGGCGGGAGCGGGATCTCGTAGACGAAGAAGCCGCGTTTGGGATCGTCTCTCCGGAGGAGCGGCAGCGACACGTTGAAGACGGGCACGCCGCCGGTGGTGTGGCCGCTGAAGGTGCCCGAATGGGCATGGCCGTGAAACGCGACGGTGCACTCGTACCGGTCGAGCGGCTCCGCGAGGCGATCGCTCCCCAGGTATGGGTGGATGATCTCCGGCTCGCCCACTACCGTGGCGAGAATGGGCGCGTAGTGCAGCACCACTATTCGGACGGGAGTCGCGAGACGGCGCAATGCGAGCTCCAGTCCCTGCACCTGCGTGAGGGTGGTGCTCACGAATGCCTTGGTCTCCGGCTCGCCGAACGAGGTGAGCGTGCCGCGTCCGAAGCCGCCCATGTAGCCCTTCACTCCCGCAAAGCCGACCTGGTCGAGGAGCTGGAAGCCATCGCCGTCGAGCACGTGGATCCCGCGCGACGTGAGCTCCGCCACTCCCTCCGCCACCTGGTTCGACTCGTAGTCGTGATTCCCGAGAACGGCGACCACGGGGATCTTCACGTCGGCCAGCTCGCCGGCGACCACCTTGAACTCGGAGAGCTCGCCGCGGCGAGTCATATCGCCCGCGAGCACCAACACATCGGCCTTCACGTTCGCGTCCGCGAACGTGTCGCGGAAGAGCCCAACGTCGCTCACACCGCAGTGGATGTCGCCGACCGCCGCAACGCGAAAGACTCCGGACGGGGGCCGCCTGCGTTCGGGGCCGCGCCAGCCGGTACCCTTCCCCCCACTGCCTGCCGGACCGCGCGGCGGCTCGCGCCGCTCCTCAGGCGACTCTTGCACGGTACTCGGCCGCGGCGCGCGAGCTCTGGTCCCAGACGTCGCTCGCCGCGATCTCGCGCAGGATCGGGAGACGCTCCATCTCCGCCACCTCCTCGGCGCGCACATCGCGAAAACCCCATTCGTGCACGTCGATGCTGAAGCTGAAGCGGGAGATGAGCGTACCGCGCGTGACCCGTTCTCCACTCCGTTCGCGGTCGCGCTCGAGCCGCGCTCGCTCGAGAAGTTGGTCGAGGAGCCAGCACGGTACGCGGTCGCCAAGCTCGGGGTACACGTACTGGAAGACGAGAAGCTGCGCGAGAAGGAGGGGCCAGTGCACGCCCGTCTTCTCGAGCAACCGCTTCCAGTCGATCAGCGGCCCAACGCTGGCGATGAGATGAACTATGTCGGCCATGTCCTGTCGATGCCGCTCGTTGATGAAGAGCCTGTGCCAGATGAGCTCCTCGACGGGCGCGATGCGCACCGGCGTCGCGGCGAGAATCGCCGGCGTGCTGTTGGCGTACCAGTCGCGATCAATGCATGCGAGGCCGTTCCCCATTCCGAAAATCACGTCGACGAAGAGGCGGCCCCGCATCGCCTTGGCGAGCCAGTGCGGCTGCTCCAGCCGCGCGCTGAGTCCGATGCCGCGCAGTGCGCGCATCGCCGGCAGCACCTGCTCCGGCTCGACGAAGAGGTCGAGGTCCTTCGTCTCACGGTATATGCCGGTGTGCGCATGTACGGCGTAGGCGCCGGCCACCACGTACGGGACGGCTGCCGCATTCAACGCACCCAGGACTTCCTTGTAGAGCTCCCGCTCCTCCTCGGGAATCCAGAAGCTACCGTGCGTCACGGATCTCGTCTCCTGTCGCGAGATGTCGCCCAGTCCGCGCGCGCGCATCACGTGCCTGTCGATCTGACCCATGCGACCTCCAGTCGGCAAGTACGGGTCACTCGGCAAGTCAGGGGCCAGAATTCCCGTAGACCTCGCGGATCATGGACGCGATCTCCAGCGCGTTCGTAGTTCCGTAGTTGGAGTAGCAGTTATTCATGATCACGTGCGTGCCCTGGACTTCTTCGGCAACGCCCGCGATACGAGGCGCCCACTCTTCCAGCTCTCCCCGGTCGTACAGATAGCGAAAGCGCTCTACGACCGGCACTCCCGGCTTCTCCCAGTTGCTGCCGCGTCGACCATGAAAGCGCACCATGGCGAGGCGCGGAGACGTGACGGCGACGATCGGCGGAACGCTGCTCGCGAAACCCTGCGGTTCGTCGACCATCACGAAGGGGAGATCTTCACGACGCAGAAAGTCGAGAGTGTGCTCCGCGTTTCGCTCGCTGAACCAGCTCGCGTTGCGGAACTCCACGGCGCAGGGGAGATCTCCGAGTCTGTCACGCGCGTCGCGGATCGCGACCCGGTTGTCGTGCCCCGGGTGGAACCAGCGCGGATACTGCAGCAGAACCGCTCCGAGCTTCCCCGATGATCTGAGCGGCTCGAGCGCATCGCGGAAGCCGACCCACACTTCGTCGTACAGTTCGGGAGGGAGATCCTTCCCGTAGATTCGCTCCTTCGCGGCCAGCTCCTCGGGAAGCGCCTCGCGCAGCTCGCGCGGCAATCGTCGAACTTCGGTGGGCTGGCCGGTCATCAGTGCGTGAGCCTTCACGTTGAACGTGAAGTCTGCCGGAGTGCGGTCGTTCCAGAGCTCGGCCGTCCTTCTTGCCGGAAGCGCGTAGTAGGTGGCGTCCACTTCGACGAGCGAGAAGCGCGACGCGTAGTAGCGCAGGCGCTCTTCGGCCGAGTCCACGCCGGATGGATAGAACACGGCCCCGCGGGTGATTGTCGGATCGGTCCACGACGCGGTCCCGAAGCGGACCTCGCGCGTGCCAGGGAGATGCAGCGTGTGGCCGGCATCGGGGTCGACCTCGCCGGCACGCGCGAGCGCTTCCTCAGGCCCGGGGTCGTGCGGTGCGTGCGATTCGCTGGTGCTCATGGTGGTGGGAGTGATGCACGAAACCCGCCGCCCGGCTGGTGCCAGGTAGCGGGTTTCGAAGTGGAGGCGCGGGGAATTGAACCCCGGTCCGAGACTAGATCCACCACGGCGTCTACGTGTGTATCCCGCTGATTGAGGTCTCCGATCGCTGGCCAGCGGGCGGCCCACGTTCGAACGAGTCTTCTAAACCTTCGCACGCCGCCGGAAGACGCGACTGCGCACTATCCCGATTTTGCGATACCCGGCAAACCGCTTCGGGCGGGCTGCCTACCGGGCAGGTGCGTCAACCGAAGTTACGCAGCCAGTGCCATTTCAGAGTTGGCAATTGTAACGTTTCCCGAGGGTTTTACCAGGACCCGAGAACCTGGACACGCTGCCACGGATTCACTGACCCCGTCGAAGCCAGTCGCCCCCGTACGACATGCAATCTAGCGAAGATCCGGCCGCGGGTCAATGCACTGCCAGGTTCACATGGCGCTTCCGCAGAATGCATTAACCGATTGCTGCAACTACAGTTCCGCAGCTTGCCTTCACGTTGTTTCTGCCTGCGTTCTTGGCTGCGTACAAGGCCCGGTCCGCATTCTGAAAAAGCGCGTCTCCCCCGCCGCCGCCGTCCGGATAGCACGCGACCCCGAAGGAGGCCGTCACTCCGACCGACTCGCCATCCACCTTCACGCGAAGCTCGGCGATCGTCCTCCGAAGTCGCTCGGCAACGTCCAGCGCGCGTTCCGTGCCGGTCTGCGGCAGCAGTATGGCCAGCTCTTCCCCGCCGTACCGAGCGCAGACGTCGATGGTTCGTATGGTCCGCACCATCGCACGCGCGATGGCGGCGAGCACCATGTCGCCGGCGAGGTGGCCGTACTCGTCGTTGACGTGCTTGAAGTGGTC
This sequence comes from Gemmatimonas aurantiaca, assembly GCA_044463985.1. Lineage (GTDB taxonomy): Bacteria > Gemmatimonadota > Gemmatimonadetes > Gemmatimonadales > Gemmatimonadaceae > JADGGM01. Next base: position 7,090 of record JBIQLU010000019.1, on the reverse strand, counting down.
GATGTCGCAAACGATGAGCGACAGGGCCTGGCCGTGACGGTCGCATTCGGCAAGGTGCTGCCGGAGCCGCTGGTCGAACATGCGCCTGTTGGGAAGGCCGGTGAGCTCGTCCGTGGCCGCCCGCGCGGTCACTTCCTCGAATTGCCGTACGCTCTCCAGTCCCACCGACGCGACCGATGAGAGCAGTTGGAGGAGAGATCCCTCCACCGACGTGAGCTGCGACTCCTCGTCTGCCTCCACGGCTATCGCGCCCAACGACCGTCCGTTGCGCAGGAGCGGCACGATCGCGATCGATCCGATTCTTCGACCCGGCTCGTACGGCCCGAAAATGGGGAAGTCGGACATCCTGTACGATTCGCGGATCGTGAAGCGCTGCCGCTCACGACACGCCGTCCCCACGAACGAGTCGTGCGCGATGGCGAAGCCCGGCGACATCGGATGGCCGAGCGAGACGGTCACTATCCGTCCGCTCCCTCCCTCGCCGTCCTCACGCTCGTCGGCATCCCACACGACGAACGCGGCACGGGGCGCGCCCGATACCTTGAGCGCCGACGAGCATATCGCTCTCCCGAGTGACGAGAGGTCGGAGCTCGCCTGGATCTCCTCCGCCGCCCGCGCCAGCACCTCGGACTTGTCACGATAGCGATGCGCTTCGCGGCCCCTGTGCACGAGGTCCAGGACGAGCGCCAGACGCTTTCCGAATCGAGGAAGGTACGTACGCGCCCGCTCACAGGAGATCGCCCGCCGGTCTGCCGCGTAGAGCGCTATCACGCCGTGCTCGCGCCCATCCGGACCTATCGGCGTCGCTACGAGGAAGGCCTCGTCTGTGTCGTAGTTGCTGGCCACCATCCCCTGCTGCAGCGCCCAGTGCGCGAGCGAGTCGGCAGGCGGTGTGGTGCGGAAGTCGCTGGCAGATGTCGAGCCCGACGCGGAGGCGACGGTGAGCAGCTCGTCGCTCTCGCCGTGTTTCCACAGCACGACGTCGTCGGCGCCGAGCGCATCGCGGATGTCCTGGAGGTATCGCTCGACCAGTTCGGCTTCCACCGAGTGGTCCGGGAGCGATCCATCGGCCGATGGAACGTGGCGGTATCGCGGTGCGCCAACCGCGCGCATGCTCCCCGCGGGCGTCGGACGCAGCGCCATGGCCAGCGTGACGTTCTGCGCGGCCGTTCGGTCGGCTTCCTCACGCGCGCGGCGCGTTATGATCAGTGCAGCGAGGAGCGCCGTCAGGAGTGCGGCTATCGCGGCGCCCAGGGTGAACGCGGCCGCTGGCACGTTGCTTCCCCAGAGTTGAATTCTCGTGTGCGAACGCCCACCGCGTGGGCTGCTTCCGAGCGGGCGATTCGCCAGGCAGCGTGCGCCCCGCCTTACCCGTCGTCGATGTTGACGATCGTGCTCCCCGTGGGGCAACGGCGCGCCAGCCTCGAAAGCCGCGAGCGTGCTGACGACTCGCCGCGACCCGGCATGCGCTCAGATCGTCGCGGCCACCGGCGCGCTGGCGCTCACGGTATTCGCGGTCGCGTCATCGTCATACTGATCGCCGCGGTCGCGCTCGCGCAGGTACTCGCCGAGGATCTCCTCCACCTCGGCGAGCGACACCACCTGGTGGAGGCGTCGTCTGAGATCCGCGGATCCCGGTACGCCCTTCACGTACCAGCCGAGGTGCTTGCGGAACTCGATGGCGGCTCCGCGCGGGTCCATCTCGAAAGCTTCCGCCATCCGCGCGTGCTGGATGGCGATGGCGAAGCGCTCCGCGATCGGCGGCGCAGGCGGCATGGCGCGCCCTTCGAGAAGGGCGCGCGTCTGATCGAAGATCCATGGCTGGCCGAACGAGCCGCGCGCGATCATCACGCCCGCGCAACCTGTCACCCGATGCATCCGCACCGCGTCCTCCGCGGTCTTGATGTCGCCGTTGCCGACGACCGGGATGTCGAGCGCCTCCACGACCGCCGCGATCTCGTCCCACCGGGCATCGCCGGAGTACATCTGCGAGCGCGTACGCGGATGCAGCGTGAGCAACGTGGCACCCGCGTCCTGACAGCGGAGCGCGATCGCGACGGGATCGCGCATCTCCTCGCTCCACCCGCTTCTGATCTTCACAGTGACCGGCAGGTGAGTCGAGCGCACGACGGCCTTGATGACATCGTCGACGAGTCCGAGATCCTTGAGGCACCCCGAACCGCCGTTGCGCTTGACCACCTTCTTTACCGGACAGCCGAAGTTGATGTCGATGAACTCCGGGGCGAAGACATCGGTGACCAGCGCCGCTGCCTCGCCCATCGCCGACGGGTCGGCGCCGAAGATCTGCACGCCGATCGGCCGCTCGTCGGCGCCGAAGCGGAGCTTGGAGATCGTGGCTTCGTTTTCCCGCCGGATACCCTCCGCCGACAGGAACTCGGTCACGACGACGTCCGCACCGAAGCGGCGGCAGAGTCGCCGGAAGGGCGACTCCGACACTCCGGCCATCGGCGCGAGGTAGAGCGGAACGTCGTGCACGCGTGGGAACGGGAAAGGCATGCCGGAAGCTAACGGTGCCTCCAAGTGCATGCAACGTCAGTATTTGACAGCCAGCAAGCACTCCGGTAGCTTGAAAAGTTGGCCCCGCCAGAGCGGATGTTGGCCCACGAATAAGACATTGAGGACATAGATGGAACTACGTCAATTCTTCACCGAAGATGCGATCGATCTCGCGCTGAAGGGCAGTTCGAAGGACGAGATCCTGAAGGAGTTGATCGCTCTCCTGAAGCTGGATGAGAAGTCCGAAGGAATGCTCTACAAGATGCTGAAGCGGCGCGAGAATCTCGGATCGACGGGCATCGGTCGAGGGATTGCCATTCCGCACTGCCGCTCGCTGGTCGTGAGCAAGCTGCGCGTTGCGTTCGGCCGCAAGAGCGACGGTGTGGATTTCCGCGCGATCGACGAGAAGCCGGTGAACTTCTTCTTTCTGATCGTCGCGCCGCCCCTCGAAGTTTCGAACCAGTACCTTCCCGTTCTTGGCAAGATCGCGCAGTTCAGCAAGGAAGCGGACGTGCCGGATCGCCTCTTCTCGCTCACCGAGCCGCAGCAGTTCCTCGCACTGCTCGAGGAGAAGGGTGTGTGATGCTGGACAGGGAACTGGAAATACTCCTGGAAATCCAGGATCTGCAGACGCTGAGACGTGACATCTCGGCCGAGGAGTACGCCGCCGCCGGAATACCGGTCGATGTGGAGCAGGTGAGCGAGCGACTTGGTGAACGGATTGCCGAGCGTGAAGCGCAGTTGTCGCACAAGACGCAGCGCGCACTGCAGCGCATCGGCCGGCGCCACGAACGAGTGGTCGCGCCGGTATTGAATGGAGTGTGCTACGGCTGCTTCGTCCACGTGCCGACCAGCAAGGGGCACGATCAGGACCGCAACACCGAGCTGCGCACGTGCGAGAACTGCGGAAGGTTCATCTACTACGCGGACTGAAAGCCCGAAGGCCAGAAAGCAGAAGGCAGGAAGCAGAAAGCAGGAGCTGCACACGCTTCAGCGTCGTCCCCGCGAAAGCGGGGACCCATGTTCGGCCGAGTAACATGGATTCCCGCTTCCGCGGGAATGACCAGCGGCGTGTGCAGTTCCTGCTTTCTGCTTTCTGCTTTCTGCTTTTCTCACTGCCCCCACACTCCGTTCGCGCGCGCGATAAGGAAGAGTGCGGTGATGACGAGGGCGGCACCGATCAGGCGCGCTGCGAGTCGTGGGGAGGGTGCGATTCGCTCAGCCGTGATCGCGGCAGTGATCAGTGCCATGGAGCGGAGTTCCATGAAGCCGGTGGCAAGGAGAACGGCCGTCATGCCGAGGCAGCAGTAGCTGCAGTGGAGTCCGAGCTTCACGCCGTGTTTCCATGAAGTGGTCAGTGTGGAACGAAGCGGGTGATCCGGCCAAGGCCACTCGCGCGAGCACTCGAGCTGATGTGCCTTCCATTCGGTGAACTGAAGCGCGCCAGCCAGCAACACGACCAGGCTGATCACGGTCGGCAGTGCGCGTTCCAGAGTGGGCCGATGCACCACGATCCAGGCGATCCCCACGCCGCACGGGAAGATGATCAGTCCCATCGCTGCCCAGACGGCGAAGTATCCGGCTCCGAACAGCACGGTCCCGGCCGCCGCCCGGCACTTCCCTCCCATGGGTGCGGCACGTGCATGGCGCACCAGAGACGGCGCCAGGGATGGCAGCATCATCGCTGCCATCATCAGGAGCCACATGCCGAGGAACGACAGCGTTGCGCCAAGCCACGTTTCGCCGGGCATTCGCATCCACGGCATGCTCATGGAGGGCATCGCCGGGAGCTCGATCAGCGGTTGTCGTACATGTCGTGGTGGCGCCACCAGACCCCTTTCTCGTTGCGCCCGAGCGGGGCGCGATCGAGCCACTGGTACATCCCCCACAGGGAGTCGAGGCCGCGCGAGTAGGCGGAGTACGTGTGGTAGATCTCGCCGCCCTCGCGAACGAAGGCGCTCAGCCCGGGTCGCTCACGAAGGAACGTGGCCGTGTCGGTTCCGGCCGTGGCGGCGATCTCCACCACGGCGCCGCTCGTGGGCGCCACGCTCATGGCCGGCTCGCGCTGGAAGTTGTACTCAATGCCACTCTCGCGCTGCTGCTCGGTGCTGAAGCCGACGCTGAAGTCGAAGTTGAAGTCGCCGCCGAAGGAAGACGCCCACGGAAAGCTCCAGCCCATCCGCTCGCGATATGCGAGAAGCTTCGCCAGTGGCGCTCGCGACACCGCTGTCAGCATCACGTCGTGGTGCGCGAGATGAACGGCGATGCCCTCGAAGCCGTCAGCTATGGCGGAGCACGAGGGGCAGCCTGCCTCGTAGTCGGGGCCGAACATGAAGTGGTAGACGAGGAGCTGCGACCGCCCTGCGAACAGGTCCGAGAGTGTCGCGGCTCCGTCTTCGGTATCGAAGCTGTATTCCTTGTCCACTCGCACCCATGGCAGTTCCTGACGCTGTCGCGCCACTTCGTCGCTCCAGTGTGTCAGCTTCTTCTCTTCCTCCAGAAGCGCGAGCCGGGCCTGGAGCCATTGATCACGAGTTCCAATTGTGTGTGTCGTCATCGCTGCGTCCTCCTCTGTTCTTCGACAGTCGGTCGCGCGGTGCACGATTCGACTTGTCGTGAGTTGGTGGTCACGGGGTAGATTACTGCCGGCCAACCGGAGGGTGTGAGTTACAACCATGTCGGGATTCCGATGGACTCCCTGATCACTGCCGCGGCGCGCGCGCTCGCGGCGGGAGATCCGCTCGGCGCGCTCAATCGCGTGGCTCTGCGCGACGATCCGCCCGCGCTCGCACTCCGGGGGATCGCGATGGCGCAGCTCGGTGACCTCTCACGCGCGCGAACGCTGCTTCGAAGCGCGGCACGTGCGTTCGGGCCGCGCGAAGCCGTCGCGCGCGCGCGATGCGTAGTTGCCGAGGCCGAGATCGCGCTCGCGTCACGCGAACTGGGCTGGCGTCCGAAGGCGCTCGATGCAGCGCGCGAGACTCTCGAACGGCACGGCGATGTCATCAACGCGACATTCGCCCGCCAGCTCGCGCTGCGCCGCCTGCTTCTGATCGGCCGGATCGACGAAGCGGAACACGTACTGGAGACTCTCGACCCCACGCCGCTTCCCCCGGCGTCGCGCGCGCTGCACGAGATGGTGGTTGCCGGGGTAGCGCTGCGGCGAATACGTACCCGGGTCGCCAGAGCGGCGCTCGTGCGCGCCGCGCATGCGGCGCGCACTGCGGGGATTCCGTCGCTCACGGCCGAAGTGGAGCGTGCGATCGCGTTCCTCCACGCACCCGCAGCGCGCGCGATCGTCCGCGGGGATGAACGACCGGTCACGCTGGATGAGGTCGAAGAGCTTCTGGGCTCGGGCGCGCTGGTCATCGACGCATGTCGCAACGTGGTACGGGACGAAGCGACGGCGGTCTCGCTCGCAACACGCCCGGTACTCTTCGCGCTCGCGCGCACACTGGGCGCAGCGTGGCCGGGAGATGTGCGGAGGAGCGAGCTGCTCGCGCGCGCGTTCGGCGCGAAGTTCACAGACGAATCCCACCGCGCTCGCCTGCGGGTCGAGGTGAGTCGACTCCGTTCGGAGTTGCGGGATCTGGCGGATATCGACGCCACGAGCCGGGGGTTCGCGCTTCGGGCGCGAGGCGGGGTCGAGGTCGTCGTGCTCGCCCGCCCCGTGCAAGAAGAGCACGCGTCGGTGCTCGCGCTTCTCGCCGATGGCGAATCGTGGTCGAGCTCCGCACTTGCGCTGGCGCTCGGGACGAGTCAGCGCACGGTGCAGCGGGAGCTCGATACGCTCGCGTCCGAAGGGAAGGTGCAGGCGTATGGCCGCGGCCGTGCACGCCGCTGGACCACTCCGGCGCTCCCCGGTTTCACGACAGTCTTGTTACTCCCTGCCTCGTTCTCAATCGATTAGGATGGAGCGCATACGCCAGGAGGATGCGCACATGATTCGATCGAAAGCTGATATCGTTCGGGAGTCAGACCCGATGCCCGGGGGCAAGAGCGTCCACGGAGTCACGTACGACGGAGAGAGCGTATGGGTGGCCGTGGGCGACAGACTGACCGCGATGGACCGTGATACGGGCGCGCAAGCGCGCTCGCTCGACGTGCCCGCGCACGCGGGAACCGCGTTCGACGGAAAGCATCTCTTCCAGATCGCCGAAGCTCGCATCCAGAAGATCGACCCTGCGACTGGCAAGGTGCTCGGCACGATCCCGGCGCCCGCGCATGGCGGCGACTCCGGGCTCGCATGGGCCGAGGGCACGCTATGGGTTGGAGAGTATCGTGCTCGACGAATCCATCAGGTGGATCCCGAGACCGGCGAAGTGCTCCGTACGATCGAGTCGAACCGCTTCGTCACCGGCGTCACGTGGGCGGATGGAGAGCTCTGGCACGGCACGTGGGAGGGCGAGGAGAGCGATCTCCGCCGCATCGACCCCGCCACCGGCGAGGTGCTCGAGCAGATCGACATGCCTTCCGGCACCGGCATCTCGGGCCTCGAATACGCCGGTGACGATCACTTCATCTGCGGCGGCGGCGGGAGCGGCAGGGTGCGGGAGGTGAGGAGGGGCGGACT
>JBIQLU010000018.1:28246-35938 GCA_044463985.1 Gemmatimonas aurantiaca | reverse complement strand
CTTGAAGTTGCTGTACAGCGCGAAGAGCAGGAGGAAGATCAGGAGGACCGTGAGAGGGAGGATGATTCTGAGCTGCGCTCTGGATGCGGTGTACTCCTGGTACTCGCCGCCCCACTCCACACGATACCCTGGCGGCACCGGCACGGCGGAGGCCACTGCACGCTGCGCATCCTGCACCGCGCTGGCCAGATCTCGCCCGTCGACCGAGAACTGCACACCGATGAAGCGCGAGTTGTCCTGCCTGTAGATGAACGACGCACCGCTCGACACCTGGATGTCGGCCAGATCCTTCAGCGGTACCTGCTGGCCATCGGGCGTCGCCACGGGAATCTCCCCGATCTGCTCGGGCGTCTGTCGGAAGCGCGGCTGCAGCCGCACCACGAGGTCGTAGAGCCTTTCGCCCTGAGCCACTTCCGTCGCGGCTGCACCGCCCACGGCCGCCTCGATCAATCCGTTCACATCCGCCACGTTCACGCCGTAGCGCGCGATCTTCGAGCGGTCCGGTGTGATGGTGAGCGCCGGCTGGCCGAGCTCCTGCACTACCGTCACGTGCGTTATCCCCGGCACCTGCTCGAGCACACGCTTGATGGAGACGCCGCTCCGCTCGAGTACGTGCAGATCGCTTCCGAACACCTGCACCGCGAGCGCGCTCTTGAGGCCCGTCTCGGCCTCGTCCACCGCGTCCTCCGCCGGCTGCGTGTAGTTGAAGATGATGCCCGGGAAGACTTTCAGTTTCTCGTTGATCGCCGTGATCAGATCCGCCTTGTCGTGGATGTCGCCCTTCCACTCGTCGTAAGGCTTCAGCCCGACGTAGAACTCCGCGTTGAAGAAGCCGGTGGCGTCGGTCCCGTCATCCGGTCGGCCATGTTCCGAGCCGACCACCGTTACTTCGGGGAAGGATTTCAGAATCGTGCGTATCTGCGGAACGATCTTCGAGGACTCGTCGAAGGAGATCGTGTAGGGCATCGTCGCGCGCACCCAGAGCGCCCCTTCATCGAGATGCGGCATGAACTCCGCGCCTATGAAAGGAACGAGTAGAAGCGACGCCACGAACACCGCCGTCGATCCGGCTATGGTGATCCACGGATGGGCGAGTGCGCCATCCAGCCCGCGCTGGTACATGCCCTTGATCCACTCGAAGGCCGCGTTCCGCCGTTCCTTCACGCCGCTTCTGTAGAGCCAGGACGCCAGCACGGGGATGAGCGTCAGGGTGACCAGCAGCGATCCGATGAGCGCGAAGATCGTGGTGTCGGCCATGGGTCTGAACAGCCGCCCCGACGGGCCGGAGAGTACGTAGATCGGAAGGAAGCCCGCGATGATCACCGCCACCGCGTAGAAGATCGGCCGATCCACTTCGGCAGCCGCCTTCACGATCACGTCTCGCAATCGATACTCGGTGCCGTGCCGCAGCGAGAGCTGTCGATAGATGTTCTCCACCATCACCACTGCACCATCCACCAGGATGCCGAAGTCGATGGCGCCTATCGAGAGCAGATTCGCCGGTATGTCTCGCAGGTCGAGTACGATGAACGCGAAGAGGAGCGAGAGCGGTATCGTGGCCGCCACGATCAGCCCCGAGCGGAAGTCGTACAGGAAGAAGATCAGTACCACCACTACGAGCACGATGCCTCGGAGCAGGTTGTCTTCCACCGTGCGCGTGGTGAGCGCAACGAGGTCGCTGCGATCGTAGTACGGGTGGATCTTCACGTCCTTCGGAAGCGTCGAGTCGTTGAGCGCCCGGGTCTTCGCCTCCACTCCCTTCAGCACCGTCTGCGCGAGCTCGCCCGTGCGCATCATGATCACGCCCTCGACGGCATCATCGGTGCTGTCGAACCCGAACTGCCCGAGGCGCGGCGCGTTGCCGATCACGACCTGGCCCAGGTCCTTCACCAGGATCGGTGTTCCGTCGTGCACGGCTACTACCACGTTGCCGATGTCCTCCAGCGTGTGGACTCGTCCGAGTCCGCGCACGTAGTAGAACTGTCCGCCCTCGGAATAGAAGCCGCCGCCGGCGTTGCCGTTGTTCGCGCCGAGCGCGTCGCCGACGTCCGTCACGGACAGGCCCGATCCCGCCAGTCGGGTGGGATCGAGCAGTACCTGGTACTGCATCGTCTCGCCGCCGAGCGGTGAGTCCTCCGCCACGCCAGGTACGGATTTGTACGCCTTGGTTATCACCCAGTCGTTGATGTTCTTCAGTTCCATCGGCGACCGGTCGTGACTCTGCAGCACGTAGCGGTAAACCAGCCCCGACGGCGACGACAGCGGTCCGACCGAAGGCGATACGCCATCCGGAACCTCGACATCGGGGAGCCGCTCGAACACCTGCTGCCGTGCGAAGTAGAGATCGGTGCCGTCGTCGAATGTGAGACTCACATCCGAGAGCCCGTACAGTGAAACCGAGCGCACGACGTGCAGCTTCGGGAGACCGTTCATCTCGACTTCCACCGGAACGGTGATGAGGCGCTCCACCTCTTCAGATGCATGGCCCGGCCACTGCGTGATCACCTCGACGATCGGCGGCGAGAGGTCGGGATACGCATCCACCGGCAGCCGTGTGAAGCTCCACACGCCCGCGGCGATCAACAGTAGTGCGAGAAGGATGACGAGGAATCGCTGCGAGAGCGAAGCGGATACGATCCGGTTTATGAGCGACGGGCGGCGCTCCGCCGACACGGTGGGGTCGGCGGGCAGTTGGCCGGGACGCGGCATGTCTTCCATGGCGCTCACTGGCTCTGCGCGAACTGGAGGAACAGTCCGCCGCGAGAAATCACCCGGTCTCCAGAGTGCAGACCGCTGCTTATTTCGTAGCGCTCCTCTACCCGTGAGCCGAGCTCCACCGAACGGCGCTCGTAGCGGCCGGCGGAATCCTGTATGAATACGAACGGGCGATTGTCCTCGTCGCGCAGTACTGCGGAAACGGGGACGAGCGTGCCTTCGCTGTCGCGGCGCGACTGGATCCCGACGTTCACGTACATGTCCTTCTTCAGGATGCGGCCGCGGTTGGGTACCGCGATTCGTACGGCCGTGGCCTTGGTGCCCGGGTCCACGAATGCGGCCACGTTGTCGACGCGGCCCGTCATCGGTTCGTCGGAGGCGCTGGTGGTGATTGTCGCCTCGTCACCCGTGTGCACCGACTCGAGATCGGACTCGAACACGTTGGCCATCACCCACATCGCGGAGATGTCGGCCACTGTGAAGCAGGAGGTGGAGCCTGCCTCGAGCAGCTCGCCCGGCGTGATCGCCCGCTCGACGAGTGTCCCCTCGATGGGCGAGCGGATGACGCCGCGTATCGCGTCGGTGGCCCTGCCCGCCTCCAGAGCGCTGAGCGTGGAGTCATCCACGCCGAGTGCCTGCAGGCGCTGCAGAGCCGCGTCGCGATCGGCGGCCGCGGAGATCGCGTCCGTCTGCGCCTGCTCCAGCTCCCGGCGCGCGATGGCGTCGTTCTCGAACAGCTTGGCATCCAGGTCCGCCACCCTCTGCGCGTTGACCGCGCCGGCGCGCGCCTTTCGGTAGTCCGCAACGGCATCGGCGAAGTCTGGCGACGACACGTATGCCAGTGCCTGACCCCTGTGCACGCGAACACCGGGCTGCACGAGTATCTGCGTGACGGGCCCCGAAATCGGAGCGAGTATTTCGGTGGACTGGTCGCCATCGTACGCCACCGTGCCGGTGGTACGCACCACCCGGCGGAAGGAGGTGGGTTCGACCACTACCACCCCGAAGCGTTCGCGCTGCTCCGGAGGGAGCACGAGCGACGAGTCCTTCCGGCCGGAGTCCGCGCGTGCTGCAACGGCGTCGGCGTCGGCTCGCGAGCCGCACGCCGAGCTCGCCGCTATCGCGATGCCCAGTGCGAGCGCGGTGATTGCCCTTTCGACGGTTTTCATGGCTCTCGATTGTTGGAGTTCGGGACGAGCGGTGCGCCGACGGCCAGCTCGAGCTGAGCACGCGCATCGTTGGAGGCACCGAGTGCGTCCGTGTACTGACTCTCGACGTCGAGCAGCGTGCGTTGCGCGTCGAGCACCTCGAGCGCGGACGAGCCGCCGAGGCCGTAGCTGGTGGAGGCGATGCGATAGGCCTCGCGCGCCTCGGGAAGGAGCTCGTCACGCAGGTAGGCCACCTGCTGGAGCGCCGTGCTGGCCGCAGCGTGGGCCGCGCGTACCTCCTGCGAAACCTGCGCTGCGAGGTCGCGGCCAGCCGCCTCGAGCTCCAGCTCGTGGTGCCGCGACTCCGCGATCTCGCCCTTGTGATGCTGCCAGAAGAAGAGCGGGAGGCCGAACCCGATCTCGGTGGTGTACGGAGCGGCGGCGGCACCGGCGGCGAAGTCCTTCGACAGCGTGACGCTGATGTCGGGGAGCCAGTACTGGCTCGCCAGGGAGGTCGCCGCGCTCGCGCCGCGTCGTGCCGCCGCGATTCCGCGGATCTCCGGACGAGTGGCGAGTGCGCGCTCCTCGAGCGCTCCCAGCGGCGGAATTGGCGCGGGCACGGCTAGCGAGTCGGCCAGCTCGAGCCCTGCGCCGAGCAGCCGGCCCATGAGCCGGTTGAGCGCCGCGCGCGCATTGGAGACGTCCCGCTGGTTCGCGATCAGGTCGTTCTCGGCTCGCGAAGCCTCGACCCGGGCCTTCACCACGTCGATCCCGGCTACCGTCCCCGCCTGAAAGCGAGCCTGTGTCTTCGAGAGAAAGTCGCCGGCCAGTCTCCTGGCCTCGCGGAGATCGTCGCCGTGGCGCAGCGCCACGAGCAGTGCGTCGTAGCTCTGGACGGTTTCCGACTCGATCAACTGCTGCGACTGCGTGTACGCCAGCGACGCCGCGTCGACGTCGGTTCCCGCGACCTTTCCGGCGAGGTGGATCTTGGTGGGGAAGGGGATCGTCACACCGAGGCCGAACTCCTTCGACCCATCCGGGGCGTGGGTGAAGAGCCGGGACTCGTCTTCCATGCTGAGCCCCAACTCCGGTTCGGGGAGCGCCTTCGCCTCGCTCACGCGTGCCCGTGCCTGCGCGATCTGCTCGCGCGCGGCGCGAAGCTGCGGGTTGTGCGCGAGCGCGCTGTTCACGGCCTGCTCCCGCGTCAGCAGGAGCGAACCGGCCGGCGCATCGGCCGCTGCCGGTGCTCGCGTGGCCGTATCGCCTCGTTGTGCGTGGAGAGCCGAGCCGCAACAGAAAACGGATGCGGCGATGAGCAAGTACACGTGCATGAACCCCTCCGACCATACCGTTGGCGGTGGACCCGCGTCACCGGTGGCTGCTCTCGCCCCGACGATCCGCACGCCTTCGGCCCGAGGGGGAGAGAGGCATGCGTCGTCGGCGCCTGCGAGTTCGGCCGATCGAACGCGGGGAGACCCTGCGTGTGCGACGCACACGCAGCGAAGCGCTACCGGTAGCGGGAGCTACCGAAGCAGCTACGAGACGGTGGGTGGGGCTCTGGAGTGCCGGTCGTCGAGGCGGCTCGCACTGGCGACGTGAAGCGCCGGCGGCGGAGCAATCGTGCGTCGCTCGGCGACGACGGTTTCCTGCGCGGAAGGCCGCTGCGGTATGCCGGTGAGCTGCAGCGCGATGCACGCTGCACAGTCGGCGGGGTTGTGCGAATGGTGCTGGTGGGTACCCGCCGCCTCGACATGGGCGGGTGCGCTTTGCGATGCACGGGCCTCGGCCGCGGGCGCCAGCAGCGACGCCACGCTCTGGGCAGCCAGCACGAGGCAGGCTGCCAGAACGAGAACGCGCGAACGCGGACGGCGGAAGCTTTGGAGCAGGCCGTGCATTACCGGAAGCTAGTGTAGAGCACTCTCACTGTCAGCACCCCCGCAGGGCGAGTGACGACGAACCCAGGCGCTATTACGCGCGAGTCCGCCGAATCGTTGGGCGCCCATGAACGAGGCAGGCAGAGCCGCGAAGACAAATATATGCACTCCCATGCATTTGTCTTGTGCATGGCGTGCACGGCGGCAATGATCCGTCATACCAACTTCGGCGCGCGGTCGGCCCGGAGCGTCGTCCCTGCCGACCTGTCCGCGCGTCTCCGCTCCGTTCACGAGGAGATCATGACGGAAACCGGCACTGTCATTCATCGCGAAGCTGCTGACGACCACCGACTCCGGCGCGACATCGGAATCATCGGACTCCTCTTCACGGCCGTGGGGTCCATCATCGGATCGGGGTGGCTGTTCGGTGCGCTGAGCGCTGCCCAGATAGCCGGACCCGCGTCCGTGATCGCATGGGCGATCGGCGGCGTCATGATCATCCTGATCGGACTTTGCTACGCGGAGCTGGGCACCATGTTTCCGGTTTCGGGCGGCGTTGTGCGATTTCCTCACTACTCGTTTGGTTCGTTCGCCAGCTACACGCTGGGCTGGATAACGTGGCTGGCGGTGGCCTCCACTACCTCTATCGAAGTCGAGGCAGCGCTGCAATACGCCACCAACTATCTCCCCTGGCTGCAGAGACTGGACAGCGGAGTTCCCGTCCTCACCGGCGCGGGGTTCGCGGTGGCGGCGGCGATGCTGGCGCTCTTCAGTCTCATCAACGTCGTGGGGATTCGCTGGTTCGCACGCCTCAACAATGCGATGGTGTGGTGGAAGCTCGCGATAATCGTGGTGGTGATCGTGTCGTTCATCGTCACCGTCTTCCACGGCGTGAACTTCAGCCACGAGCTGGCGGGCGGCTTCATGCCCTTCGGCTGGAGCGGCGTGTTCTCCTCGATCGCCACCGCCGGCATCGTCTTCTCCTACCTCGGCTTTCGCCAGGGCGTGGAGCTGGCAGGCGAGACCCGCAACCCGCAGCGCAACGTGCCGATCGCCATCATCGGCTCGGTCCTGATAACGGGAGTTCTGTACATCGCGCTGCAGTCGGCGTTCATCGGTGCGCTCCCGTCGAATGCGCTGCGCAACGGCTGGGCCAACATCGGTACCAGCTTCACAGGCGGGATGAACGGGATGGCCGCCACTTACGGACCTCTCGCGGCGCTGGCCGGCGCCATGGGTCTGAGCTGGCTCGCGGTCCTTCTCTACGTCGACGCATTCATCTCGCCCGCGGACACGGGACTCATCTACACCACCGTCACGGCGAGGATCTCTTATGCGATGGGGCGCAACGGCAATGCGCCACGCGCCCTCGCCAAGGTGAGCGATCGTGGCGTGCCGTGGGTGAGCGTGATCGTCACTTTCATCGTCGGCCTGATCTTCTTCCTCCCGTTTCCGGGATGGCAGAAGCTCGTGGGCTTCGTCACCTCAGCCACGGTGCTCTCGTTTGGATCCGGGCCGCTCGCGCTCGTGGCGATGCGGCGGCAGATCCCGCGTCAGGCGCGTCCGTTCCGACTTCCCGCCGCGACGCTCATCGCCTACCTGGGCTTCCTCTCCTCCAATCTGATCGTGTACTGGTCGGGTTGGGCTACCGACTGGAAGCTCTTCATCGCCGTCCTGATAGGCTACGTGGTGCTCGTCATTCACGAGGCGCGGAACCGCGAGACCACGCCTCCACTGGAGTTTCGTTCAGGAGCGTGGGTGGTGGTGTGGCTGATCGGTCTCGCCATCATAAGCTGGCTCGGCGACTACCCGGATCCATCCGCGCACGCCGGCAATCTCGCCGTTCTCGGTTTCGGGTGGGCGATCATCGTGGTCGCGGTCTTCTCGGCGCTCATAATGTGGCTCGCCACGAGTATGCGATTGCCCGCCGATCGGGTGCTGGCACATCTCACGGA
>JBIQLU010000018.1:11869-28146 GCA_044463985.1 Gemmatimonas aurantiaca | reverse complement strand
GCGTAGCCCATCCGCAGCTCGCCTGGCAGCGATATGAATTCGAGTTTGTGGCCGAGCGCCGCGAGCTCGCGCTGCACTCGCGGGGCAAAGCCGTCTTCCAGTTCGATTACGAAATCGCGACTCGCACCGCTTCGGTCGCGACCGAGGAGGAAGCGCGGAAGCTCGATCGCGCGCTGCACGTCTAGCTTCTGGTCGAGCACACCGGTGACGATGGTGTACACGGCTGACGTGATCCAGGCATTACCAGCGGCGCCGACGGCCAGAACCGGGCGCGCTCCCGAACGGCCGCCGGATCTGAATACGATAGTTGGTGCGATCGTGCTCCCGTTGCGTGCATAGGGCGCCCGACTCCCGTACGCGTCGGCGTCGCTGGAGTAGGAAGTGAGCTTGTCGTTGTAGAGGAAGCCGAGTCCCGGGGTCACGTAGAAACTCCCACCCCACGTACCCAGCGTCTGCGTCACGGCCACGACGTTCCCATCGGCATCGGCGACGGTGAAGGCCGTCGTTCCCGTGCTGTGACGATGAGCCGGGTCGGCGCGCTCGCCGGAGTCGACATCGCCGTCGTGCGTCGCCGCCCTGGCGCATTTCGGAGTGGACCCGGCGATGTCGGCAGGTCGCAATACGCGCTTCGCGTCGAAGCACTTCCAGCGTGCGCGCGCGCTGTCAGCACTCGTGAACGCGGTGACGTTCACCGGCCAGAGTCCTGGATCCGCGATACGTCCACGCGCGGATGGTACGAGCTTCCACGCTTCGATCATCGCGTGGAGAGTGGCCGGGTCCTCCGTGTAGGACGGCAGCTTCCGGATCTGCTCGAGCATCTTCAACTGCGCTACGAGAGTAGCGCCTCCCGATACCGGAGGTGCGCTCGAGTAGATGGTGTAGCCGCGGTAGCTGCCGCTCACGGGCTCGCGCTCCGCAGCGTAGTAGCGTTCGAGGTCGCTCAGCCGCATCGCATTCCCCTGGCCGCGGAGATCCGCGACCATCCGCCGTCCGACGGCGCCGCCGTAGAGCGCGTCGGCACCGCTGTCGGCGATCTGCGTGAGCGCCCACGCGAGGTCGGGATTGCGCAGCGTGTCGCCGGCGTCGAGCGGCTCGCCATCCCGGAAGAAGAGCTTTCTGCTCCCCTCGTACTTCAGGAAGTGCTCGCGCTCGGTGGCGAGCGTCGTGGCGAGACCATCGCTCACCGGATAGCCCTGCGATGCAGCGCGGATGGCCGGCGCGAGCAGCTCGGCCCATGACACACGGTGGCTGCCGTATTCCTTCCAGGCGCGATGCATGGCGGCCACGGTGCCCGGAACGTTGGGGAGTACCGGTCCATCGTCCGGGTAGCCGCCGCTCGCCAGGATCGCCTGCTCGTTCGTGAGGACATCCTGCGGCAGGCGAGTCATGAACTCGATGAGCGATGGACGCGCCATCGAGTCGAGGCGGATGAGCATCTGACCGTAGCCGCCGATCCCGCTGGCGTCCGGCTCGACGACGCCGAGGGCGAACGAGACCGCCACCGCGGCATCCACCACGTTGCCACCCTTGCCAAGAATCTCCAGCCCGGCCGCCGTCGCGATGGGGTTCGCGCTGGACACGGCGGCGCGTCCGGTCGCCGGCTCGCGGAGCGGGGGACGCGCTAGCAGCATCCGATGGATCACATCCGCGAGCTCGTCGTCCGAGGTGGCTGCGAGTGCGCGCGGGCGATATTCGGCGGCCAGAGCTTCCCATCTTCCGCGACGCGCCGCCGCGGAAGAGTCGGAATAGTACAGCCGCGCAGTGCGCGACCAGGCGGCGTCGAAACGCTCGAGATTCCGCTCGCGGCGATCGATGCGGAGCGACAGGACGGCATCGCGCCCACTGTCAGGCACTGCCGGCGCCGGGGTAAACCAGAGCGCTCCCGTGGCCGCCATCACGGCGACGGCCTCTCGATCACCCAGACGATCCGGGTCACCGTTGTACGTCGGCGGCGTCGGAGGAAGTTCCACCATTGCGAGCGTACCGCCGTCGGGCGCCCAGCTCGGCGCGGCACGCCGCGCGCTCGCCATGTTCACGTAGTCGCCGTCGACGTTCGTGATCCATACGCCTTCCGGCCCGCTTCTGCTCCCGAACGCGATGCGGTCGCCCGAAGGCGCCCACGTCGGATGTTCGATGGCGCGACGGCTCACGACGGTGCGACTCGAGTCGCCGCTCGTGAACGCGATCCGAAGCTCCGCGCCACTTTCCGTCGATCGAACGTAGGCGACCTCTTTCCCATCGGGCGAGAATGTGGGCCAGAGCTCCATGCCGGACTTCGAGTCGGTGAGTCTGTGCTCGCTACCGTCGGTTGATCGCAGGTAGATGCGCGCGGTGGCGCCGCGTCCGCGGACATAGGCGAGCGTACCGCCAGCGGAGAGCGCCGGAGCGCTTTCCCATTCAGCGGAGTCGGTCAGGCGCACGGGTGTGCTCTGCACGCCAGCGTCCGCGCCGCTAGAGGCCACCCGATAGAGACTCGAAGCGCCGCCGTCGCTCGACGCGAACACGATGAAATCGCCGTCGGTGCTCCATGCCGGCTCGCGATCCCACCGCGGACCGCTCGTCACGCGAATCCACTCTCCGCCGTCGCCGGCGGATCGCTGCGCCCAGATGTCCCCGTCCACGGAGAGTGCGAGTCGGCCATCGGGAGAGTAGGCGGCGTCCTGCACGGAGGCGGCGGGAACGGCGGGAATCGTCGGTGTCTGAAGCAGCAAGAACAGAGTGGCCAGCTGAATCATCGGTTGTCGCGCTCCTGGCGTGTTGGGATGACGTCGCGCCCAGTATAGTTCGTGAACGGAAATACCGCACGGGCCAGCGCGCGTGTGTCTCGCGCAGCGCTGGCCGACTCTCCCACCGATAACGACAATCTCGAGCGCAGGAGCGCCGCATGCCCGGACGCAACTTTCTCTTCGTTCCCGGTCCTTCCAATACACCCGACAGAATCCAGCGCGCGATGCATCGCGCGACGGACGATCACAGATCGCCGGTCTTCCCCGAGCTGACGCGCGCGATCCTTCCGCGACTCAGACCGGTTTTCGGCACCGAGAACGCCCGCACGTTCGTCTTTCCCTCCACGGGGAGCGGGATGTGGGAGGCTGCGATGGTCAACACCCTCTCCACGGGCGACAGGCTTCTCGCCGTGCGCGGCGGCCAGTTCGGCCACCTCTTCATAGACAGCGCGCGGCGACTGGGCTACCGCGTGGACGTGATCGAGAGCGAGTGGGGGAGCGCGGTGTCGCCGGATGCGATCGAGCAGGCGCTGCGCGCGGATACCGCGCACGAGATCAAGGGCGTGCTCGTGGTGCACAACGAGACTTCCACGGGGGTCACCAGCGATATCGGCGCCGTGCGCAAGGCGATCGACGCCGCCGGACATCCCGCACTGTTCTTCGTGGACGGCGTGAGCTCGGTGGCCAGCCTCGAGTTCCGCATGGACGACTGGGGCGTGGACCTCGCCATCGCCGGATCGCAGAAGGGCTTCATGCTCCCTGCGGGCCTCGGCATCCTCGCTGCAAGTGACAAGGCGCTCGCCGCCCGCGAGCACGCGAAGTCGCCACGCGCGTTCTTCGACTTCGGCCCGATGATCCAGCAGAACGACCTGGGCTACACTCCGTATACGCCGGCGGTCACGCTGCTGTACGGTCTCCGCGAGTCGCTCGACATCCTTCTGGAGGAAGGACTGCCGAACGTGTTCGCGCGGCACCACCACCTCGCCAGCGCATGCCGCGCCGCCGTGAAGGCGTGGGGACTCTCCCTTTGCGCGACCGACCCGGCCAGCCGCTCCGACACGGTCAGCACGGTGATGACTCCCGCGGGTGTCGATTCCAATGCCGTCATCTCCACCGCGTATCGCCGCTACAACCTCTCGCTCGGCGCCGGACTCGGCCAACTCGGCGGCAAGGCATTCCGCATCGGCCACCTCGGCGATCTGAACGAGCTGATGCTCCTCGGCGCCCTCGCGGGTGTGGAACTCGCCCTGAAGAACTCCGGCGCCTCCCTCACACTCGGCAGCGGCGTCGCCGCCGCGCAGGAGGTGCTGGGGGGGAGATAAGGAAACAGGGGACAGGAAACAGGAAACAGGAACTGCACACCCATATGGACCAGTGTGCAGTTCCTGTTTCCTGTTTCCTGTCCCCTGTTTCCTTCCTGTGCAGTTCCTGCTTTCTGCTTTCTGCTGTCTGCTTCCTCTCTCTTCAGTATCCCGGATTCTGCGACAATCCAGGGGCGACGGTGCGCTCGCGGGCGGGGATCGGGTAGAGGGCTTGGTAGGCGCGATTCTCCGGCAGGCCCATCACGCTCACTACCTGGCCGGTGCGAACCAGGTCGGGCCAACGGTCGCCCTCGAAGGCGAGCTCCACACGCCGCTCGTGCGCGATCGCGGCCAGAACTTCGGTCTGGTCGTGCACGTCCACTCCGTATTCGTGTGGTGTGAGATGCGCGCGAACGCGAAGCTTGTTGTATTCGTCCACCGCATCCTCGAGCTCACCCTTGTGGGCGAGCGCCTCGGCCTTGATGAGCACCACTTCGCCGAGCCGGATCACGTGCAGATCTTCGGCGCCAACGGTGGTCGGGAACTTCGTTCCCTCGTAATAACCGTCGTCTTCCCTGATCGACCAGTCGCGCCGCGCATCACCATCCTCGAAGGAGTCGTAGAGATCCTCCGTGGGATCCACTTCGTTGCGCCCGTCCCAGAGATAGTAGTAACCCACTTCGTTGTATTCGACCGCCGTGAAGCTCACCCGGAAAATGTCTTCCGGAGTATCGGTGCCTTCGGGCGTGAAGAGGCTCGCGAAGCTGGGGGCCAGCGTGTAGCCCATCTCGTAGACGCTGTCGGCGTTGGCGATCGCCCCATCCCAGTTCTGCAGGTAGAGATCGACGCGCGCGCGCAGCGCACGCACGGCGCCGAGCGACGCCTGTCGCGTCTGCGTCTCCTCGGTGATGAGGCTTCCGGCCTGATCGAGATCGCTGAGGATCTGCGTGTAGACCTGCGCGGCCGGCGTCCGCGTGTAGGCCGCGGCCTCCTCGGGGCTCGCTGCCGGCTGGAGAGGCATGGGCACATCGCTCCACAGCTTGACCAGGTCGTGGTAGCTCAGCGCCCTCAGAAAATACGCTTCGCCGAGGATCTCGTTGCGCTCGGTCTCGTCGACGTCGGAGAGGCCGGGCACCTTCGTGATTATCGCGTTGTCGCGCGCGACTGCCGCGTAGATGGCCTGCCACACGCCGGTGATTGCCGAGTTGTCCGCACGGATCTGGTTGCGATCGACGTCGCCGAGGAACTGATAGGTGCCGACGTGTTCGGCGTTGTCCGCCGAGAGATCGCCGAGCACGACGAAATCGTTGCCGTAGTACGAAAGGTCCTGGAGCGCATCGTACGCACCGATGAGCGCCGAGTGTGCGGTCGGCCCATCGATGATCGCTCCTTCGCTGGGGAGCTGGTCCGCTGGCTCCGTCTGGAGCACGGAGTCGCACCCGGCGACGAGCCCCAGAAGCACCACCGGCAGCAGGAATCCAAGTCTCATGTGTCTCAATGTCCTGGTATGAGGTTCGTGGTGGCGCTTCAGAACCCACCTCGTATGCCGATGCTGAAGGTGCGGGCGAGGGGATACGCGAAGTAGTCCGTACCCGTGATGATGTTGGCGCCCGCGCCAGCGCTGTTCACGTCGGGGTTGTAGCCCGTGTAGTGCGTGAACGTGTGCAGATTGTGACCGGAGATGAAGATCTGCGCATCGCTCATCCGCAGTCCTCCCAGAAGCTTCTCGGGAAGACGGTACGAGAGCGTGATCTCACCGATCCTCAGGAACGACCCGTCCTCCACGTAGCGGCTCGAAATGACGTCCGCGCCCGACGTGCAGTCGTAGCTCATCCTCGGGACGTCCGTGATGTCGCCAGGATTCTGCCAGCGATTCAGCGTGCTCGTGGTGAGGTTGTCCCACGTGCAGCCGCCGTCGTCGGTGAAGAGGCGCATCATGTTGAAGACGTCGTTGCCGTAGCTGAACTGAAGGAAAGTGCGGAGCGTGAAGCCGCGCATCGAGAATTCGTTCGTGAGGCCGCCGAAGAAATCGGCTTCGGGGTTGCCGACGATCATCAGATCTTCCGAGGTGATGTCGCCGTCGCCGTTCACATCGTGGTAGATCGCGTTGCCTGTGGCGGGGTCGACACCCTCGAACTTGTACATGTAGAACGAACCGATCGGCAGTCCCACCTGGACACGGTTGGTCTCGCGGCCATTGATGCCGGTCGTGAAGCCCTGGCCGTCGTAGAGGCTCGTGATCTTGTTGTCGTTGTGCGTGAAGTTGATCGTCGTGGTCCACGCGAATCCGTCCTCGTTCGAGGGGCGGAAGTTCTGCGTGGTGATGCCGAGGTCGATACCCTTGTTCTGCACCGTCCCGACGTTGTCCCACACGCTGCTCTGGCCGGTGGTGAGGGCGATCGGACGCTGCACCAGCAGGTCGGAGGTCTTCCTGATGTAGTAGTCCGCCGTCACTCCGATGCGGCCGTCGAACAGGAAGAGATCCATTCCGCCGTCGAACTCGCGAGTGCTCTCCCAGCGGAGATCCGGATTGCCGATCGAGACCGGCGCCGTACCCGGCGTGCCCGCGTACGGCGCTCCCGAAACGAGGCCGCGAGCGGCGAAGTCGCCGATCCCCTGGTTGCCCGTCTCGCCATAGCTGGCGCGGAGCTTCAAGCTCGCCACGCGGCCGAGACCTTCGGCGAACGGTTCGTCGCTCACGACCCAGCCCACCGACGCGGCGGGGAAGATGCCGTAGCGGTTGTCCGCGCCGAACCGCGACGAACCGTCGGTACGAAGTCCAACCGAGAAGAGATACCGATCGAGCAGCGAGTAGTTGGCGCGCGTGAAGAACGACACCAGGTTGTTGCGAGTTGCGTGGCCGTCGTAAGACGTCACGATGCTGGCGTTCCGCACGTACTGCTTCAACCCGTCGGGGAAGTTCTCGCCGCGGATGAAGTTGAGCTCCGTCTTGTTGTACTCGACGCTGGCGCCGCCGATCACGGAGAGGTTGCTCTTCTCATCGTTCAGCGCCTGCACCGTGGCGAAGCTCTCGAGCACGTAGCGGTTGACGCCGGTATGGCCGCTGCGTCCCACGCCGCCGTTGCTCGCCGCGTAGGTCTTGTCCACGAGCGGCGAGTCCCAGCCATCCTCGTCGATCCCCATCACGTCCATTCCCAGCCGGCCAGTGAGCGACAGGCGGTCGGTGATGTTGTAGGTGGCGTTGACGTTGCCGATGGCGCGGAGCGACTTCAGCGAAGTGCCGTTTATCGTCGCGAGTGCGAGCGGGTTCGAGTACTTGAGTCCCTCGTCGTTGCCGGCGAAGCTGCCGTCGGCAGAGTAGAACGGCCGGAACGGCTGCATGCCGATCGCGTTGGTGACCACGCCGTCCAGGCTCCCGTCGCCCTCCACCCGCTTGTGATCCTCACGGGTGAGGCCGATCGAGGTGCTCAGCGAGAGCCGGTCGATCGGGTTGAAGTCGAGGTTCACCCGCGTGGCGATCCGGTTGTACGCCGAACCGATCACGATTCCTTCCTGATCGAAGCGTGATGCGGACAGGTAGTACTTGGACCGCTCGTTGCCGCCGCTGAAGCCGAGCTGGATGTCGCTCACCGGCGCGTCGCGGAAGATCGCCTTCTGCCAGTCGTAGCTCTGCGCGTCCGTCACGCCCGGGACGAACGGATAATCCTCGGGGTCGTAGTCGTCGTTCTTCGCGCTCTCGTTGTACAGCTCCACGTACTGCTGTGCGTTGAGGAGCGGATACTCCCGCGGGTTGTCCTGGCGGCCGTAATACGCGTTGAACGTGAGCTTCGGCTTGCCCGCCTGCCCCCGCTTGGTCGTGATCATGACGACACCATTGGAGCCGCGCGAGCCGTAGATCGCGGTGGCGGCGGCGTCCTTGAGGATGTCTATCGACGCGATCTCATCGGGGTTGAGCGCGGAGATAGCCGTCACGTCCTGTCCGCCGGTTCCGAACTGGCCGTACGATCCCTCGAGGATCGGCACTCCATCCACCACGTACAGTGGCTGGTTGCCGGCGTTCAGCGACGCGGGGCCGCGCACGCGGATGGAGAGACCGTTGCCCGGATTGCCGGCGTTCTCCATCACCTGCACGCCGGGCGCCTTCCCCTTCAGTGCCGACTCCACGCTTGCCGTGGGAGCATTGGCGAGCTGCTCGGCGCCGACCGATGAGATCGCGCTGCTCACTCCTCTGCGCGTGGCGGTCCCGTAGCCGACTACCACTGTCTCGGAGAGCTGAGCCGCGACCGGTACGAGGGTGAAGTTCACCGTCGCAGTGTCGTTCGCCGCGAGCGTCACCTGATGCTCGAGCGGAGCGTAGCCGATGCGTTGTGCGCGAACGGTGAGTGCGCGAGCCGGGACGGCGCGCAGCACGTACCGGCCGTCGTCGCTCGTGATGGTACCGAGCGATGTTCCGACGATGGTGACCTGGACGCCTGCTATCGGCTGCCCGGTCGACGAATCTGCAACGGACCCCTGGATCGCGCCGCTCCCCTGCGCCGCGGCCACCTGTGGGGCCGCCGCGAGGATGACTGCGAGCACGGTCCTGCAGACGAAACTGGGAAGTCTCATGGACTTTCCTCCAGAATGGTGTGACTGCCCGATCCAGGCGACGCGGGTTCGCGCCCGCATGTGTGTCGCGATCGCCGTCGGTTCCTGGGCCCTGCGGCGGTGGTGCGGCGCCGGGTCACTGGCGCCGCATCGCTCCCGCTCCGATCCCAACATCGACTGCCAGCATCCGGCCTGCGTGGACGTCGACGATCCTCACGGACTCGACGGACTGCCGGCACGCTTCCCATCACCTCCACTCGATGCGCGGGCTACGGCGTCGCCGAGTTCCGTGTATGCGCCCGCCGCCAGTTCGCGGAATGGAAGTGCGCGATACGAAACCGTACCATCCGGCGCAATCACGAAGACCACACGGGTGTCGAGTCCGAACTTCTCGTTGAAGATTCCGTACGCCCGCCCGATCGCGCCTCCGCTGTCGCTCACGAAGAGCATCGGGAAGCCTGCATCCCTCGCCCACGATGCGAGCGCCGTGTCCGGATCGACGCTTATAGCCAATACCACGACGTTTCCATCATTTCCGAAGAGCGTGGCGTACTGATCACGGTACGCCTCCATCTGAACCGTTCAGCCCTTCGTTCGCGCCTTGTAGAAAAAGGCGAGCACCACCGTCTTGCCGTTGAATTCGGAGAGCGACACTGGTTGCTCCAGCAGCCCGTAGCGTGTCGCGCCCGGCGCGCTGAAATCGGGTGCTCGAGCGCCGGGCGCGACCACACCGGCGCTGTCCACCTGAGCAGCGATCGGTGTAGATGATGGCAACGCCGCCGCCGCCGTGAGCGCCGAAGCCATCAGTATGCCTCGCGCGAGTCGACTGATCGTGGTCATGTCCTGACTCCAGAGTGGTTGGCCGTTGAAGCTAGGGCTCATGCCACCTTCTCGGCAATGCCGTGTTCGCAACTGGTGGCATGACCTCTGCCGCACTGTGAGGGACCGCCCGCCCTGGAGGAATCATGGCGAAGAGGAAAAGGAAAGGCGATGCGCACCGCGAGGAGGAACGCACACGGGAAGAGCGCACGCGTGAAACAAACGACGATCGCAATCCGCCATACACGACGACGGGCCCGATCACGGCTCCGAAATTCGGCTCCGCTGGAAGCGGCGGACTCGAGAATGAGCCGGGCCCCGAGCGGGACTGACGGGTTGCGATGGGTACACGTTCGAGACGCGGAGGGCCCGGCGAAATAGCAGCCGAGCCCTCCGCGTTTGGAGTACACACCAGCCGGGATTCTCCACGCGCTACACGCCGGAAGCAGCCTTCAGCGCGAGGGCCGGTGGCGTGAGGCGAAGCGAATCCAGCTCGGCCGCGTGGGGAACCACGAGCTGGACGTTCTCCTGCGGGAGACGCGCGAGCCCGGCTTCCGCCTGCGCCAGGTTTTCACGCACCCGCGCACGCGCGTCCGCCGAGAGCGAGTTGGTATCCACACCCGACTGCGTCTTCTTCAGCATCTGCGAGACGGAGTACGCACCGAGTACGTCCTCCACGGCCCTGGTAAGGCGCTGGTAGCGATCCAGCGGCATCCCGGCGGCGTCGGCGCCAGCCTGCGTACGGTTGGCTTCGTTGCTCAGCTCGCCGAGTGCGTTCAGCGAGTCCGTGCCGTTCGTGGCGGAGGCGAGAGCGGCGGCCTTCTTTTTCACGTCGTCGATCTCGGCACGCATCCCTTTCCTGTAGCTGTCGAGATCCGCGTCGGTGAGAATGAGCGCCGACGTCTGATCGCTCTGTGCACCCTCGGATGCGCTCTCCTGTGGGGAAGCCGTCTCCTGCGCCGCCGCGGCGGCGGTATCGGATTCTCCTCCACTCCCTGCATCACTTCCACCACCACATGCAGTGACGACCACCAGCGTTGCCAGAGTCGCTACCCAGCCAAGCCCGATCCTCCTTCGCGCCATGCTCTTTCTCCATGTCAAGTGAAAGATGTTCGACAGGGGAGAGTACATCTCCGCGCGACGGGACGGGAGGGGGATCCGCAGCAGCGCGGCACCGGGCAGCGCGTTGGCCGATTCCCTCAGATCGCCGATCCGGACGCCTCGAAGAAGTGCAGGCGATCGGGTGCGAAGCGGATGGATATCGTGGTCCCCGCGGATGGGAACGGCCGCTCGCCCGAGCGCAGAACCATGTCGTGGCCGGCGATGGTGGTGTAGATGAGCGCCTCGCTCCCCGTCGGCTCGATCAGCTCCACACGCGCGCCAGCCGCGCTCTCACCGTCGCCCGACGAAGCGTCGGCACCTTCCGCGATCGAGATGTCTTCCGGCCTCACACCGAGGACGACGGCCGACTCGCGCGCGGCATGAGCCTCCAGGCGACTAGTCCACGCGTTCGACGGTGTCACGATGAGTGATCCGTCCATGCTCCGAAACCGGATCGCAGCATCACGAAACACCACTCCCTCGATGAGATTCATCGGCGGCGTGCCAATGAATCCGGCCACGAAGATGTTCGCGGGACGCTCGTAGAGCGCCATCGGAGTGTCGATCTGCTGGACTTGTCCCTCGTTCATCACCACGATACGGTCGCCGAGCGTCATCGCTTCGACCTGATCGTGGGTCACGTATACCATGGTGGCGCCGAGCCGCTCGTGCAGCTTCGCGAATTCGCGTCGCATCTGAACGCGAAGTCTGGCATCGAGATTCGACAGTGGTTCATCGAAGAGGAACACTTCCGGTTCCCGCACCACGGCGCGTCCCACGGCCACCCGCTGACGCTGGCCCCCGGACATCGCGCGCGGCCTTCGCGGCAGCAGCTCCTCGATGCCAAGCATGCCGGCCGCACGACGAACCTTCCTGTCGATTTCCTTCGAGGGACGCTTCCGCAGCTTCAGCGCGAACGCCATGTTCTCGTACGCCGTCATGTGCGGATAGAGAGCGTAGTTCTGGAATACCATGGCCACGTCGCGCTCGCGCGGCGGGAGGTCGTTCACCACACGGTCTCCGATCGAGAGCGTACCTGCCGTCACGCTCTCCAGGCCGGCAATCATCCTGAGCGTGGTGCTCTTGCCGCAGCCGGACGGACCCACCAGCACCACCAGTTCGCCGTCGGCGATCTCCAGATTCACTCCGTGCACCGCCACCTGTGCCGTGCCGCCGTGATCGTATTCCTTTCGCACATCGCGAAGTGTCACGCTGGCCATCGCCTTCTCTCTCCTTTCTCAGCCGGCGGGGAAGCGGAACGCCACCTTCACGCTCTCCTCACCGCCCTTGTCGCGCGCCACGTCGAGCGCCCGGCGGTACTCCTCGAGCGGGAAGGTGTGGGTGAGCAGTGGCCCGAGCGGTGCGCGCCCCGATGCGATGAGCGCCGCCGCCTCTTCGAACGCACCGTGCTCCGCGCCGCCGTGCGCGTGTGAGCCGTAGCAGAGACTTCCACGCACGGTCAGCTCCTTGAGCCAGAGCGGCGTCCAGTCGAGGCCATTCATGGTGCCGGAGTTGCCGAGCAGCACTATGGTTCCGCCCGCGCGGGTGAAGCGCATCGCGTCGTCCATGCCGCGCGCCCCGCCGATGCACACGAACGTGCGGTCGAAGCCGCCCACCCCGACGGGTTTCCCCAGTATCGGCTCGAGCAGTCGAGTGCCCGCCGCTTCCGCGAGTGTGGGGAAGTAGTCGCCGCGCGCGGACACCACCCCGGCTGCGCCGAGCCGCTCGGCGTGCGCCCCCTGGAATCGATGACGAGCCAGCGCCGTCACACTGGCATCCGGCGCGAGCGCGTGAAGGGCCGCAATGGTGAGCAATCCGATCGAGCCCGAACCGATGACCAGCACGCGCTCCCCCGCTCGAGGCAGGTTCGCGCGCACCGCGTGGACCGAGCACGCGAACGGCTCGATCAGTACGGCCTCCTCGTCGCTCATCGCCTCGGGAACGCGCACCACCTGCGACTCGTGCGCCACGAATTCCTCGCCCCAACTGCCGCCGGTTCCGCGCGTGGTGCCGATAAGCATTCCCGGTGGCACGTCACCATCGGTGAAATGTGCGCAGCGTGAGTGATCTCCAGCGGCGCACGCGGCGCAGCGCGGATCGATGCCGCGCGCTTCGCAGCAGAGCAGCGGGTTCGCCGCCACCCGCTCGCCCACCGATACTCCACGTACCGCGCTCCCCACCTCCACCACATCACCCACGTTCTCGTGGCCGAGTACGAACGGAAAGGAAGAGAACGGCGATGTCGACGGGCTGGCCTTCAGAGTGATGACGTTGATGTCGCTGCCGCAGATCCCGCCCATGCGCGTACGGATGCGCACCCACCGGTCTCCGGGAAGCTGCGGGCGTTCCACGTCGGCCAGCCGCGTGCACGCGTGTGCCCCCACGAAGAAGCGCTCCGAGATCTTCCCCGCTGCGAGCGTGGCGAGGTACGTGGGGATCGGTGCCGCGAAGGAAATCGCCCGCACGTCAGACCGCCGCGTGCCGCTCGCGGCTCTGCACGGAGGCCTGCGCTTCCGGCGGCGCGACCACGCGCAGCGCGCCCGGCACACAGCTCACCTCCAGCCGCGCTGCGGAAGCCCGATTGTACTCTCCATCGGTCTCGTACGCCGGCGGTGTGGGGAAGTGCAGCGTGAAGCTGGGCGCCTGCTCCGTAACGACCTCGGTGTGAGTGACGTGCGTGCCCTTGGTCGCCGCGCCGAAGAGCCGCGCGCGGCGCAGCGGTGCCGCCATGGCGATGGCTATCGCATCGAGCCGGCCGTCGCTGACGCTCGCCGCAGGTGCTATGCGGAAGGAGCCGCCGAAGTTCTTCCCGTTGGCGATTATCAGCATGAGGTGGCGCATGCTCCCGCGCGAACGCGCCGCACTGGCGATGTCGATGTCGATCCCGTCGTAGCCGAAGAGCTGACGCAGCGCCGAGTACAGATACACGGCGTCGCCCTTCAGCCAGCGGATGTTGTCGATGTCCTCGAGTACGGCGATGTCGAAGCCGAACCCGGTGACGTTGAGAAAGTAGCGTCCCTCGATCTTTCCCACGTCCACGCGCCGCTCGGCCCCGTCGGAAACGAGCCGCGCGGTCGCTGCCGCGTCGCGCGCGGGAGCGCCGAGCGTCTTGGCGAAGTCGTTCCCGGTGCCCGCCGCGACCAGCGCGAGCCGCACGTCCGCACCGGAGGAGATGATGGCGTTGGCGACGTTCCCCCACGTGCCGTCACCACCCACTGCCACGATCGTGTCCGCACCCTCCTCGATCGCGCGAAGGGCGACGGTCTTCTCGTCGCCCTTCGCACTCGTGGTACGGATATCGGTGACTCCCACCGAGGCGAAGGCTCGTCGCACCTCCGCCCCGGCCCTGGCACCCCGCCCCCTTCCGGAGGCGGGGTTCACTATCACGCAGACCCTGGAGCTCATCTACGAGCGTAGGAGAGCAATTGCTTCAGCGGGTGGAAGGTCTGGAGACCGTTCTTCATCCACATCTCGCGGAAGGGGGTGAAGTCCACTTCCCAGTCCTCGAGCAGGTCGGTCATCGCCTGCGAGTGGATGGTGATTCCGCCGCGCTCCTCCTCGTTCTCGCTGAACTCGCCCGACATGATGATGGTGGAGGTGTACTGCCCCTCCTCATCGTTCATGAAGGCCTGGTAGCTGTGGTCCACCTTCGACCACTCGTGCTCGGTGATCGTCATGTCGACGATCGGCTGGCCACGGTCGGTGGCGTGGATGGTGATGTGGCCGTCGCCGCGATCCCAGGCGATGGAGATGTCCTGCATGTAGTGCGGCAGGTGCCAGCGCTCGATCGCGTGTTCGCGCGACTCGCGCGTGGTGGTGCCGAGCCGGAACGGGAAGAACGCCGAGCGGGGCCACGCTTCACCCGGTTCGATGCGGGGCGCCACGTGGATGGAGAGGATCAGCTCTCCGTACGACCCCACCGGGCTGTCGTGGAAATCGAACGCCATGACGCTCAGCACGCTCGAGCCGTGGTGCGGCTCGATCGGCTGGAGCTCCGGCGGGAGGATCGCGCGTGCGTTCTCCGTGGGGAGCTCGAAGAAGCCGGCGATCGCGTCGCGATAGTGATACTGAACGAGACCGTCGTTGCTGTTGCTCATACCATTACCCCCTCTTCACGCAGGACGCGGACGAGAATGGACACGCCCTCGTCGAGCTGTTCGCAGGTGTGCGATGCCGAGATCGAAACGCGGAAGCGCGAGCGATGCTTGGCAACCGCCGGATAGATGACGGGCTGCAGATACAGCCCTGCGCGGAAGAGCTTGTGACCGAGCTCGAAAATGCGCCGGTCGTTCCGCACCATGATCGGAATGATCTGCGACGTGGAGTCTCCCACATCCACGCCTTCCTCTTCGAGACGCTTTCTGATGTAGCGCACGTTCTTCCAGAGCCTGTCGCGCAGCTCCGGTTCCTTCTGGGCGATGCCGAGCGACTCGAGGACGCCTGCGGTCACCACGGGCGCGAGCGAGCATGAGAACACGCGCGCGCGGGCGAAGCCCTTGAGGTAGTAGTACAGCTTCCTCGAGCTGGCAACGTAGCCGCCCTGACCGCCGAGCGCCTTGGAGAAGGTTCCGATGTGGATGTCCACCTCATCTTCCAGGCCGAACATCTCGGCGACTCCCCGGCCATGTTCGCCGTAGACGAACGCCGAATGGGCTTCGTCGAGGAGAATGCGCGCGCCGTACCGCTTCGCCACTTCGACCAGCTCCGGCAGCGGGCACACGTCGCCATCCATCGAGTACACGCCCTCGATGGCCACCAGCTTCTTCCCGGTCGTCTGCTTGAGCTTCTTCTCGAGATCGGCGGGGTTGTTGTGCCGGAAGAACCGGACATTCGCCTTCGAGAGGATCGCTCCATCGACGATACTCGCATGCGCGTTCTGGTCAGCTATGACCCAGTCGCCGGGGCGCATGAGGCCCGAGATCATCCCCACGTTCGTGCTGTAGCCGGTGGGGAAGACCATTGCAGCTTCCTTTCTCTTGAACTTCGCCAGCGCTTCCTCGAGCTGCACGTGCACGTCCATCATGCCGCTGAGGAGCGGTGATCCGGCGGCGCCGAGGCCGTACTGGTCCAGCGCCTTCTTGGCCGCGGCGATCACCTCCGGCCTGTTGGAGAGGCCGAGGTAGTTGTACGAAGCGAGATTGAGAAGCTTTATGTGTTCGTGGTGCAGCCCTTCAGTGACTTCGATCCTGCTCTCGGGCGGCGTCGACATGGGCTGCTGGAACAGGTAGTAGCCCGTTCGCAGCGCTCGCGTATACCATTCACTGTACGGATCCAGTATCGCGAACGGATCGTCGCTCGACGAGTAAAAAAAGCTACTGTAATCGTAGTCGGAGACGCTCATGCTCGTCTGCGCTTCGACTCGTGTTGCCATGGGGTGACCTCCGATTGAGTCCCTACAGCACTGACATCTCTATCTCGCACGCCGGCGTGGTTCGCCGAATGGGGCGGGCCGTGCGCGTGATGCGTAGCAGCGCCTTCCTCTTCGCATATACAATCTACATGATGCTGGCCCTCGGGGTGGGCCAGCGCCTCCTCCTCTGGCCCGCCATCTGGCTCTTCCCCCGGCACCGCCGGCGGTTGATACGCTCCTGGCTGAGATTTCACAGCCGATCCACTCTTGGCATCGCGCATGCCATAGCGAACGTCCGCCTGACGGTTACGGGTTCCATACCGCCCGAGAGCTGCATTGTCGTCATGAACCACCAATCGGTGCTCGATATACCCATCGGGCTCTCGCTGGTGCCCGGCCCGTACCCGCTGATCCCTACGCGCGACAGGTACA
>JBIQLU010000018.1:0-11769 GCA_044463985.1 Gemmatimonas aurantiaca | reverse complement strand
GCGCGGGATGGTGAACGCGCGGACGTTCGCCGACGGACTCGCGAACTTCGCCGACCTCGACGTACGCGTGAAGATCTCCGAGCGGCTCGCTCCTCCGGCGCGCGACTCGGACCAACAGGCGCTGGACGCCTTCATCGAGTCGCTGCGCGAACGGATGCTCGGCATGCTCGGCGAGCTGGATGCCGAAGCGGTATCCCCGGCCGGCAGCGGCACGAGCGAGCGCGCCGATGCCTGAGATACCCGACCAGAAGCTGCGCGAAGCGCTGGCGAGCGGCCTGGACTCGCCGGCGTCACAGCCCACCCTGCAACTGGCCGACTTCCTGGCGCGAGGCTTCGGCCCGACGACCGCCGCGATCATCCATTACGGGTCGCACGCGCAGCACTCCGGTGCGAGGCCGGAGAGCGCGCACGACTTCTTCGTGATAGTGGAGGACTACGACGCCGCCTACCAGTCGCTCGCCGCGACGGTGGGAACCAGGTACGCGCCCGCGAAGGCTGCACGGCTCAACAGGGTTCTGGCGCCGAACGTCGTGGCGATAGCCGATGGCGAAACGTCTCCCACCCTGCCGGACGCCCACCCTTCGCCGCTGCTGGCGAAGTGCGCCGTACTTTCCGTGGAGGAGCTTCGCCGCGCCTGTTCCGCGCGTGCGCGCGATCACTTCACCCAGGGCCGACTGTTCCAGCATGCGCAACTCGTGTGGACGCGCGATGCCCGGATGCGGGACGTCGTCGTCGATTCTCTGTTGGAAGCGCGGGCCCGAACATTCGACTGGGGGCGCGCCTATCTCCCGCCGCACTTCGACGTGGACAGCTACTGCCGTGTCCTCCTCGAAACCTCTTTCGGGGCAGAGGTCCGACCCGAAGGCCCGGAACGCATAAGTGCCCTTCTGGCCGCGCAGAGGGAGACGATGGTCCGAATGTATGCCGAACTGCTCCGGTCTCTGGCCGACCAAAGGATACTTCTCCGCCAGGGGAATGTCTACACCGATCCCCACCCGCCGGGCGTGCTCGGACGGCTGCGCATCCGCGGCTACTTCGCCCGAAGCAAGCTGCGGGCGACGCTGCGCTGGCTCAAGTACATGGCGCTGTACGATGACTGGCAGGATTATCTTCTTCGCAAGCTCGAGCGACGCAGCGGCGTTCACGTGGAGCTCACCGAGCGCGAACGTCGCTGGCCGCTGATCTTTCTCTGGCCCAAGGCCATTCGCTATCTGCGCACACGGCCACAACGCCGCGATCCGATATGAATTCCGTCACGTACGTCGCCCTCGTCATCGCCGCGGGCGTGATTCTCACAATGCCGGTCTTCGCCATCGTGGCACGCAACCGACCTGTCGATGCCGACGTCGCGCGGCGCCCCACCACCATCCTGCTCGGCTACTGGGTACGCGACTGGCTCATGTGGCTCATCGCGCCGGTGGAGCGAGCGATGGTCGCCATGAAGGTCTCGCCGGACGTCTTCAACTTCGCGGGGATGTTCTTCGGAATACTCGCCGGCGTCGCATTCGTGCGAGCGTCGCTGGCAGTCGCCGGCTGGATGATCATCCTGGGCGGTCTGTGCGACATCTTCGACGGTCGCATCGCGCGCGCACGCGGCGTGACGTCGCGCTACGGCGAGTTCCTCGACTCGATGCTCGACCGTTTCGCCGAGACATTCGCGTTCATGGGACTGGCCGTCTACTTCGCGCCATCACTCTGGGCCGTTCTGGCCACCGCCCTCGCACTCGGCGCCTCCCTCATGGTGAGCTACGCGCGCGCGAAGGGCGCCGTGGTTGGTGTGGACTGCCGTGGAGGCGTGATGCAGCGCGCCGAACGCCTGGTGCTCCTCGCACTTGCCGCGCTCCTCGACGGAGCCGTCACCACCGCGCTCGGCTGGCGCGCGGGATCGGTCCTTCTCGCCGCCGTCTGCCTGATCGGCGTCGGCGCCCTCGGCACCGCCGCGTACCGGACGTGGTACATAGCGAGGGCGCTGAAGTAGGAAAAGAAGGAAACAGGACACAGGCGACAGGAAACAGAAACTGCGCACCGATCCACATGGGTGCGCAGTTCCTGTTTCCTCTCGCCCGTGTCCTGTTTCCTCCTCCTCTACTTCAGCGCCAACTGACGCAACACATACTGCAGGATGCCGCCGTGCTTGTAGTAGGTGGCTTCTTCCGGAGTGTCGATGCGGGAAATCACGTCGAACTTCTTCTCGTTGCCGGCGGCGTCGCGGGCGCGAACCGTCAGGCGCGCGCGGGGGGGCATCGAGTCATCCATTCCTTCGATGTCGTACGTTTCGAAGCCGGTGAGGCCGAGCGACTGACGGGTGGCGCCGTCGGCGAACTCGAGCGGCAGGACTCCCATCCCCACCAGGTTCGAGCGATGGATCCGCTCGAACGACTCGGCGATCACGGCGTGGGCACCGAGAAGCAGCGTGCCCTTCGCGGCCCAGTCGCGCGACGAGCCGGTGCCGTATTCCTTGCCGGCTATCACGAGAAGCGGCGTGCCTGCCTTCTGGTACTCCATCGACGCGTCGAAGATCGACACTGGCTCGCCGCCCGGCTTCGTGGCGGTCCAGCCGCCTTCCGTACCCGGGGCCAGTTCGTTGCGGAGGCGGATGTTGGCGAACGTCCCGCGCATCATCACTTCGTGGTTGCCACGGCGCGAACCGTACGAGTTGAAGTCCTTCGTCGTGACTCCCTGCTCGATGAGCCACTTGCCGGCTGGGCTCGACGCCGGGATCGAACCCGCGGGCGAGATGTGGTCGGTCGTGATCGAGTCGCCGAGCATGGCCAGCACGCGCGCGCCCTCTATCGGATGCACGCCGGGCGGCTGGGCGGTCATCCCCTGGAAGAACGGCGGGTTCTTCACGTAGGTGGAATCATCAGACCACGTGTACAGATCGCCGGTGGGCACGTCCAGCGCCTTCCACCGTTCGTCACCCTCGAAGACGTTCGCGT
Organism: Gemmatimonas aurantiaca; assembly: GCA_044463985.1. GTDB lineage: Bacteria > Gemmatimonadota > Gemmatimonadetes > Gemmatimonadales > Gemmatimonadaceae > JADGGM01. The sequence continues at coordinate 8,830 of JBIQLU010000018.1, read as the reverse complement.
ACTGCTTCGTGAACATCTCGCTCTTCACCGACGTCATGATGGTGTCGGCGACGTCCTTGGGGCTGGGCCAGATGTCGCGCAGGAAGACCGGCCCGTCGGTGCCGATGCCGAGCGGCTCGGTCTCGAGGTCGATATCCATCCGGCCCGCCAGCGCGTAGGCCACCACCAGCGGCGGCGACATCAGGTAGTTGAAGCGGGTGAACTGATTGATGCGCCCTTCGAAGTTGCGGTTTCCGGAGAGCGCCGATGCGACCACCAGCTTGTTCTCCTCGATCGCCTGCGCGATCGGGGCGGGGAGCGGACCGGAGTTCCCGATGCAGGTGGTGCAGCCGTAGCCCGCGAGATAGAAGCCGAGCTGTTCGAGCGGCTCCATCACGCCGGCCTTCGCGTAGTAGTCGGTCACCACCTTCGAGCCCGGGGCGAGGCTCGTCTTGACCCACGGCTTCGTGCGAAGACCGCGCGCCACTGCGTTCCGGGCGAGAAGCCCGGCGCCGAGCATCACCGAAGGGTTCGAGGTGTTGGTGCAGCTCGTGATCGCCGCGATCACCACCGAGCCGTGGCGCAGCTTGAAGTTCTGGCCGTTCATCGTGACGTCGATTCCCGTCTCCGGTTCCACGGTCTCCGCGGCGGTCGCAGCCACCACCGTCGGCGAGAGGCCGGGGTCGGCGCTCACCGCGGTCTCGCGCGCCACCGCGGCCTTCCCGGCGAGCGTGCCCACACGCTCGAGCTCCGCCTGCAGCGTGTCGTTGAACATCTGCTTCGATGCCCGCAGCGGGATGCGGTCCTGCGGCCGCTTCGGCCCCGCCATGCTCGGCTCCACGGTTCCGAGATCGAGCTCGATCGTGTCACTGAAGAGAGGATCGGGCGTGTCGTCGGTTCTGAAGAGTCCCTGCGCCTTGCAGTACTCCTCCACCAGGCGAACCTGCTGCTCGCCGCGCCCGGTGAAGCGGAGGTACTCGAGTGTCTGAGCGTCGACGGGGAAGAATCCCACCGTGGCGCCGTACTCGGGCGACATGTTGCCGATGGTGGCGCGGTCGGCGAGTGCGAGCGACGACAGCCCCGGTCCGTAGAACTCCACGAACTTTCCCACGACCTTCTTCTTGCGGAGCATCTCGGTGACGGTCAGCACCAGGTCGGTGGCGGTGGCGCCCGAAGGGAGCCTGCCGTGCAGCTTGAACCCCACCACTTCGGGAACCAGCATCGAGAGCGGCTGGCCGAGCATCGCCGCCTCGGCCTCGATCCCGCCCACGCCCCAGCCGAGTACACCGAGGCCGTTGATCATGGTGGTGTGCGAATCGGTGCCGACGAGCGAGTCGGGATACGCGCTGCGTGCGCCGTCTTCGTCGGAAACGAAGACCGAGCGACCCAGATACTCGAGGTTCACCTGGTGGCAGATCCCGGTGCCCGGCGGCACGACGCTGAAGTTGCGGAACGCGCTCTGTCCCCAGCGCAGAAATGCGTAGCGCTCCTGATTGCGCTCGAACTCGCGCGTGGTATTTATCAGGAATGCCGCTTCGGTGCCGTATTCGTCGACCTGCACCGAGTGGTCGATTACCAGGTCTGCGGGCTGGAGCGGGTTGATCTTCGTGGGATCGCCGCCGAGCTGCGCGAGCGCGTCGCGCATCGCGGCGAGGTCCACCACGGCGGGTACGCCGGTGAAGTCCTGAAGAAGGACGCGCGCGGGGCGGAAGGCGATTTCCTTCTGAACGCGCTTCGTGGCGTCCCAGCGAACGAGCGCTTCGACGTCCTCGTGCTTGACGAAGGCGCCGTCTTCGTTCCTCGCGAGGTTCTCGAGAAGAACCTTGAGGGTGAACGGTAGACGGCTGATGGTCGCGCCAGGGAGCGCGGCGAGGGTGTCGAGTCGGTAGATCGTGTAGGGAGTCCCGTTAACCTCCAGGACCGCGCGGCTGCCGAAGGAGTTGAGCGAGGTCATCGATACTCTTGGGCGTTGGCACCCGCTCGGGAAACCCGGTGGGCGCCGTGAATGACGGAGCCGCTGTCGTTGGGCGCCGCTCGCGGCGACGGCCGACGACAGGCTGACTGCAATCTAAATCGATTCGCAGAGCGGCGTTGCGCGAAGGGCGCGGCGGTCGGCACGGAACTCGCTGAAACCCGTCCGAAATCTCGCCGTAGAGGTAGCCGGTCGACCGGCCGGCGGGCGACCGCGGTACCCCGCCGGCTGTCCGCATCCGTTCGTCGGGAACGAAGCGGGTCTCTGAGCGTTTGGTATTGACTGAACGTTCTGAACGAACTAAATTCTGCGTGCCCGTTCGGATCGTTGGGCATTCGGGTGCGTGGTTCCCGCAACGTATGGCGAGATGGCGAAGAAAACTACGGACGAACAGGATCGGCTGATCGAGCGCCTCGGGCTCGTGTTCGAGGAGAGCGATCGGATGCCGCGGATCGCATCGCGCATCCTGGGGCTTCTGCTCCTTACGCCCGGTGAGTGCTCACTCGATCAGATGGCGGAGCGGCTCTCCGTGAGTCGCGCGAGCGTCAGCGTCGATGCGCGGCGCCTCGAGGAGTGCGGCGTGGTCGAGCGCATCACGCGCAGGGGCGACAGGCGCGACTACTATCGCATCGCGCCCGATCACTATTCGCGCACGCTCGAGAGGCGGCTTCAGGTAATGAACCGCCTCATCTCGGTGCTCGACGAAGGGCGCCAGTTGAAGATCGAAAGCCCTGAAGTGCGCGATCGACTCGACGAGGCGGTCGAGGGGCTGCGCTTCGTCGTGGAAGCAACCACCTACGAGCTCGAGCGCTGGCACGCCGAGCGGGACAAGCGCAAGGAAGCGCGGGCCAAAGCGAGAGAGCAGCGCGCGGTCGGCCGTTCCGACCGCGCCTCGGCCGCGCGCTGAGCGAGTATCGAATCCAGAGGAATTTCAGTGAGGATGATCGTTTCACTGGCACTCGCCGCCGTCTGCGGCCTGGCGCCAACTTCCGCGGGTCGGGCGCAGGACGCCAACAGCGAACGCACTGCCGACGCAGCCGCTCGGGCATCGGGTGACACTCTCGCTCTGAGCCTGGACGATGCGCTGGGCCGCGCTTTCGGGAAGAGCGAGGAAGTGCGTCTCGCGCGTTCGCAGGTGGAGCTGGCGGAAACGCAGGTGACGTCCGCGCGCTCCGCGGCGCTCCCGCAGATTTCCGGGTCGCTCAACTACACGCGAACCTTCCAGTCTCCCTATGGCGGAAGCGGAGCCGGCTTTCAGATCCCCGACTCGATGCGTTTCGAGCCGGACAGCACGGCCAGCATTGCCGATCGCATCCGCTACCTCGAACAGAACGCGTCGAATGCCGGGCTGGAGGGGCTTGGCGGACTATTCGGCAATCTCCCCTTCGGGCAGGAGCACACCTACATAGCGTCGGTCAACGCGTCGCAACTGCTCTACTCCGGCGGACGCACCGGCGCGGCGATGAAGATCGCGAAGCAGTACGGCGCGCAGGCTCGGCTCGGATTCCGGGAGCAGCTCTCCGAGATCGAGTTGAACGTGCGGACGGCGTACTACCACGCACTGCTGGCGAAGGAGCTGGAGGAGATCGCGTCGGCGGCGGTGGATCAGGCGCAGCGCTTCCTGGATGATGAGCGGCTGCGCTTTCAGTCCGGGAGCTCGGCGGAGCTCGACGTGCTCCGTGCCGAGGTCTCGCTCGAGAATCTGCGCCCGCAACTGGTGGAAGCGCGGAACGCCAGCGAACTGGCGACGCTGGATCTCAAGCGGCTGGTGAACGTGCCAGTGACGCAGCCGCTCGAGCTCACCACGCGGTTGCAGGAGCCGCCGCTCGACAGCGCGGCTGCCGCGCCCATCGTGGCGTCGAAGGTGGAAGAGCGTCCCGCGGTCCGTTCGGCGGAGACGCAGGTGGCCATCAAGGAGCAGCAGGTCTCCATCGCGAAGGGGGCGTATCTCCCTTCGGTCAGTCTGCAGCTCAATTACGGTCGGCAGCTCTGGCCGAGCGGCGCGTTCAACTGGAGCGGAGTGGACTGGCGCCCCGATTTCACGGCGAGCGTAGGCGTCACGGTTCCGATCTTTTCGGGGTTCAAGCGGGGCGCCGACGTGGAACTGGCGCGTGTCGAGCTGCAGCAGTCGCAGCTCCAGCTTTCGCAGTTGCGCGAGGCGGTGCAGCTCGAGTACGAACAGGCGCGCGGCGAGAAGGAGCGTGCGCGATCGAGCATCGCCGCGCGCCGCCGCACGGTCGACCAGGCGCAACGGGTATACGACCTCACCGTGCTGCGCTACGAGAAGGGGCTGGCAACGCAGCTCGAGACGTCGGATGCGCGGCTCGCGCTCCTGCAGGCGCGAACCAACCTCGCACAGGCGATCTCCGACTACTACGTGGCCGACGCGCAGATGATGAAGGCGCTCGGCAGCACCACGGCGCCGGAGCGGTGAAGGGGATGACAAAGTCAGAGAGGATCTCATATATGTCGAGCAAGAGAGCTCGTGCAGGGTTTGCGGGTGCGCGCTGGACGCTGGCCATCGCCGCGCTCCTGGCCGTGGCCGCATGCGGTCGGAACGCGGGAGAGGAAGCGGAGGCGGCACCCGCGGCGGCGGAGCAGCGTCTGGTGCTGGGACCCGAGGACGTGACTGTTGCCGCGCGCGCGGATCTCGCCGCCGGGGTCGTGCTCACCGGTTCGCTGCAGCCGTACAAGGTGGTGCGGGTGAAGGCGCAGGTACCGGGAACGGTGCGCGGAGTGCGCGTGGATCGCGGAACCGCGGTTCGTCGCGGTGAAGTGCTCGCCACGATCGAGGCGGCCGGCGTTCGGACGCAGGCCGAGGCGGCGCGCGCCAACCTGGCGCTCGCGAAGCAGAAGCTCGAGGCGGCGCGCACGCTGAACGAGGCGGGCGCCATGTCGAACATCGACTTCCGGACCGCGCAGGCGGCGTACGAGGCGGCCGCGGCACAGTCGGCGCAGGCCGAGGAGGCGGAGTCGCGGAGCACCATCCGTGCGCCGCTCACGGGCATCGTGAGCGAACGCTCGGTGGATGGAGGTGAGGCTGTGGGGATGGATGCACCGCTCTTCACCGTGGTCAACTCCGACACGCTGGAGCTTTCGGGACAGATCCCCGTCGATCGTGCGGCGCGTGTACGTGTGGGTTCACCTGTCGCGTTCACGCTGAACGCGGCACCCGAGCAGGAGCTGAGCGGCCGGGTGGCGCGCATCGATCCCGTGGCGGATCCCGGGACGCGGCAGGTGGGAGTGTACGTGCGACTCGCGAATGCGAAGCACCAGATCATCGCCGGCCAGTTCGCGACCGGCCGCATCGTGGGCGAGAGGATCGAGAACGCGATCGTGATTCCGGAGGTAGCTGTGCGCGGCGAGGGCGACTCGACGTTCGTGCTCGTGGTGGCGGATGGGCGAGTGGCGAAGCAGCCGGTCACGGTGGGTCCGAGCGACAGATCCACCGGGCAGGTGTCGATCGCAAAGGGTCTGGCGGGTGGGGAACGGATCATCGTGACGCCGTCGCTGCAACTCGCCGCCGGTACGCAGGTGGTGCTCGCCTCCGACAAGGCGGCCGCACCCGGAGAGACGGCTCGTGGAACGAGCGGAGGGCGCTGAGGTGGAACGCGTGCAACGGAGTGGAAACGAGGGCGAGCCTCGCGCCGGGGAGCGTGGCTCGCGGATGAGCGGCCTTAGCGGCCTCGCGATACGGCGACCCGTATTCGCGAGCATGGTCATGCTGGGGCTCATCGTGCTGGGCATCTTCGGCTATCGGCAACTGGCCATCGACCAGTTCCCGAACGTCGACATCCCGGTGATCACTGTGCAGACGACCTATCCGGGAGCGAGCGCCGAGACGATCGAGCGCGAGGTCACGCGCCGGATGGAAGAGGCGTTCAATCCCGTGCAGGGGGTGGACAACATCACCTCCGTCTCGCTGGAAGGGGTGTCACAGGTGATCGTCGAGTTCGATCTCGATCGCGACGTGGATGCGGCCGCGGCCGACATCCGCGCGAAGATCGAGACGATCAGGCGCGAGCTCCCCCAGGACATCGACCCGCCGATCGTGGAGAAGTTCGACCCGGCCTCGATGCCGATCGTCTCGCTCGCGCTCGCATCCAACACGACGTCGCTCGTGGATCTCACGAGTCTCGCGGACGAGACCATACGTCGCCGACTCGAGAACGTTCGCGGCGTGGGAGAGGTGCGGATCGCGGGCGGGCTGGAGCGCGAGGTACGCGTTTACATCCTCCCGTCGCGCCTGCAGGCCGTGGGCGTATCGGTGGGCGAGGTGATGGCCGCGCTGCAGAGCCAGAACCTCGAGGTTCCGGCGGGACGTGTAGAGAGAGGCAGCGCGGAACGGCTCGTACGCGTGACAGGGCGCATCACCGATCCGAAGCAGTTCGGAGAAGTGATAGTCGCCAACCGTGGGGGTCAGCCCATCCGCCTGAAGGACGTGGCGCGGGTGGAGGAGGGGAACGAGGAGGAGCGCTCCCTGGCACTCGTGGATGGCGAGCGCGCGGTCTCGCTGGACATCCTGAAGGTTTCCGGCGCGAATACCGTGGAAGTGGCGGACGGCGTACGCGCCGCCATAGAAGAGATGCGCAACGGCGTTCTCCCCGCGGGGACGTCGCTCCAGGTCGTGCGCGACAACTCGGTGGTGATCCGGCAGTCCGTGCACGACGTGATCGACGAGCTGATGCTGGGCGCGTTCCTCACCGTGCTCGTGGTAATGATCTTCCTCAACGACTGGAAGGCGACGCTGATCACGGCGTTCGCGCTCCCGGTGTCGGTGATCTCGTCGTTCATCATCATGCGCGCGCTGGGCTTCACGCTCAACGTGCTCACGCTCATGGCGCTGTCGCTCTCCATCGGCATTCTGATCGACGACGCCATCGTGGTGGTGGAGAACATCGTTCGACATCGAGAGATGGGCGAGGACCACTTCACGGCGGCTGGTCGGGGTACGAAGGAGATCATGCTCGCCGTCATGGCGACCACGTTCACGGTCGTCGCGGTGTTCGTGCCCGTGGCGTTCATGGGCGGAATCATCGGTCGTTTCTTCTATCAGTTCGGTATCACCGTCGCGTGGGCGGTGCTGGTCTCTCTGTTCGTGTCGTTCACGCTCACGCCGATGCTCTCCGCGTGGTGGGGCGTGAATCCGCACAAGGGGGCCGGCGAGAACGGCCATGGCGATGGCAAGCGGCCGAACATCATCACGCGCGCGATCGCCCGTTTCAACGAATGGTTCGACGCGCAGGCGGGGAAGTACCGCAGCGTGGTCGGCTGGGCGCTCGGCCATCGGAAGACCACGATGGCCGTGGCAGCCGCGTCCTTCGGGGCTGCAATATTGCTGCTCGTCGTGGGCGCCATCGGAGGCGGCTTCATGCCAAACTCCGACAACGGCGAGTTCGTCGTGCTCTTCGAAACGCCGGAGGGCTCGAGCCTGGCTTACACGCGAGGGAAGGCGGAGCAGATCATCAGCACGCTCGGCGCACTCGACGGCGTGGATTACACGTACACCACCATCGGCGCCGGCGCCACAGGCACGGTGACCAACGGTCAGATATACGTGAAGCTGCTGCCGCGCAATGAGCGGAGCGCGACGCAGGATGAGCTCATGGTGGCCGCGCGCGGGAAGCTCTCGCCGATCGCGGCGACCGACATCTCCGTTCTGGTGGATGGCGGGATGGGCGGCGCCGTGGCGCCGCTTCAGGTGGAATTGCGCGGTCCGGATGTGGCCGAGCTCCAGAGACTCTCGTCGGAGCTTCTCACGCGTGTGAAAGCGATACCAGGAGTCGTGGATGTCATGTCGTCGCTCGGCGATCCGAAGCCGGAGTACCGGATCGACGTGGACCGCGACATCGCGAACGAGGTCGGACTCGACATCGGCCAGATCGCGAGCACCATCCGGCCCGTGCTGGCTGGCGAGACTGCCACCCGCTGGGAGGATCCGACGGGCGAGGAGCGCGACGTGGTGGTGCAGGTGGCGCCGGAGCAGAGGCAGACGGTGGAGGACATCGCGACGATTCCGCTGGCAACGTCGCGTCGCACGGAGAGTGGCGCGGTGGTCACCATACCGCTTCGCGACGTGGCGACGATCGAGCTCGGCACCGCACCTGCGGAGATCGACCGCAAGAATCTGCAGCGCGTGGCTACCATCTCGGGCAACACCGCGCCGGGACTTTCCATTGCCGAGGCGTCTGCCGCGATCACGCAGGTGGCGAACGAGATGGATCTCCCCGCGGGATACACCGTGCATCTTGGCGGCGAGACCGAAGATCTGGTCGAGACCACCGGCTATGTACTCGAGTCGATCACGCTCGCGATCATCCTGATCTTCCTGATCCTCGCGTCGCAGTTCGAGAGCTTCACGCAGCCGTTCGCGATCATGCTTTCGCTCCCGCTCTCGCTCGTGGGCGTGCTTCTCGCGCTTCTCATCACGCGCGATACCCTGAACATGATGTCGATGATCGGGGTCATCATGCTCATGGGGCTCGTGACGAAGAACGCGATTCTGCTGGTGGACAACGCGAACGAACGACGAGCGGCCGGCGCCGACCGCTTCACCGCTCTGGTGGAGGCGGGGGCGGTACGACTGCGCCCGATCATCATGACCACCCTCGCGATGATCTTCGGCATGCTCCCGATCGCCTTCGCACTCGGCGAGGGCGGTGGCTTCCGCGCGCCGATGGCGCGCGCCGTGATCGGCGGCCTGATCACCTCGACGATGCTGACCCTGGTGGTCGTCCCGGTCGCGTACAGCTACTTCGATGACATCGGAAGCTGGTTCAAGCGTCGCCTCACCTCCCCCGAACGCGTAAAGGAAATCCAGGAGGAGCGCGAGAGCGCCGGCCTCACCCCGTCCCCCGAGCCGGTATGGGGGGATTGATC
>JBIQLU010000017.1:29141-36383 GCA_044463985.1 Gemmatimonas aurantiaca | reverse complement strand
CGTACGTCGATGTCGAGCGCGGCGGAGAGCGCGCTGCGAGATGCCGCGAGCTCGCTCGCCAGCCGCTCGTCATCCACCCAGGTGAGTCTGGGATGCGTCGCGGTGTGCGAAGCGAAGTCGATCCCCCGCCCCTGCCACCTGCGCATGTCGCGCCACGCGAGATGCGCGAATCGCCGTCCGCCATAGGCGATGTCCCAGCGGTTCAACCGACCGGCGTATTCGGTGATCACGAAGCAGGTGGCGCGAAAGCCGTGCGCCTCGAGAACCGGGAAAGCATGGTCGCGCAGCCCGCGATATGCGTCGTCGAACGTGATCGCCAGCTCCCCGGGTGCGGCGCGTCGTTCTCCGCGCGCGCATGCCGAGAGCTCCGCCAGCGTCAGAGTGCGCCAGCCTGCGGCCGAGAGCCGTTCGATCTGCCGCGCAAAGCGGCGCGGCGATATGCGCGTGACTCCGAGCTCGTGCCTGCGTTCGACCTTGTGATAGCAGAGAATCGGGGGGAGAGAAGCGGGAGGGGACGGCGAGGCGCGCGAGCCACTCTCCGTCCCCTCATCCGGCAGAGAGCGGCCGCCGCGGCCGCCCTCCCCCGTATCGGCGGCCGAGGCCGCGCTACCGGAGGCCGCCATGGCGCCCGGCGCGCGGCTTCTGATCCGCCGCCGCGTACGAACTCACAGCACTTCCGAGAGCGGAGTGCAGGTCAGCCCGAAGGAGTCGGCTACGGCGGGATAGGTGACCTTCCCCGCCACCACGTTCAGCCCCTTGGCGAGTGCGGGATCGTCGCGAAGCGCCTGCTTCCAACCCTTGTTCGCGAGCTGCAGCGCGTACGGCAGCGTCGCGTTCGTGAGGGCGAGCGTGGAGGTGCGAGGCACGCCGCCCGGCATGTTGGCCACGGCGTAATGGAGGATCCCATCCACCACGTAGGTCGGGTTCTCGTGGGTGGTCGGGTGCACCGTCTCGATCGAGCCGCCCTGATCGACGGCCACGTCCACCACCACCGCGCCGGGCTGCATGAGCTTCAGGTCCTCACGACGGACGAGCCGCGGAGCCTTCGCGCCGGCCACGAGGACGGCACCGATGACGAGATCGGCGGTCGGAAGAAGGTCGAGTATCGTATGCCTGTTGGAGTGCACCAGCGTGACGTTGGCGGGCATCACATCGGAGAGGTAGCGCAGCCGGTCCAGCGAGATGTCGAGGATCGTCACGCGTGCGCCGAGGCCGGCCGCCATCTTCGCGGCGTTCGTTCCGACGACGCCGCCACCGAGCACGATCACGCTTGCCGGCGGCACGCCGGGGACACCGCCGAGCAGCACGCCGCGGCCGCCGAAGAGCTTCTCCAGGTACTTCGCGCCCTCCTGCACCGCCATGCGGCCGGCGACTTCCGACATCGGCGTCAGGAGCGGGAGCTCGCCGTTGGAGAGCTGCACCGTCTCGTACGCGATGCAGGTCGCGCCGCTCGCGATGTGCGCCTTCGTGAGCTTCTCGTCGGCAGCGAAGTGGAAGTACGTGAAGACGGTCTGGCCGTCGCGAAGGGAGCCCCACTCCTTCTCGATGGGCTCCTTGACCTTCATGATCATGTCAGCCTTGCCCCAGACGGTCGCTGCATCGGGCGCGATGGACGCGCCAGCGCCCTCGTAGACTTCATCCGGGAATCCGCTACCTTCGCCGGCACCCTTCTCGATGAGCACCTTGTGACCGGCCGCGACCATCGCTTCCGCACCCGCCGGCACCAGCGCGACGCGGTTTTCGTTGGTCTTGATCTCCTTCGGAACGCCTATGAGCATGATGTGGTTGTGTGAATGATTGTATACAAAAATAAAGACAGCAGAGAGCAGACCGCAGACAGCAGGAACTGCACACCAGTCCCCGTCGTCCCCGCAAAAGCGGGGAACCATTCAACTGTCATCCCCGCTTTCGCGGGAATCACTGCCGACTCCCACCTGCGCGGGCGTCACGCAGGCCGGGCAGGCCGGCCTTAACTTAGTCGCTGGAGCAGTTCACTGCTTGCTGCCCTCTGCTTTCTGCCTTCTGGAAATTCCCCTCACGGTCCCAGGCTGACTACCGTCTGCTGCTCCGGGGCGTAGAACTCGCGGCACACCGAGGCCACCTCCTCCGGGGTGATCGCATCGATCAGGGCGAGCACCTCGTCCAGCGTACGGAATGGTTCGTCGTAGAGCGCTACGCCGGCAGCACGATACATCCGGGACGAGACACTTTCCAGCGACAGCGTGACCTGCCCCTTCAGCTGGCTCTTTCCCGCCTGGAGCTCCTCTTCGGTGAGACTCTCGGCTGCCAGTCGCGCCAGCTCCTCCGTGATCGCAGCACGCGCACTCGTCGCCGTGGCGGGTGCCGTGCCGACGTACACGCCGTGCGTGCCCGCGTCGGGGTGGAAACTCTGGAAGGTGTAAACTGCGTACGCCAGCCCGAGCTCCTCGCGAACCCGCTGGAACAGACGCGAGCTCATCCCCCCGCCCAGTATCGCGTCCACCAGCGCTATGGCGTAGCGGCGCGGATCGTTGTGAGGGACGGTGGGCGAACCGAAGACGATGTGCGTCTGCGCGCTGTCGCGCTCTATGTAGCGCTCCGACGGCGGCGGTGCCTTGGCTGCCGGCGCCACGAGCGGCGTGTCCGCACCTCGCGGTACCGCCATCCAGCCCGTTCGCTCGAGCGCCGCGAGCAACTGCTCGTGCTCGACGTGACCCGCCGCCGCGACCACGATGTGCGGCGGGTGGTAGGCGCTTCCGTGAAGCGCACGCAGTTCCTTGACGCCGAGCGTGCCGACGCTCTCGCGCGTCCCGAGGATCGGATATCCGTACGGATGCGCGCCCCACATCACTTCGCTGTGGATGTCGAACACGAGATCGTCGGGGGTGTCTTCCACCATCGCGATCTCCTCGAGCACCACCTTGCGCTCGAGGCGCAGGTCGGCCGCGCGCAGCGTAGGCCTGAAGAGCAGATCACCTATCACATCGGCCGCTCGCTCGAGGTGCTCGTCGAGCACGCGGGCCTGATACGACGTATGCTCCCGAGCCGTGTATGCGTCCAGCGAGCCGCCCAGCACCTCGAGCGCGAGCGCGATGTCGCGTGCGCTGCGACCGCTCGTCCCCTTGAACACCATGTGCTCGAGGAGGTGCGAGACTCCCATCCGCTCGGGACTCTCGTGTACCGATGCGGCCTTCACCCACGCCCCGAAACTCACTGACCGCGCTCCCGGCATGTATTCCGAGAGCACGGTCAGTCCATTGGGGAGAATGGTGTGCCGGAGTCCGATGTCGGCTCTGACAGTTCCGGGTGTCACCGCCGCGATCGCCCTCCGCCGCCCCGCCGGGGGCGAGAGCGGGAGCCGCCCTCGCGATCGGAGCCGCCTTCACTCCCCTCACCCTCTGACGCGGACGCCGTTGCCGCCGCATGCTCGCCCGACTCGCGCTTGCGGCCGCCCCCCCCACGCTCGCCGTTCGCGCCCTCCTGCTCGGCGCCCTCCGGCTTCGGTATGAGCGCCTTCATCGAGAGCCGCAGACGTCCGCGCTCGTCGCGATCGATCAGCTTCACCTGAACCCGGTCGCCCTTGTTCACCACATCTTCAGTGCGCTCGGTGCGGCCGTGCTGCAGCTCGGAGATGTGGACCAGCCCCTCGGTGCCGGGGAGAATCTCGACGAACGCACCGAACGGAGTGGTGCTCTTCACCACCGCGTCGTACGTGGCGCCGATTTCAGGCTCCTGCGTGAGCGCCTGGATCATGGCGCGCGCGCGCTCGAGCGAGTCGCCGCCCACGGCTGCCACGGTCACGGCGCCGGTGTCGTCCACCGAGATCTGCGCGCCGGTCTCGTCCTGGATGCCGCGGATGGTCTTCCCCTTCGGCCCGATCAGATCGCCGATCTTCTCGGGGTTGATCATGATCGTCACGATGCGCGGCGCGTACGGCGAGAGGTCGGCACGCGGGCCGGCGAGCGCCTTCTTCATCTCGCCGAGTATGTGCAGCCGCCCCTCGTGCGCGCGCGTGAGCGCCTCGCGCATGATCTCGATCTCGAGCCCCTCGATCTTGATGTCCATCTGGATCGAGGTGATTCCCTTCTCCGTGCCCGCCACCTTGAAGTCCATGTCGCCGAGGTGGTCTTCGGTGCCGAGGATGTCGGTGAGGATCGCGTAGCGCTTCCCTTCCTTGATGAGCCCCATGGCAACGCCAGCTACAGCGGCCTGGAACGGCACGCCCGCGTCGAACATGGCGAGCGAGCCGCCGCACACCGTGGCCATCGACGACGAGCCGTTGGACTCGAGCACGTCGGAGACGACGCGGATGGTGTACGGGAACTCCTCGAACGGCGGGAGGAGCGGCTGCAGCGCGCGCTCGGCCAGGTTGCCGTGACCGATCTCGCGCCGGCTCGTGCCGCGCACCGGGCGAACCTCACCCGTGGAGAACGGCGGGAAGTTGTAGTGCAGCATGAACGACTTCGTGGTCTCGGCGGGATCGTCGATCGAGTCGAGCCGCTGAACGTCGTTCTGGGTGCCGAGCGTGACGGAGGCGAGCGCCTGCGTCTGTCCACGCGTGAAGAGCGCGGAGCCGTGCGCGCGCGGGAGGAGCCCGGTGTCGATCGAGATGGGCCGCACTTCATCGACCTTGCGGCCGTCCACCCGCTCGCCCTTGTCGAGCACCTGCGCGCGCAGCGCGTGATACTCGTGTTCGCCGACGAGATCGGCGATGTCACGGGAGTTGTCGGGGAACTCCACCGTCAGCGACTCGCGGACTTCCTTCTTCACGAGCTCCACCGCATCGATGCGCTCGTGCTTGTCCTTGCGGTTGATCGCTTCGGTGATCTTCCCTTCGGCGAGCTCCTTCACGCGCGCGACGAGCTCGGGCGACTGCTCGGCCTTCACCCACGACATCTTCTCGACCCGGGCCTTGGGGAGAAGCTTCTCCTGGATGGTGATGATCTCCTGCACCGCGCGGTGCGCCACGGTGAGCGCCTCGACCATGTCCTCTTCGCTCACCTCGAGCGCGCCGCCCTCGACCATCGCGATCGAGTCCTTCGAGCCGGCGACGATGATGTCCATGTCGCTGAACTCGAGCTGCTGGAACGTGGGGTTCACCACCCACTTGTCCTGCAGCCGTCCGAGGCGGACGCCAGCGACGGGGCCGAGGAAGGGGATCTTCGAGGCGTTGAGGGCGAACGAAGCGGCGAGCAGCGCCGGCACGTCGGGGTCGTTCTCCTGGTCGGCGGAGACGACGTACAGGAAGACCTGTACCTCGTTCTTGAAGCCTTCCGGGAAGAGCGGCCGGATGGTGCGGTCGACGATGCGTGCGGAGAGGATCTCCTCGTCACGCGGACGTCCTTCGCGCTTGATGAATCCGCCGGGTATCTTCCCCGCAGCGTACGAGCGCTCCTTGTACTCGACCGTGAGGGGGAAGAACGGCAGCGTGCTCACCGAATCGCTCACGGTGACGGCGGCGAGGACGATGGTATCGCCGTACTGCACCAGGGCGGAGCCGGCGGCCTGTTTTGCCATGCGGCCGGTTTCAATGACCAGCTTGCGGCCGGCGAACTCTGTTTCTACGCGTTGCATGTTTGCTCGTTTCGTTACGGGAACACAAAACGCGCGGGGGCCACAAAGCGGGCGCCCGCGCGATAGCAGCAGACCGACGAACTAATGGCGGAGCCCGAGCTCATTGATGAGCTGGCGGTATCCCCCGAGATCGGTGCGCTTCATATAGTCCAGGAGCCGGCGGCGCCTGCCCACCATCTTCAGCAGGCCGCGGCGACTGTGGTTGTCCTTCTTGTGCGTCCGGAAGTGATCCGTCAGATAGTTGATCCGCTCCGTGAGAAGCGCTACCTGGACTCTCGTCGAGCCGGTGTCCCCCTCGTGCGCCGCGTACTTTTCGATCGTCCCTGATTTAACGAACGCCATTATTGTATATTCTCCAGACGTGCCACCCTGCTGAGCCGAATTCGTTGAAGCACAGGAATTTACTCCACACCTCGGCCCCTGTAAAGTCTCTCCTCCTTGCCTGAGCGATACTTAGGTCGTCACCTCGGACGATTCCGCATCGATTCACTGATCGGCTCAGGCGGCTTCGCCTGGGTCTACAAGGGCTACGATCCGGAACTCGATATTCCGGTAGCCATCAAGGTCCTCAAGCCCCAGTTCGCGGGAGAGGAATCGTTCGAGGCGCGCTTCCGGAGCGAGGCATCCATGGCGGCGAAGCTCCGCCACCCGAACATCGTCCGCATCCTCGCCGTGGGGCGCGAGGACGAGGCCGTCTATTTCGTCATGGACTATCTCCCCAGCGTCCTCGACGACCGGCTCAAGACGATGGGGACGCTCCCGGAGCATCTGCTCATCCGGATGGGAATGGACGTCGCCGCCGCGCTCGCCTTCGCTCACCGCGAAGGGGTGATCCACCGCGACGTCAAGACCGACAACATTCTCTTCGATGAGCACGGCAATGCCGTGGTGGCCGACTTCGGGATAGCGCGCGCCGTGAGCGGCTACGTCGAGCAGACCGGCACCAACATGGTGGTCGGCACGCCGCAGTACTTCTCGCCCGAGCAGGCGCGCGGACAGGTGCTCGACGGGCGGGCCGACATCTATTCGCTCGGCGTCACACTGTTCAAGTCGGCTACCGGTGTCCTCCCCTTCCAGGGTGAGGACTGGTACGAGATCGCCCGGCAGCACGTGGAAGAACCGCCGCCGCGCCCGCGTTCACTCAACCCGGCCATCTCGCGCGCCACCGAGCGGATCATCCTCAAGTGTCTCGAGAAGTCGCCGGAGGACCGCTACGCCTCGGGCGATGCGCTGTATTCCGAGCTCGCGCTCCTGGACAAGGCAACCACGCCGGACGGCGATGCCACCGTGATGATGCGCACGCCGATCGGTGGTGTGCGCGCGGCGGTGAGCTCGCGCCTGCCGGCCGTTCTGCGAGGACATGGCAAGCGCTCTACGGTGCTGGCACTCCTCGCCGGGGTGGCTGCCATCGTTCTCATCGCGTACGGACTTCGCTACGCCACGCCGCCGACTTCCACCGCCGGGCCGGATTCGAATTCAGCCCGATCCGGCGGCGACTCCTCCATGGCCGTGCTGCCGCCCGTCGCGGTCGCGCCGCCTCCGCCCGACTCGGATACCACCGCGAACTCCGTCGTTCCCAGCGCTCCCCGGCCGGTTCTGGTGGTGAACGCGCCCGATGCCGCGCAGCTACAGATCGATGGCAAACCGGCCGGCCAGGGCGGCTTCCGTCGCGACGACATCGACGCCGGC
>JBIQLU010000017.1:0-29041 GCA_044463985.1 Gemmatimonas aurantiaca | reverse complement strand
GCGAGTGTGAATGCGAGGTGGCGCACGCTGTGGAATCAGAGCCCGAGCAGACTCTGTACGAGACTCTTGATGTCGTTGTACAGAACGATGACGAAGATCAGCGCGATCGCGGCGAGCCCGAAGCGCAGCAGGTACTCCCGCGTCCGCATGCTCAGAGAACCGCCCTTGACCGCTTCCACTACGTTCACGACTATCTGGCCGCCATCGAGTATGGGAATCGGGAGCAGATTGAACACCGCGAGGTTCACGCTCAGCACGGCTATCAGATAGAAAACGCTGTCCAGTCCCTGTCTCGCGGCAGTTACGCTGGCGCGGCCTATGGCGACGGGTCCATTCAGCTTGCTGATAGAGATGCGGCCGGTAAAGAGTCGCTCCACGTAGTCGACCACCGCGCCTGCGATTCCCCACGTCTGATCCCACCCCACTTCAACGGCCGTGGAGAACGGAATGGGATTGCGGTCGGTCGGCGTTCTGGCCTGTGCCCCGATCTTGCCGACGATCTCATCGTGGCCGGTGATCGGATTCGCCTGGGGCAGCGAGTCAGGTGTGACGGTGATCTGCTTCGTCGTGTCGGCGCGCGCGACCCGGAGCGCCAGCGCATGCCCGGGCGAACTCTCGATGATGCGGACGAGCTGCGCCCAACTCGTCACCGGCTCACCGTTCGCCATGGTGACGCTGTCCCCTCCGGTGAGTCCCGCGTGCGCGGCCGGACTCCCCGGTAGCACCTCGTCGATCACCGGCGGGAAGTACGGCTGGATGGCGAAGGCGAGTTGCTCGCGTGTGACGCCGCTCCTCCCTTCCCGATCGGGGGCGATGGGAACCACCACATGGGCTGCACGCTGCGTCGTGATCGCTACGCTGTCGCCCTGCCCGTTCACGATCTGCTTCTGGATGTCGTTCCAGCTCGCCACGTTCGCGCCGTCTATCGCGACTATCGTATCGCCCGGAAGGAGCTCGCTCGCGAGACGCGGCGCACCGGAGAGCTCGTGCACGATCCCCACCACCCTCGTGAGGATCACCGACTCGCCCATCGAGATGGCCAGCCCGGCGAGCACGACGAAGCCGAGGAGCATGTTCATGGTCACGCCGGCCAGCATGATGAAGAGCCGCGCCGGGAGCGACTTGGACTCGAACCAGCGACTCTCCGGCACGGGCTTCGGGCCGAACGGCGCCATCGCTTCCGGATCGTACCACCTCGGCCGCGGTGCATCGCTGTCATCGTCGGCCGCTGCAGCGGCGGGTTCCTCGCCGCCTCCTTCGATGAAGGCCATCGACTCGTCTTCGCGCGATGCCATCCGCACGTAACCGCCCAGTGGCAGCGCCGCGATTATGTACTCGGTCTCGCCCCACTTCCTGCTCCACAGCCGCGGCCCGAAGCCGATCGAAAAGCGCGGCGCGTACACCCCCATCGCCTTCGCGGCGAGGAAGTGCCCCAGCTCGTGCACGAAGATCACGATGCCGAATACCAGCACTATGGCGAGCAGCGAGCGAATCACTTCTAGCATGCGAACATCTCTCTGACAATTCGGCGAGCACACTCATCCGCTCTCATGAGTGCATCGCGGTTGCCGCCATCGCCGTCGCCGAGCCGCTCCAGCGCCGCGTCGATCGCGCGTGGGATATCCAGAAAGCCGATCTTCCCCTCGAGAAACAGCGCCACCGCCTGCTCGTTCGCGGCGTTGAAGACTGCCGGCGCCGCCCCGCCCCGACGTCCCGCCTCCACCCCTGCTCGGAGCGCGGGGAAGTCGGAGTAGCGCGCGCTCTCGAACACAAGCGGGCCGAGCTCTACCGGATCGAACGGTGGTACACCCGTGTCGCCCAGCCGTTCAGGGTGCGTCAGTGCGTACAGCACCGGAAGCTCCATGCTCGGCGCGCCGAGCTGCGCGAGCACGCTGCCATCCACGAATTCGACGAACGAGTGGACCACGCTCTGCGGATGCACCACCACCTCGATCTGCTCGTAGGCCAGGCCGAAGAGAAAGTGCGCTTCGATCACCTCGAGTGCCTTGTTGGCGAGCGTCGCGCTGTCGACGGTGATCTTGCGCCCCATGCTCCACGTCGGATGATGCAGGGCGTCGGCCACCGTGGCGCGAGCGAGCCGCTCGCGCGGCCACTCGCGGAACGGTCCGCCCGAGGCCGTGAGTATGATCCTGCGGACATCCTTCATGGACCTGCCGGCCAGGCATTGAAGGATGGCGCTGTGCTCGCTGTCGACCGGCACTATCTCTCCACCGCCCCGCCCGCACGCCGCCAGCACCAGCTCGCCCGCCATGACGAGCGATTCCTTGTTCGCGAGCGCCACGCGCTTCCCGGCGCTCACTGCCGCAAGTGTGGCATCCAGCCCGGCACCGCCGACCACGGCGTTGATGACGATGTCCACGTCGTCGCGCTGTGCGGCACGCACCAGGCAATCGGGGCCGCACGCCCACCCCGACATCACGTCGTCGTCGCTCCCCACCACGCCCAGGAAATTCGGCTCGAACAGCGCCGCCTGCTCCCGCAGCAGCGCCACGTTGGAGAACGCCGTGAGAGCCACGACCCTGAACCGGTCGCGATGCCGCTGCAGTACGCGGAGCGCCGTGGTACCCACCGATCCTGTCGACCCGAGTACGGCGACGCCGCGCACCTGCCGCGCGGGCGGTGATGTCGTCATCAGCGATTCACCGGAAACAGGACGTGCGGAAGGGTGAAGATCAGATACGCGACAGGGATCGCGAAGAGCAGGCTGTCGATCCTGTCGAGCACGCCGCCGTGCCCCGGTATGATGTTCGAGCTGTCCTTCACATTGCCGTCCCGTTTCAGCAGCGACTCCGCCAGATCGCCGATCTGCACGGCCACGCCTATCACGATGCCGAAGAGTACCGCCTGCCAGTCCAGCATGGTGAGCCGCGCGAAGTGCGGGAGCACGTAGCGGGTATAGAGCCAGCTCACCACCACGCTCGCCACCAGCCCGCCCACCGCACCGGCCACCGTCTTTCCGGGGCTCACCGACGGGAGAAGCTTTCGCTTCCCCAATGCGCGCCCCACGAAGTAGGCCGCGGTATCCGAGCTCCAGGTCAGCACCACCGGATACAGAACGAGCGCAGTACCGGCGACTTCACCCACCGCGTAGTTGTGGTATCTGAGGCCGATCCCGAAGCTCAGCATCCCGCCGGTGTAGGCCGCACCGAAGAGCGTCACGGCCACCGCTCCGAGCGGTCGCCCATCCACCCCGCGCCACCAGATCACCAGCGCGAATACGATCAGGGCGACAGTCGCTGCCAGGGTGAGTACCGGCGGATGAAAGCGCCCGGAGTGGTAGCCCTCGACGGCCAGCGGGATGGCGGCAGCGATGATGGTACCGGTGATGCCAAGCGGCCGCTCGGAAGCACCTTCCGCGATCCGGTAATACTCCCACGCCGCGAGGGCGCCGACCACGGCGAGCATCACGGCCAGCGGGAAACCGCCGAGGTAGATCAGCCGCAGAACCGCGGGAATCGCGACGATCGCGAAGATCACGCGCGCGGCGAGATTCGAGAGTGCCACTACGCGGTCACGAATGCGAAGCAGCGGATGGTGTGATCGTCACACCTCCATGATTTCCGCTTCCTTGGACTTCACGATCTCATCGATGCGCGACATGTGGTCGTCGTGAAGCTTCTGCAGCTCCTTGTCGGCGAGCTTCTTCTCGTCTTCCGAGACCTTGTCCAGCTTCTTCACGGCATCGCGCGCGTTCCCTCGTGCATGGCGTACCGCGATGCGGCCTTCCTCCGCGAGCTTGTGGACCACCTTCACCAGCTCGCGACGCCGCTCCTCGTTGAGCGCGGGGATGGGAACGCGGATCACGCCGCCCTGATTCGCGGGATTCAGCCCGAGGTCCGAATCGCGGATCGCCTTCTCGATCGCCCCGGCGACGCCCTTGTCCCACGGCTGCACCAGAAGGAGACGCGGCTCCGGGGCGGACACGCTGGCCACCTGCGAGATCGGCATCGACTGTCCATACGCCTCCACACGCACCGTGTCGAGGAGCGTGGAAGATGCCTTGCCGCCGCGGATGCTGTTGAACTCCCGACGCGAGCTCTCCACGGCCTTTTCCATGGAGGCGCGGCTCTCCTTCATGATCTCTGCGATTGAGCTCATTGGACGATGGTCCCGATGCGCTCGCCGCGAACGGCGCTGGCGATGGCACCTTTGTGTTTGAGGTTCAGCACTATGAGCGGAAGGTGGTTCTCCGCGCAGAGAGTGATGGCCGTCTGGTCCATGACGCCCAGCCCCTGCACTATCACGTCGCGGTAGCTGAGCTTTTCGTATAGCTCGGCTTCGGGATTCTTCTTGGGGTCGGCTGAATAGATACCGTCCACGCTCGTCGCCTTGATGATGACGTCCGCCTTCATCTGGATGGCGCGCAGGGCGGCCGCGGTATCCGTGGAAAAGTACGGATTCCCCGTGCCGCCCGCAAAGATCACGGCGCGCCCCTTCTCGAAGTGCCTGATGGCGCGCCGGCGGATGTACGGCTCCGCGACCTCCTCCATACGTATGGCGGTCATCACGCGCGTATCGACGCCCTTCTTCTCGAGCGCGTCCTGCATTGCGAGCGCGTTGATCACCGTGCCGAGCATCCCCATGTAGTCGGCACTCACGCGATCCATTCCGAGCTGCGATAGCTGCGACCCGCGAACGATGTTGCCGCCGCCTATCACGAGGCCCATGTTGACGCCCAGATCCACGACGTCCTTCACCTCCTGAGCGAAACGGTCGAGCGTCGCGAAGTCGAAGCCGAGGCCCCGCTCTCCGGCGAGCGCCTCGCCGGAGAGCTTGAGCAGGATCCTGCCGTAGTGGGGCTCGGAGGTGGGCACTCGCGCGTTACTCCTGCCCCATCTGGAAGCGGGCAAAGCGGCGTACGACGATGTTCTCGCCCATCTTCGCGGACGCTTCCTTCACGAGATCGCCGATGCTCTTCTTGGGATCGCGGATCCACTCCTGCGAGAGGAGGACGACCTGCTTGTAGTACGCCTCAACCTTTCCGTCCACGATCTTCGGGATGATGTTCTCGGGCTTTCCGCTCTCGCGCACCTGCTGCTCGTAGATGCGGCGCTCCTTCTCGACGATCGCGGGGTCGACATCTTCCTTGTTGACGGCCACCGGCGCGGCGCTGGCGATGTGCAGTGCGATCTCCTTGACCAGCTCCTTGAAGTCGGGATTGCGCGCCACGAAATCCGTTTCGCAGTTCACTTCCACGAGCACGCCGACCTTGCCGTTGTGGTGGATGTAACTGCCGATCTGCCCTTCGGTCGCCTCGCGGCCCGCGCGCTTCTCGGCCTTCGCCATTCCCTTCGTGCGGAGGAGCTCGACCGCCTTCTCCATGTTGCCGTCGGTGTCGACGAGCGCCTTCTTGCAGTCCATCATCCCCGCGCCGGTACGCTGGCGCAGCTCCTGGACATCCTTCGCGGTGAACGTGGTAGTAGCCATGGTCATCTTCCTCGGCGCCGAAATCTCGCGCGCGTCTCGCACGCCCGACGGCGATCGGTTCCGCCATCGAGCTCGGTTTTCGTGAGAACGCCGCCGACACTGGGCCGGCGGCGTATGCAGTTTACTTCCAGGCCCGCTGACGGCATAGCCCGCGAGGCCGTCAGACGAACTACTCGGCGCCTTCCGCCGCTGCGTTCTCCTGCTGGGCGGCCTGCGCCCGGGGCGCCGGCGCGGGTGCAGCATCTCCGCGATCCACCACGCGCGGAGCGGCAGCGTTCTCGCCGGTGGCTTCCCCACCTTCGCCCTGCTCGTCGCCACTGGTCTTGAGGCGCGCCGCGATCGCTTCGGGCTTGGCCCGCCGACGGCGCGTTCTGCGGCGCCGGCGACGCTCGCTGTCGTCGGCCGGCTCGCTCCCACGGTCGGAGCTGTAGGTGGTCGGGCCCTCGGCCTCCTCCTCGGTCTCGTCGCGCCGCGGTGCTTCGCGCCGGGCCTCTTCGACCGTGTCCGCTATGGCACGCGTGAGCAGCTCGACCGACCGGATCGCGTCATCGTTGCCGGCGATCGGCACGGTGATCAGATCGGGATCGGCGTTGGTGTCCACTATGGCCACGATCGGGATCCCCAGCTTGTTCGCCTCGGTGACGGCGATCTTCTCCTTGCGGGAGTCGATGACGAACATGAGGCCGGGGAGCCGGTTCATGCTCTTGATGCCCGAGAGATACTTGCCGAGCTTGTCGCGCTCGCGGGACATCATGAGCTGTTCTTTCTTGGTGTAGTCCTGGAACGCGCCGCCCTCTTCACTGCCGGCCTCGAGATCCTTGAGGCGGCGGACCTGCTTCTTGACGGTCTGGAAGTTGGTGAGCATGCCGCCGAGCCAGCGCTCGGTGACGAACATGGCGCCGCAGCGCTCGGCCTCGGCCTGGACGATTCCCTTGAGCTGCCGCTTGGTGCAGACGAAGAGAATGTTCTCGCCGCGAGCCACCACATCGCGTACCAGCTTTTCCGCGAGCTCGAGCTGGCGGAGCGTCTTCTGAAGGTCGATGATGTGGATGCCGTTCCGCTCGGCGAAGATGAAGCGGCGCATCTTGGGGTTCCAGCGACGGGTCTGATGCCCGAAGTGGACTCCCGCTTCCAGCAGTTGTTCGAGATTCGGTTGCGTCATTCGGTTTCCGAGTTACCTGGTTGATCCACCGCTCCCGTCGACGCCGACCGCAACCGGCATGGCCGGCACCAGCGGACGACTCGGGGAGCGTGAGTGATATGCGAGGGCCGAAGCCCCCGGTTCTGCTAGCGCTTCGAGAACTGGAAGCGCTTCCTGGCCTTTGGCCGGCCGGGCTTCTTTCGCTCGACCGCACGCGCATCACGCGTGAGCAGGCCGAGATCGCGGAGCTTGCCGCGGTGCGATTCGTCAATCTTCACGAGCGCACGAGCCACGGCGAGCCGGAGCGCACCGGCCTGGCCGCTCGGGCCGCCGCCCTGAAGCGAAGCTTTCACGTCGTAGCGACCGAGCGAGTCGGTGGCCGTGAAGGGCTGCTGGATGGCGGAGACGAGCGTGGGGCGCGGGAAGTAGTCGCCGAGCGTGCGGCCGTTGACGTCCCACTTGCCGGAGCCGGGGCGAATGTAGAGACGGCAGACGCTTTCCTTGCGGCGTCCGATCGTGTGCACCGTGGATTCGTCTGCCATCACCTGCTCCCGCTCTTATCGAGGTTCAGCACGGCCGGCTGCTGCGCGGCGTGCGGGTGTTCGGCGTCAGGATAGACGCGCAGCTTGAGACGCAGCTTCCCCTTGCCAAGCGTGTTCTTGGGGAGCATGCCGTAGACCGCCTTCTCGATCACGCGCTCGGGGTGCTTCTCGAGCATCGTGGCGAAAGAGGTGAACCGCTCGTGCCCCATGTAGCCCGTGTGACGGAAGTACTGCTTCTGCTCCGCCTTGCTGCCGGTGACCCTGACCTTTGATGCATTGATCACGATCACGTTGTCGCCGGTGTCCATGTGCGGCGTGAACATGGGCTTGTGCTTGCCACGGATGATCTTTGCGACCTCGCTGGCGAGGCGCCCGAGCACCATCCCATCCGCATCGACAATGTACCAGCGGTGTTCGATGTCTTTCGGGGTGGCGGTGTAAGTTCGCATGTGCGTCGATAATTTCGTTCGTGAGGCCGATGAGCGGCGAAGCGTCCGCGCGCAAATCGGTGTGCCAGATCGCTATTTGCGACAGACACGTAAGCTACGTAACGAGTTAGGGGTTGTCAACCAAGCCTGTGCGCACGTCGCGCGGGGCCGTGCGTGGCGGCTACTCGTCGGGCTCGAGCTCCACCAGCAGCGCACCCTTGTCCACGGCCTCGCCCGGCCTGGCGTGAACCGCTCGCACCCGTCCGCCGCCGGCGGCCCGGAGCTCGTTCTCCATCTTCATCGCTTCCATCACGACGAGCCCCTGCCCCGCGCTCACGACATCTCCCGGCTCCACGTTGACTCGCACGATGAGCCCCGGCATGGGTGCCACGAGCGGCGCCGGCCCAACCGGACCGCTCTGTGCCGCGGTGAGATCGCGGATCGTGCGGGTTCGTTCATCCAGCGCCTCGATCTCGTAATTGAAGCCGTCGAGCCAGAGCGTGTACCGACCCCGCCCGGCGCGCTCGCGCACGACCACCCGGTGCACGCGGTCGCCTATTCGCACCAGGCGAACGGGAGTGCCATCCACGTCGCCGAGCGACACCGGTATCGAGCGTCCGTCGATCGTCGCCTCTCCGGCATCCAGATCGATGGCTGTACGTTCGCCGCCCACGCTCACGATGTACCTCACGCCGCCTCCGGGATCAGCTCGCACACGGTTTCGACGTGCGCCGTCTGTGGAAACATGTCGAATGCCTGCAGCGACGCGATCCGCCAGCGCGGCAGCCGCGACAGGTCGCGCGCGAGCGTAGCGGGATTACAGCTTACATACACGATGGCGCGCACTTCGGCAGCGCGTTCCTCGAGCTCGGACGTCACCCGCTCATCGACTCCCTTGCGCGGTGGATTGAGCACGACGACGTCGGCCGGCAACACGGAAGGGAGTGCCTCCTCTACTCGGCCCGTTATCGAGCGCGAGGAGTCCGGCAGCAGCGCGCCGCAACGCGCGGCCGCGGCGCGGTCCAGCTCTATCGCGGTCACGCGGATCCCATCGCGAGCCAGCTCGACTGCGAGGTCGCCGGTGCCCGAGTACGCATCCACTACCGAGCGCGGCTCATGCGCTGCCACGCGGCCCCTCACGTACGACGCGAGCTCGCGGGCCACGGATGCGTTGACCTGCTGAAAGGACGCGCCCGGCGCGCCGGCGGCGTCGCCCGCGTTCGCCACGAGCTCCGCCTCGTCCTTCCCCTCGGCGAGCCACCACACCGCAGCGAGCGACGGCACGCGCTCCAGAAGATTCCGTGCGCGCGGCCAGCGCGTTCCTCCTTCGAGCAGCAACGCGGCTCCGGCGTCGCCGATGCTCACGGCACCGCGCAGTTCGGCGGCGCGCGGGAGCTCGTCGGATGCATTCATGATTTCACGCCACGTCGCGAGTACCGCGTCTTCGGTGATGGGACACTCGCGTAGATCGAAGACGGTGTCGGGAGAGTCGTACGCATGCAGGCCGGCAATCCAGCGTCCGGAACTTCGCCGCATCGTCATCGTCAGCTTCCGCCGGTAGCGCCACTCGCGCGCGCTCGCATGCACCGACGGGAGCCCGATCTCGCGCTTCCCGATTCTCTCGATGGCATCGCGAACGATCACGCTCTTCGCATCGAGCTGCGACCGGTAGCTGATGTGCTGGAGCTGGCAGCCGCCGCAGCGATCGCGTACGTAGTGCTCGCAAGATGGGTCGACGCGTGTGGGAGACTCGACATCGAATGCGAGCGCGCGCCCCCGAGCGAAGCGGCTCCCCTTCTTCGCCGTCCATTCCACATCGGCGATGTCGCCCGGCGCCGTGCGCGGGACGAACACCACCAGTCCGTCCGAACGTGCCACTCCGTCGCCGCCTGCCGCGATGGATTCGATCTCCAGCCGGGCCGACGCCACTACTCGCGACCTCCGCCAACTCCCTCGCGGCGCGCGGCACTCCTCCATCCATCCGTCGCGCCCCCGCCCCGACCGACATCACCAGGTACCGAACCGTTGACTGCCGGACGCGATCGCAGCGAGCGATCGCGCTCGGCCAGAAGCGCTGCGGTGATCACGGCCGCAACCTCGCCGCCCTCGGGAGGAGTCACCGAAAGGAGCGATGGCAGACGCGCCTCCAGCCACTGGATCCCGATCTCGCCGCGCTGGAATTCGGCGTCCTCCATCACTCGGAGGTGGAAGTCGCGCGATGTGTCCACGCCCTGAATGGTGAGCTCGAGCAGCGCCCGGTGCATCCGCGCTATCGCTTCCATGCGCGATGGCGCCCACACTATCAGCTTCGCCAGCATCGGATCGTAGAAGAGCTCCACGCGCGTTCCGATACCGATCCCGCCATCCCACCTGATCCCTGGACCGCCGGGGAGTCGGAGATACGTGATGTCGCCCGTCGATGGGAGGAAACCATTCGCGGGATCCTCACTCGTGATGCGGCATTCGATAGCCCACCCGCGCGGTACGATCTCCTCCTGCCGGAACGGGAGCCGCTCGCCGGCAGCGATCCGCAACTGCCACTGCACGAGATCGAGCCCGGTTACCAGTTCCGTGACCGGATGCTCCACCTGAAGGCGGGTGTTCATCTCGAGGAAGTAGAATCGGCCGTCGCGGTCGAGAAGAAACTCGCAGGTTCCCGCGTTCACGTAACCCGCGGCACGCGCCGCGCGTACCGCCGTCTCGCCCATCTCGCGACGCAGTTCGGGCGTGACCGCCACACTCGGCGCTTCCTCGATCATCTTCTGGTGTCTGCGCTGGATCGAGCACTCGCGCTCGCCGAGCGAGAGCATGTTGCCGTGAGCATCGCCGAGCACCTGGATCTCGACGTGCCGCGGGCCGACGATGTACTTCTCCACGTAAACGGCGTCGTCGCCGAACGCGTTCAGCGCTTCGCGACGTGCCGCGTCCAGCGACGAGGGCAGCTCCGATGCGTCGTGCACGACGCGCATCCCCTTTCCACCACCACCTGCGGCCGCCTTCAGGAGTATCGGATAGCCGAAGCTTTCCGCGATGCGCGCGGCCTCGTCGGCGTCGGCGAGCGGATCGGTCGTTCCCGGAACGACAGGCACTCCAGCGGCGCTCACCAGCCGTCGCGCTTCGGTCTTGCTTCCCATCGCTGCGATGGCGGAGGGCGGAGGGCCCACAAAAACGAGGCCGGCCTCCACCACTGACCGTGCGAAACTCTCGCGCTCGGAGAGAAAGCCGTAACCCGGGTGGATCGCTTCGGCGCCGGTCTGCAGCGCCGCCTCGATGATGCGGTCGGCGCGGAGGTAGCTCTCCTTCGACGGCGAATCGCCGATCCGTACCGCCTGGTCCGCTTCACGAACGTGGGGAGCGCGGGCGTCGGCATCGCTGTAAACCGCGACAGCCTCGATTCCCAGCTCCCTGCAAGCCCTCACCACGCGGAGGGCGATCTCGCCTCTGTTTGCGATGAGTACTCTGGCGAATGGACGCGCCGCTGCGGCGGCCGGGAGGACCGTGCTCATCAGAGCGGGATGTTCCCGTGCTTTCTGGGCGGGTTGTGCTGCCGCTTCCCCTGCAGGGTGTCCAGCGCATCGATGAGTCGCGGGCGCGTCTCGCGTGGATCGATGATGTCATCCACGTAGCCGCGACTCGCGGCGATGTACGGGTGCGCGAACTTCGCGCGATACTCCTCGATCTTCTCGTCGGTCGCCGCCTGCTGATCTTCGCTCTCGGCGATCTCCTTGCGAAACAGTATCTCGACCGCACCCTTGGGACCCATCACGGCTATCTCGGCGCTGGGCCACGCGACGTTGAAGTCGCCCCGTATGTGCTTGCTGCTCATCACGTCGTATGCCCCGCCGTATGCCTTGCGCGTGATCACCGTGAGCTTCGGCACCGTCGCCTCGCAGTACGCGAAGAGGAGCTTGGCGCCGTGCTTGATGATGCCGCCGTGCTCCTGCGCCACTCCGGGGAGGAAACCCGGCACGTCCTCGAAGGTCACCAGCGGGATGTTGAACGCATCGCAGAAGCGGATGAAGCGCGCACCCTTGATGGAGGCATTGATGTCGAGAACTCCCGCGAGAACCGCCGGCTGGTTCGCGACGACACCCACGGAGTAGCTACCGAGGTGGGCGAATCCGCAGAGAATGTTCTGTCCGAAGTCCGCCTGGACTTCGTAGAACTCGCCGTCGTCCACCACGCGCCGGATCACGTCGCGCATGTCGTACGGCCTGTTCGGATTGTCGGGAACGATATCGAGGAGTGACTCATCTCGGCGATCGCGCGGATCGGTGCCGGCGCCGCGCGGCGGTTCTCCGAGATTGTTGGACGGGATGTAGCGGAAGATGTCGCGTATAGCGCCGAGCGAGGCGAACTCCGAATCGTGAACGAAATGGGCCACGCCCGACGTGCCCGCGTGCGCATCGGCGCCGCCCAGATCCTCCATCGTCACGTCCTCGTGCGTCACGGTCTTCACGACGTTGGGACCGGTGACGAACATGTAGGACGTGCCGCGCACCATGTACACGAAATCCGTTATCGCCGGCGAGTACACCGCGCCGCCGGCGCACGGACCGAGTATGGCGGAAATCTGCGGCACGACGCCGGAAGCGAGTGTGTTGCGGAGGAATATGTCGGCGTACCCGCCGAGCGAGACCACTCCTTCCTGGATGCGCGCGCCGCCCGAGTCGTTGAGTCCGATGACCGGCGCTCCGTTGCGCATCGCGAGATCCATGATCTTGCAGATCTTCTCGGCGTGCGCCTCCGAGAGCGAACCCCCGAGCACGGTGAAGTCCTGCGAGAAGACGTAGACCAGGCGCCCGTCTATGCGACCGTAGCCAGTGACCACCCCATCGCCGTAGACGTGCTGCTCCTCCAGCCCGAAGTCCGTGGAGCGGTGAGTCACGAAACGATCCAGCTCGACGAAGCTCCCCTCATCGAGCAGGATGTCGAGTCGCTCGCGCGCGGAAAGCTTCCCCTTCGCGTGCTGCGCTTCCAGCCGACGGCGTCCCCCGCCGAGCTCGGACTCCGAGCGACGCTGCTCGAGGAGCTCGAGTTTCTCTCGCATTGTCATACGCGCGATAAGCTAGCCGCAAGTGCCCTGCATATGCCAGATGGAGCGCGGCCCGCTTGTTGCCCACGGTCGTCTGGAGATGAAGAAGATCCTGCAGCTCACGCTCGGAATCGTGACGAGCATCGGCGGCTTTCTCGAGGTGGGTTCCATCGCGACGTCGGCGCAGGCAGGAGCCGCGTTCCGCTTTCAGCTCATCTGGCCGATCGTACTCGGCACCGTGGTCCTCATCTTCCTCGTGGAGATGTCGGGACGCCTCGCCGCCGTCAGCGGACTCACGGTGTCGGGCGCGATGCGCGACCGATTCGGCTTCGATTATTTCGCCATACCACTGACCACGCTCTCTGTCGTGATCTACCTGGTGCTCGCCGCGGAGGTGGGTGGCGCTGCTTTCGCGCTGCAACTCGCGACCGGCGTGAGTCTGCGCTGGTGGGCCGTACCGGTCGCCTTCCTGGCATGGGTCGCCCTCTGGAAGGGACCGTTCTCGCTGGTGGAGCGCTGGGTTCCGATCGTGGGGCTCGTGACGCTCGTGTTCATCGTGGCGGCAGTGAAGCTTGCCCCCGACTGGGGCGCGGTCGCGCACGGACTCATACCGGAGACGCCCGCGCATTCGAAGCTGCACTACTGGTTTCTCGTCGTGAACATCATCGGCGCCACGATCGCTCCATACCTGATGTACTTCTATTCGTCGGGCGCGGTGGAGGGGAAGTGGGACAGGAGCTACCTGGGACTCAACCGGTTCGTCGCGACGATGGGAATGAGCCTCGGCGGAGTGCTGGCCGTGGCTGTGCTGGTGGTGTCGGCGCAGGAGTTTCACCCGGCGGGAATCGAGCTGAAGAGCCTCGACCAGATCGCTCGGATGCTGACTGGCGCCTTCGGGGAGAAGGGCATCTACCTGTTTGCGGCGTCCCTCTTCATCGGCTGCTTCGGCGCGATTCTCGAGATCGGTCTCGCGGTAGCGTACATGGCTGCACAGGGATTGGGCTGGCGCTGGGGCCAGGATGAAGCGCCGGCGCGCGTGCCGCGCTTCGCCCTGGTTTACACGCTGCTTCTCGCACTCTCGCCGTGGTTGATCGTGCTGGGCGTGAGTCCGCTCGGAGTCACGAGCATCTCCATGGCGCTCACCGCCGCCACGCTTCCTCTGGCGATCATCCCGTTCATCGTGATAATGAACGATCCGGTCTACGTCGGTGAGCACACAAATGGCTGGATCGGAAACATCGTCGTGTCGTTCACGATCGTCATGGCGTGCATCCTCGCCGTGGTGACGATTCCTCTGCAGCTTCTCGGAGGCGGTTGACGTGCACGTGGTGCGCGATCTTCTGGACAAGCAGCTCGTCGACTCGCGCGGGCGGAAGATGGGACGCGTGGACGGGCTGGCGATGGAGGTCGGCGATGGCGCGCAGCCGAGTGTTACCGTCATTCGGGTCGGCGGTGCTGCGCTCACTCGCCGACTTCCCGGTGTGGTCGGGCGGTGGCTCACCGCGCTCGGTCGCCGTTACGGCATCAACCATGGGGAACCATTCTCCATTCCGTGGTCGAAGGTCACGCTCGCTGATAGAGTCGTACGGGTGGAAGTGAACTCGGATGAGAGTGCGGCGATGGCCGGTGCTCGCTGGGTTCGCGACCACATCGTGGGCCGTTTGCCGGGCGCCGGTTCATGAGCAGGCAAACGCTGGCGCTGGACGAACTGCTCAGCCGCGAGGTCCGCGACCGCGAGGGGAGATCGGTCGGGCGCATCGAGGAAATCAGGGCCACGCCAAACGTGGATGGCTTGCTCGTTTACCAGTACGATCTCGGCCCGGCAGCGCTGCTCGAGCGGCTCGCCGTGAGTCTGCGCGCATTTCCGCCGCTGCGTTGGCTCGGAAGAGCGCGCGAACATCGCGGCTACTGCGTGCCATGGGAGAAGATGGACCTGTCGGATCCCCTCCACCCCAGAGTGACCTGCACGCGTGAAGAGCTCCCCCGCCTCACGGAGTGAGCGTCGCGCGCGCTGGAATGGAGCGCGATGCAAGAAGGCCGCGACGGCAGTGCGCCGTCGCGGCCTTCGAAGTCCTCGAACGAAGAGAAGCGCTGCCCGATACTACTCGGCCGGTGCTTCCTCGCTCTCGTTCTCTTCGGCGGACGCTTCGGCCTGGCTCTCCGCCGGGTCTTCGACCGCCGTGCTGACATCCAGATCGCCGGCATCCGCGAGCGAATGCGGGCCATCCTCCGAGTCCATCGGAATGACCTTGGAAGGCGTTTCCGGACGCGGCGGCTGCTCCTCGGGCACGTTCGTGACCGCGAGAACGATCCGCCGGTGGATCGGATCCACCTCGAGCACGCGCATGTCGAGAATCATCCCCTCGTACACGTCGTCCGCCGGGTTGACTACCGGCTTGCCGAGGTTGAGCTGGCTGATCGGCACGAACCCTTCGATGTCGTTGCCGATATCCACCACGATTCCCTTGTCCATCAGACGGGCCACCGTTCCCGTAGCGTCGGTGCCGACAGGATACGTCTCACCGATGCTGAGCCACGGATCTTCCGTTGCCTGCTTGAGGCCGAGCGAGATGCGCTTGTTGTCGGCGTCGATGTTGAGGATCACGACGTCTACCGTGTCGCCCTTCTTCACCACTTCCGACGGGTGCTGGATACGCTTCGTCCAGGACATGTCGGAGATGTGGATCAGACCATCGATACCCGGCTCGATCTCCACGAAGGCGCCGAAGGAGGTGAGGTTGCGCACCTTCCCCGAGATCCGCGTACCCACCGGGTAGCGGAGCGGGAGCACCATCCACGGATCCTGCTCGGTCTGCTTCATGCCGAGCGAGATCTTCTCCTCGTTCGGATCGACCTTCAGCACCACCGCCTCGATCATCTCGCCGATCGAGACGAGCTTCGACGGGTGGCGGACGTTGCGCGTCCAGCTCATCTCGCTGATGTGCACGAGGCCTTCGATACCCGGCTCCAGCTCGATGAACGCGCCGTAGTTGGTGATCGAGACGACCTTGCCGTGCACACGCGTGCCGACCGGGTACTTCTCGGCCACGTCCTTCCACGGGTAGCTCTGGAGCTGCTTGAGGCCGAGCGAGATGCGCTCGCGATCCCAATCGATGTCGAGAATCTTGACCTCGAGCTCCTGGCCGATCTGGACGAGCTCCGACGGGTGCGAGATGCGGCCCCACGACATGTCGGTGATGTGGAGCAGTCCGTCCACGCCGCCGAGATCGATGAACGCACCGAAGTCGGTGATGTTCTTGACGATTCCCTTGCGGACCTGGTCTTTCTGGAGCTCCTTCATCAGCTTCTCGCGCTTGCCGGCGCGCTCGACCTCGAGGATCACTCGACGCGAGACCACGATGTTGCGGCGGCGCTTGTTGAGCTTGATGATCTTGAACTCGTACTTCTGGCCGAGCAGCTCGTCGATGTTGGGAACGCGACGGAGCGCGATCTGCGACCCGGGGAGGAACGCGTCTACGCCCATGAGGTCGACCACCACGCCGCCCTTGATCTTCTTGACCAGCGTTCCTTCCACCGGCTCGTCCTCTTCGTAGGCCACACGGATGCGCTCCCACACGCGCATGAAGTCGGCCTTCTTCTTGGAGAGGACTACCGAGCCTTCCTGGTCTTCCAGGTGCTCGAGGAGCACTTCCACTTCGTCGCCCGGCTTGAGCTCCGGATGGTCCTTGAACTCCTCGAGTGGTACGGCGCCCTCGGACTTGAAGCCGATGTCGAGGATCACGAGGTTGTCGCGGATCTCCAGAACCTTGCTCTTGACGATCTCGCCTTCGTCTATGGACGCGAGGGTGCCGGCGTACAGCTCGATGAGCCGCGCCTCCTCTTCGGGCGAGTACTCGTCTTCATCCCAGCGGTTGTCGCCGTGGGAGAGTAGACGCAGCTTGCTTCTGTCGTTGTCGCGGCGTGCAGTCTCCACGCCGGTGGATGTCCTTTCTTCTAGCTCGGGCATACCGAAGTGTTTCTCCTGGCCCGCGGTCTATTTAGGCTCGCCGCGTCGAGTAAGATGGTAAAGGGGCCAAACGCAAGACGCGACCCGCCACAGGTCGCGTCAGCGAACGGCACATGTGAACCTGTAAAACTAGCGGCGCCCGGGGGTTACCGCAATAGCACCCTATTTGCGCGCGGCCAGTACCTGGGCCAGCGCCACGATCCGCTCCACCTGCGCCTCCTGCGTGAGGTGGGTCGTGTCGATGAGGACGGCATCCTTCGCCTGCACCGTCTGCGTCGCGTCACGAGCGTCCCTCAGAACCAGCCGCTCGGTCTCGGCCGCTATCTCCGGTTCGTCGGGATCTCTCCCGAAGCGCTGGACCAGCCGGCGGCGGGCGCGCTCCCACGGATCGGCCACGAGAAAGATCTTCAGGTCGGCCTTCGGGAAAACCACAGTCCCGATGTCACGCCCGTCGACCACGACGCTGTGCCGGGTTGCCGCCGCGCGAACGAGATCGTTCACCCAGTCGCGGATGCGCGGCATCTGCGCCACGCGCGAGACGTTGCGGGTCACCTCCGCGCCGCGCAATTCGTCGGCGACCTCCTCGCCGTCCAGGAGCGGCACCACGGCGCCCGGCTCGGGGCGAAGTGCGACGGAACCGACTGCGCGTCGCACGTCCTCTTCGCTCCACGCATCCGCGTCGGGAGAGCGTCGCAGAGCCGCCGCCGTCGCGGCCCTGTAGAGAGAACCCGAGTCGACGTGACAGAATCCGAGACGCTCCGACACCATCCGTGCAGTCGATGACTTGCCCGACGCCGCCGGCCCGTCGATCGCGATCACGAGCAGGGTCACGTCAAGCCACCACCGCGAGACGGAGATCTTCCCAGAAGGCGGGATACGACACGGCGACGCACGCCGCGTCGTCGACCTCGATCCGATTCCCGGGGAGCGCTCCGAGCACACCGAACGCCATGGCGATGCGGTGATCGCCGAGGGTGCGTACGCGCCCGGCGAGCGGATGATCGCCACCCTCCACCGTGAAGCCGTCCGGCGATTCGTGAGCCGTCACGCCTACCGCTCGCAGATTCGAAACCACGAGCGCTATCCTGTCGCTCTCCTTCAGCCGTAATTCGGCGGCGCCGCTCACGCGAGTCACGCCGCTGGCGCGAGATGCCACACACGCCAGCAGCGGCAGCTCGTCGATCATGGATGGCACGTCAGCCACCGGCACGTCGATCCCGGAGAGCGATGACGCGTGGACCGTTACGGTCCCGACATCTTCCCCGCCCTCGTCCCTCACGTCGCCGACTTCCACTGCCGCTCCCATTCGTTCGAGTGCGCGAAAGAATCCGGTGCGAGTGGGGTTGAGACAGAGGTCCGACAGCTCGATCGACCCTTCCTGCGCGATCGCCGCGAGCGCCGCGAGAAACGCGGCCGATGATGGGTCGCTTGGTACCGCGATCTGCAGCGGCGCGAGCCTCCCGTCAGGGGGAGGAATGAGCGTCACGCGACCGCCGTCGATCGTGACCGTCGCGCCCTGCGCGCCGAGCATGCGCTCGGTGTGATCGCGCGACCGACCCGGCTCGTTCACCTCCACTTCCACGTTTGCCGCGACGCCGGCAAGGAGAATCGCGCTCTTGATCTGCGCGCTCGCCGCCTCGCTCTTCCACGCAATCGATTTCAAGGCGCCGCCGCTGATACGCATGGGGAGACCGTCGCCCGCCTCGAAGTCGAAGGCGGCGCCCATCGCGCCGAGTGGCCGCGCCACGCGTTGCATCGGCCGCCGACTGAGGCTCGCGTCACCCACGAACCGCGAGGTGAACGCGCAGGCGGACGCCACTCCCGCCATGAGGCGCGTAGTGGTGCCGCTGTTGCCGCAGTCGAGGTCCACAACGGGTTCCCGGAACGAGCGCACGCCGCGTCCATCGATGGCGATCCGATCCGAGATCGTCGGGATCCCTGCTCCGAGCGCGCGCAGCACGGATGCGGTGCTCCTCACGTCTGCCGAATCGAGGATGCCCGTGATGGTGGACCTTCCCTCGGCGAGAGCGGCGAGCATCAACGATCGGTGGGAAATCGACTTGTCTCCAGGCACGCGTACTGTGCCGTGAACTCTCATCGAACACCCCCATGCTCCGGGCCGGAACGGCTCCGCCCGGGCTGGAGCGACGGCGCTCCGGCGGTGCTGGCGCCTTCGCGGCGCCATGCCCGTGCACTGTTCCAGATCGACGCGAGCGCTTCGCCATCGCCGGATCCGAGCGAGTCGCGGAGGCGCGAGATGGTATCGAGGAGGAGCCCGAGTGCCGCGTCCAGCTCGTCTGGCGTACCGGCGAGGAGAGTGGGCCACGACCCAAGATCGCTCGCCGCCAGGCGCGTGGTGTCGCGGGCCCCGGTGCCTATGGTCCGGGCATCGACCCCGCCGGCCGCGAGAGTGGCGGCGAGCGCCGTGGCGGTGAGCTGCGGGAGGTGGCTGACCCAGGCCATGAGCCGGTCGTGTGCGTCCGCGGTTCGATAGTCGACGCGCCGGGCACCGACAGTGTGCCAGAGCCATTCGATGCAGGAGCGCGTTTTGGCGTCGGCGCGCTCCTCCGCGCTGATCACGGCGTCGACGAACAGTTCCGGGCGAGACGCAGCGAAACCCGTGTCATGCGAGCCGGCCAGCGGGTGCGTGCCGACCAGGCGTTCGTGGATGGGCGGACTCGCCTCGAGCGCTGCGCGCGACTGGAGGCCGCACACGTGGAGGAGCTTGGCGTTTCGCGGCATCATGCCGCGCACGGTGGCGGCTACCGATGCCACGGTGTGGATTGGCACGGCCAGCACCACGATTCCAGCCGTCGAGCATGCTTCCGTGAGCCCGACGTCCTCCGAGGAGCCGATGATGACGCCGGCTCTGGAAGCCTGCTCGCGATCGAAAGCGGAGGCGCTCCAGCCACGCACCTCGACCTCCTGTGCGACCAGTGCGCGTGCGAGCGAGCCGCCAATACAGCCGAGTCCGATGACGGCGACGGGCCTGGGTGCCATTACGGAAGAGCCCGCGGAGGGATGGGTCGCCCGTTGGCACGAGGGTGCGAGAGGAGCGAGTCGGTGGAGCAGTCGATCATGGCGAGAGAAAGTAGCGGCCGGCTTTTCGATCAGGAAGCAGTTGTGTCGCTTCGATTGACAGCGAAGCGGGGTTTTGGTAGATTGGAGGAGCCCGAACAGACGCCGAAATTGGAGGGGCATCGTGCTTCCTGAAGTACATCACATCAAGCTACGTAAAGCCTTGTATTTCAGGCTTTCGCGCGTGTTTCGGCGGGCGGGCGTGAGCGATTCGGCGGAACGGGCGGTGCCCCTTACCTGTCAAGCGGCGCGCACGGAGCGCGCGGGAGGAGATGGAAACCTCGAGGGAGCGCATCGCGGGGGTTCGGCAGAGCACCTCGCGGTGCATGAGACGCCGCGCGGCGCGGCCGGAGGGATCGTGAAAGGGCGAGCCAGAGAGGCAGCCGTTCCCCGGCCCAAGGCCCCACGTGGCAAGCGAGCGCAGCGGAAGGCGGCAAAGATCGTCGCGGCCGGCAGGGCTAATGCGCCCGTCGAGCTGATGCGCATCCGCGAGCTCGATCCGCAGGCTGCATGCGGAGAAGGTACTACGGTGATGCAGCTATTCAGGGTGGATGACCTGCCTTTCGGAGACGACACCACCCACCTGGTCTTCTACGACCGGCACGGGTGGTACTGCGCGCACGGACGCGAATGTCCGGCGGTTGCAGCGGTCCGAAAGCG
Source organism: Gemmatimonas aurantiaca (assembly GCA_044463985.1). GTDB lineage: Bacteria > Gemmatimonadota > Gemmatimonadetes > Gemmatimonadales > Gemmatimonadaceae > JADGGM01. The sequence goes on along the minus strand of JBIQLU010000017.1, from coordinate 8,742 downwards.
CTTCAAGCCTGGGACTCAGACGAAATAGGTTGGACTGGACATGATAGCGAGACATGAAGCACACAGCGCGCAGCAGAGCGAAGACGTATGGGCACAGCTCGCAGCGCCCCTCCCTCCCGGTGTTACCGCGTGGCGGCAGGATGGCAGGCCCGTCATGCGCGATGGAAAGTTCTTCGCGCGGTTCGTTTCCTACATCGACGCGCAGACGGTACGCGAACGACTGGACAGCGTGGTGCCAGGTGAGTGGAGTCTCACCATCGAACTCCTCCCGTCACCCGCAGGCGCGGGAGAGAGTGATTTCCCCGAGCCCGCTGCGTGCGCCTTCAAGGCCCGGCTTCAGATCCTCGGCGTGGTGCGCGAGGATGTCGGGACCGGAAAAGACTACAAGCAGGCGTCTACGGACGCGTTCAAGCGCGTCGCGGTTCGTTTCGGCATCGCTCACGAGTTGTACGAGATGGGTCAGAACTGGGTGCAGATGGATGGCGACGGCAAGTACGCCAAGGCACTCGAGGATCCGCAGAGTGCGTACGATCGGCGGCAGGCGCGCTCCCGCATGGCGCGCGCCGATGCTCCGAGCGCAGACAGCGGGGAGAACCAGCCTCTCGAGTTCAAGCGCGTGACTCTGCCTAACGACGTTCCCCCGTGCCCGCGCTGCGGCGGCAAGATGTGGGACAACCGGCTCGGCAAGCGGAACCCGAAGGCGCCGGACTTCAAGTGCCGCGATCGTGATTGCGACGGCGTGATCTGGCCGGCGAAGGCTCCGCGAGCCGCCGGAAAGCGGTCGACGCAAAAGTCCGAAGAAGCGACGCAGCAGGAGTCGACGCCGGAAGGCGCGGCGGTCGCCGAAGATACCCGGCCGCAGCTCGATGAAAGCGAGATCCCATTCTGAGGAGAGGCACGTGACGCCTCCCGCTGCGTGACGATCCGGAGAACACGAATGGGGCAGCCGTCGATGGCTGCCCCATTCGTGTTCTCCGGATCGTTCAGCCGCCTCGGCGAGTCAGAGCGGGTCGGGCATCACCGAGAGGAAGGCGCTGCTCGTGGAGGGATTGATGGTGAGCTCCGGGTGTTGCCCCTCGTTCAGCGTCACCATGTCCGAGAGCAGGTCTTCGCTTCCCCCGATCGGATGCACGAGAAGTTGAAGAGTGTTCCCGACCTGGATGCTCCCCCTGGGTACCCTGAGCACTCCCGTAGTCAGCCCCGTGACGATTCCAAGTCTGTACTTGTGCCCGAGGTAGTAGCTGTACACCACCTGATCTTCCCACCCGGTGTTCATGACGACGAGCCGAACAGGCTCGCCGCTCGGGTGGACACCGGACGTTCGCGAAGGACTCTTCCAGCAGGCAAGGGAGATAGTTGCCACCAGAACTGCCTTCGCCCATGCACGCTTCTTCATAGACCACCCCCAACTGGAGTGCACTACGGCGCTACCGGGGCTACGGGCGGCGGCGATGAAGATCGCGAACAGACACTCGCCGGAGCGGCGATCCTGTCGCGGCCGCACCTTCTGTATCGTGCCGTCCAACATACGACAGCAGCACTTCGGGTGCCAGAGCAATTTCTTTACATCACGCCAGTCGTTCTCTCAGCCAGCTCGCCTCCTGTACCACGGCCTTCGCCAGAGCGTGCGCGACGAACGCGACCGGAGATCGACCGCCAAACGCCTCGACTATCGCGTACAGCGACTCGGGCGGAAACGTCCGTCCGTAGGAGATGGCAGTGATCTCCTCCCACGTGTGCGGCTCGAACTTCGACTTGAACGCGTCGAGTCCCTCGAAGTTGTAGAACCGTCGGCCGTGCGCTCGCACCCAACGCAGCGTGCCGCGCAGCCAGATCGGATTCGGAAGTCGATCGTAGCTCGAATGTCGCGAGAGCGGCGCGAGACCGAGCGTGACATAGTGCGCGTCCTCGGCCGCGAGCGAGCGCATGGCGTGATCGATCAGCAGCTCCGCCGTTCCGTTCGGTGCCGCATCGCCTCGAATGATCTGTTCGATCAGCCAGCCCCGACGCGCGGGTACCGGCGACGCTATGAGGAATCCCACTACGCTGTCGCCGCGTTCGGCAACGAACACCCGGCGGTCGGCGAGCCGGTCCAGCGTCTCCGGCTCGACCAGGAAGTGCAGCGTGGGGAGACGTCGCGTGGCGAGCCACTCCGCGAGTCGCTCGCGTAGCTCGGGTGCATCCGCCGCTCGTGCCGATGGCCAGAGGGCCACCGACACGTTCTTGTTGCGCGCGCGATTGAGCTGCGCGCGGAGCGACGCCTTGCCACGAACTATGTTCGGCCAGTCCGCGGGATCCCAGCTCGGCTGTGCTCCCAGCCCGACTATGCTGTGCCTCTCCTCTCGTTCGTAGACGGACTCGAGCCGCTCGCCCGCCCCGAAGTAACAGACTCGCTCACCCGCCGAGCCGGCGAACTCCTCGAATTCCGCCGCCACTTCGGCGATGCGCTCGAGCGTACACACAGGCGCGCCCGCCGCCACGAGCACTCGTCCGCTGCGTGCGTACCCGATCACGGCATCGCCGCGGTCCGAGAACCAGTGCGAGATGCCCGGGTTCAGGATCTGATACGCGGTGGCGTTCCAGCCGTGGAGCATCACCAGATCGCGCGCACGTTCGAGATGTACCCGGGGCGGGAATCGAACCCGCACCCCCTTGCGGGGAGGAGATTTTAAGTCTCCCGCGTCTGCCATTTCGCCACCCGGGTGCCTCCCGAACTCCACGCGGTCTGCCGCTGTCCGTCGCGGGATGCTATGGCGCCACGCCGCTGGGAACCGCGAGCGCGGTGCCGTACTTCTCGTTTATCCCCAGCGCGATCAGATCGGCCAGCAACTGCTGACCCGCCGCCGATGGATGGACACCGTCGAGCGAAAAGTACGCGCCGAACGGTGCCCCTGGATTCGTCAGATCCGGGACGAGTGGGATGCCTCCCGTACCTCGCAACTCGAGCAGTGCGGGATTGGGATCCACGTACGCCCAGCCCAATCCCTCGGCCGCCTGTTGTATCGCGGCGTTGTACGCGGCGACTCGCTCCGTGATCGTCACGATCTCCGCCGGGTCGAGTACGAAGATGTCGCCGAGCAGTCGCGGATGGTTCGCGATCGGCGCGCAGGCGATGGTGTCGGGTTGCGTGCCGGCCTTGATCTCGGTCAGGAGTCGGAAATCGAGGAGAGACTGAGTCGTGGGAGTGCAGCTCGCATCCACCGTGAGCGTCTTCCCGATGAACTGCTCGGCCGCCGCCTTCACCTGCGGATTCAGGATCGCGACCGCGGGGATGAAGAGCGGGATGTTGGTCACGTTCACCACGCCGATCAGAACGCCGCCCTGCGGCGCGCCCGGCGCGAAGCGGCCGCTCTCCGCAGACCCTGCCGGGGCGAGCTGGTGGAGCATGTCGCCGTACTTCGTGGTGAACGTCTCGACGTCGGTGAGCCCGGGCGAAACTCCCGGCAGCGGCGTGAGAATACCCGCGACGGCGGCCGTCAGCACGTCGTTGTTGCCGATCCACACGCTCGCGAACGTCGGCCGTGCGTCGCTGGCGCGCTGTGCCTGCGTCCGGCCGCCGAGGATCAGCATGGAGAGCGCGTTGTTCGCGCCCTGTCCGAGCGGGTCGGTGGGATCGGAGACCGTGGCGTTGGGTACCGCAACGTTGTTGATGACGGCCTGGCCATCCACGTCCGCCCGCAGCAGACAGGTCGTACCCGTCCCTCCGCCGACCCGATGGCCGGTGACGATGTCGTCGATAGGGGGCGGACATCCCGGACGCGACAGCAGCGGTACGCTGAAAGGCGTGCCCATCTTCGCCGCCAGCAGCACCGCGTAGCTCTGCATCTGCGTCGAGTCGTTGATGCCGCCCGACTGCATCCCTGCCGTGATGCTGTTGCCGAGCGCCACATATCTCGCGAAGATCGGATCGAGCGGCGGCGTCGGACGGACGAGCTCCTTCGTGTCACTGCACCCGGCGATCGCGACACCCATTGCGAGGGCGGCCGCTGCGCGGGCGAGCAATTGCATGCGACTCATGTTCGTGCTCTCCCTGTGGGTGGTGTTCAGAAGTTGGCTCGAACGCTGAGCGAGAAGACGTTCGCGTCGAGCGTGTAGAAGCCGGAGTTGAGCTGGGCAGCGGTGGCAGTTCCCTCCGGACGTTCGACGATGCGACCGCGCCGCCCGTCGGTGTCCACTCTGAGATAGCCGAGATCCACCGTGTAATGCAGAGTGATCGGTATGCCGATGCCCACCGTGTAGTTCTTCCGGTTCATGTCCGGGAGAAGCGGCGTGACCGTGATGTCCGGCGCGGGCGTGCGGATGTAGTTGAAGCCCGCGCGTCCCTTGATCCCTATGGCGAAGGCGCGCTCCACACCTGCGCGTATCGACCACGAATCATCGTAGTCCTCGACCAGCTCCCGATCCGGGGGCGGGTTCTCGCCGCCGAAATCGATGGGCAGCTCGTCGAACGAAGAGAATTTCGTCCACGACACGCCGGCGGAAAGCACTGTGTTCGTGATCCCCGTATATCCGAGATCGACCTGGAGCTGCGACGGGTGTCTGATGCGTGTGGAGACGCTGCGCGAAGTGAGCGGCGCACCGGTCGTGAACTGATCGGCGAGGAGTGCATCCAGCGGCGTGCCGGCCGGCGCATCGAGCGGATTGCCGGCGGGGAGTATGATGCCGGTGTTCACCTGGCCGAAGTCGGCGTCCGCGTCGTCGTAATCGAAACTGAGCTGCGACAGGTATCGAACCCCGAGCTGCAGGTTCGGCGTCAGGCTGCCGTGGATGCCGACGTTGAATCCGAGCGCGGTGGCGCTCCCCTTCAACGTCGCGCGCGCGAACTCGGTGCGCGCCGGCACGCCGAGCATGCCGAACGTGATCGGCGTGCCGCCAATCACTGTCGCCGTCTGCGACGCGAGGTCGATCGACTGGCGCAGCTTCACCTTCGAGTATCCGATCACCGGACCGCCGCCCACCGACCACCCTCGCGCGAAACGCCACGCGAAGTTCGGTTGCACGTAGATGGTCTGCAGCGACGCCTCGAGCGCGGTGAAGCGGCCGGCGAAGTCATCGTGCCACTGCGACGTGAGTCCGTACGGCACGTATGCGCCGAGGCCCACGGCCCACTTCCCGTTCGGGTCCGCGTAATTCACGAAGAGGTGGGGAGGAAACTCCACGGGCGCGTTGGCATCATCCACTCGTCCCGAGGTATCTGCGGTGAAAGATCCATTCACCGCTATCGCCGCGACTCCCGCGTACGCGGACCACCACGGGATGTCCACCGCAGCCGCCGGGTTCCAGTAGATCACTGACGGATCGCCGCACGTAGCGGCAGTGGCGGCAGAGCCGCGCGTCATGGCGCAGGTACCGATCTCGTTGAGCTGGAAACCCTGCGCCGCGGCGGAGACGAGCGGGGTCGCGATCAGCACAACAGCGAGCAACGAAGAACTGAGCAGGTTCATGTCGTTCCCTCCGGACTGGAATCGGGGAGCGTCGGCGTCGTTCCGCTCGTGGTCGCGTGCCAGCGTAGCTGGCGGCTACATCCGTTGGTCCGAAGACTAGCCCCTCCCCGCATCCGAAGCGAGGGGCGAAATGCTACGGCTCTGTCTGCATCACGGGTGCACGCCGAGGGCGTGCACCGCGTACCATGCGCACCAGGCGAGCAGCCCGGCGAGCGCCGCGTCACCACCGTTCGCGACTGCGCGCCCATCCGCATCAACCAGCTCGGCCGCGAATCCGTTGTCGAGGGGAGCACGTCGAAGCCACTGCAATACCTCGCCGGCGTCCGGCCCGAGGAGCCGCGCGCACTGCTGTGACAGCGAGGCCGGTTCGGTGCCGAGTCCGCGCACCGTACGGCGGTAGACGGAGTCGTAGCGCTCCACCGCTTCGTAGAGCGGGAGCCAGTAGGCCGATCCGCTCGGATCATCGTCGGTATGCGCGCGTCCCGCGAGATCGATGGCGGAACCGAAGGTCACCTTCCCTTCCCGCTCGAGTGCGAAGTGTCTTCGAAGCGCGGCGCGAACGGCTTCCGGGTCCTCGACCGAGCGCGCACTCTCCTCGTCCAGCGTGCGGCGAAAGACGTCGAGCGCCTGCGCCACGACGGCGTTGCCGTGCAGGGTGAACGGGAACGGCGCCTGCGCTCCGGACGGGAGTACCTCCGTTGTGTAGAGCGGGACGTGCTGGTCGCGCCTCGTGCCGAGATCCTCCCACGAAGCGTACAGCGTGTCCGCCACCACCGGCTCCTCCACGATCTGTTCGTCGCCGGACTCGCGGATGTAGCGGTCGGTCGCGATCGCGAACGCTGCCACCCCCTCCAGCAGAAAGCCGGGTTCGAAGAGCGTGCCGTCGAAGTAGTGCACGCCGTTGCCGGGAGCGTAGCCGTGCAGTTCGCAGGCACGCAGGAGGAGCTCACGCGCAAGACCCGCATCGGCGAGCAGTATCGCGGGAAACGTCCACGCGAGCGCTTCCCAGTCGCGCACAGTCACGCCGCGACCGTTCCACGGTGCGCGCGAGCGCACCAGGTAGAAGTGAGCGTCGTCGAGCGCGCGCCCGACTCCGTAGAAATACGCGAACATGAGATTGCGATTCACGAGCCGATCGATCCCATCGTGCCCGACGGTCTGCTCGAGATCGCGGAGCGAGTCGCGCGTGATGGAGAGGAGCTCGGTCCATCCACGTCTTCGCATCGCAGCAACCGTGGCTTCGGCTCCGTCGCGCTCCGGTCCCGCGGCGATGTAGAACGCCTCGCTCCGTGCGGCGCCGGGAGGAATCGTGAACTCGCGACGCAGAGCGAAGCCCGGATGATCGCCTTCCTCCAGCTCGACCTTTGCCGCGCCATCGGCGGCGACGGCCAGTGCCGCGATTGTCGGCTGTGCGCTCCCTTCCAGGATGACGACGTCGCCTGCACCCACGGAGACGCGATTCGCATCGTCCGTGGCTCGCGGAGAACGCACCCGCATCTGGCGATGTCCCAGCACTCCCTCGAGCGAGAGCGTGATTCTGCGTTCCTCGGTGCCGCGATTCTCTATCGCGAACGCGTAGACCGCGCCCGCCAGGTCGGCGTCGCGCCCGAAGGGGGCGCAGAGCGTTCCACGCACGAGGAGCGAGTCGACGGTGCAGACGAAGGTGGGGAGCCAGTTCAATGCGCGCTCCCATGCCAGGCCGTGCTCGCCGAGCTTGCGCTCCGTCCCATCGACCGCGAGCACGGGTCGCAGAAGCGGGTCGCCCTGTCCTTCGAGGAAACGAGGCGAGCCCGCGAACTCCACCGCGGCGCGTGCGCGCCGATGAAGTATGCCGAGCGCGTAAACGGCGCCGTCCGCCGGATGGATGCAGGGAAGCGACAGCCAGTGGTTGCCGGTGACCTGCCACGGGACACCGGACTTCGGTAGAGTGCTCAAGCGGCGGGAGTGGTCGCGGAAGAATACGCTGGAAGAGACGTCGACATCATGCGCAGGAATATATGCGCGACGTTGCCGCGAGTGGCGCGAGCACTGGCCTCGACGCACGTAGTCGCCACTGGAGTGACGGTGTGATCTTCGCTAGCTTGCCGGTCACCACCGGGCGGGGAGCCCGCCGTCCGCTCATCTCCTTTCTCGTACCCTTGCCGCCTCTCCAGAATCAGCGAGCGTCAGGCCGCGCCTGCAGAGCCCGTACGTCGGAGTGCCCGGCTCCAGCGATGCTTCTCATCGCGCGTGCGACGCGCGCAGTGCGTTGCGTGCTGGGGGCGACTGCCCTCGCGGTCGCGCTCGGTGCTGAAGTCCTGTCGATCTCGCCGCTGCAGGCGCAGGCGGCAGTCGGGTTTGGTGATGACGCCGTGACGCTGCCGGCCGGCATGGTGCGCCTCGGCTTTCTCAACGACTGGACCCGGTTCGAGCAGCGCATCACCGCCGGCGACGGCTCGAGTGTGGACGTGGATGCGCGGGTGCGAAGCACGCCGATCGCTCTCGACTTCGGAGTGCTGGACAGACTCACTATCGGTGCTCTCGTTCCGTCGGTCGGGACCTACGGAGTGGTGACGTGGTACCCGGCGGTCGTCTCCGCGGGCCATGCCGACTCGGTGCGCATGTTCGGGCAGAGCGCGATCGGCGATGCCGAAGTCTGGGCGAAGCTCGTCTGGATCGGAGAGCAGTCCGAAGCGGAGCGGACTCGACCAGCGGGCTTCCACGTGCGCAGCGCCGTCACCGGTCTGGTTCGACTCGGCACCGGTACGCCAGCGCACGCATCGCACCGCGTCGCCATCGGCACCGGCGATGCTCAGACCGACGTGGGTGCCGCATCGCAGTGGGATCTCATCTTCGGTCGGCGCTTCTGGCTGAGTCTCACCGGCCGCTACGTTCGGCAGCTTCCGGTGACGCGTGTGGTGCGCGTGGCTCCCCGGGACGATCCGTTCTCGGATGCAGTTCTCGCGAGTGCGCGCATCGAGCCCGGCGACTACTACGAGCTCGAGGCGACGCCGCGGCTCTCGCTCGGGCAGCACTTCATGCTTGGCGCGCGCTACGTCCATCGCCACGACGATGCCACGTCCTACACCGCCGATGACGGAAGCGTCGACGCATCGATCCTGAATGTCGCCAGCACCTCCGCCACGGTATACGGCTTCGGCATCGTCTATTCCTCCGTCGCCTCCTACGTAGCCGGCCGCACTTCCATCCCCCTGGAAGTCACCCTGCAGTACTCCCACACCGATCGCTGGCTCTCCGGTGTCCCCCCCAGCATCTTCGCCACCCCCGCCCGTTCCACCCTCTCCATCGGCGCCCGCTT
>JBIQLU010000016.1:32644-36552 GCA_044463985.1 Gemmatimonas aurantiaca | reverse complement strand
GCACCGGCGCCTCGGCTTCGGAGAGCAGGCGTACGAGCTCGGCACCGATGGTGCCCGTACTGCCTGTCACAGTGATGGTCACGCAGATCCCTTCGGCAATGACGCCTGCATCACCGTGTGCTGCGCGCCACGAATCTTCACGGTCTCGAGGAGATCATCGGCACTCGGCGAGGCCAGCATATCCACGATGTGCTCCCCCTGCGCACCGGCGTGCTCGGCGATCACGGACGATGCCGGACGTGCTTCGCGCCCTTCGTGGCTGCATCTCGATCCGTTCGCTGTGTGCCGCCGTCCGTGGAGAGCGCGGAATCGCGTTTCTCCTTGAGCGTGCCCACCGTAGTGCCGAACGTGCGAGCGAAGTTGGTCGCGAACAGATCGGGCTTGATTGCCATCGGCCGCCGAAGCGACCCCTTCCCGTTTCGCATTTTTCTTCTCTTCCGAATTCGGAGTATGGTACTCACGAATGATATCCGCCGGTCACGGAGGGAGCAGGCAAGGATTCCCGGGAGACGCTCTGCGCGCGGCCTTCCACAGCGAGACGCTTTGCGAGCCAGAGGTCAGCGCAAGCACCCGGTGAAAGGCATTTCCGAAGCGTCGGTTGACCATCCCTCCGGCGATCGACGATCTTTCCGATGCCCGCCGGCGGCGCGCGCTCGATGCGCCGGACCGGTTCGGGAGCTCTCACCCCGCTCGCGAGGTCTACATGCGGAAGGTCCTTCTCGGTGCTCACCCATATCGAACCGACTGGACCGGAGTGTATCCGCATGTCACCCATCACCAACTCGAGCGACGCACGCATCGTCGCGGAGCGCCTGTACTACGCGCTCCCTGACGGCCGCGAGCTCTTTCACGATCTAGCTCTTTCATTCGGCCGGGAACGCACCGGCCTGGTCGGGCCCAATGGGTCCGGCAAGTCGACGCTCGTCCGCCTGCTCGCGGGCGAGCTCGCGCCGTCGTCCGGATCCGTGCACCGCGCGGCGGTGGTGGCGGTGCTCCCGCAGGACTTCCATCCCGATCCGGACGCTCCGCTCTCCGTCGTACTCGGCATCCACGACCAGCTCCTCGCGCTCCAGCGGATGGAAGCTGGCCACGGGACGCTCGCCGACATCGAGCTCGTGGGCGATGACTGGGAGCTTCCCGCGCGCGCGGCCGCCGCACTCGCGCGCTTCGGGCTGGAGCATCTCTCGCTCGACCGCCCCGTGGGCACTGTGAGCGGCGGCGAAGCGACGCGCGTCGCGCTGGCCGGGCTCGCACTCGCGCGGCCCGACTTTCTTTTCCTCGACGAACCAACCAATCATCTCGATGCCGGGAGCCGCAACGCGCTGTACGCATTCGTCGAGAGCTGGACGGGCGGCCTCCTCTGCGTGAGTCACGACCGCGCGCTGCTCCGGCGGATGGATCGCATCGTCGAGCTCTCCGCGCTCGGCGTGCGCACCTACGGCGGCAACTACGACGCGTACCGCGAGCGGCGGGAGCTGGAAGACGACGCCGCACTGCGCGAACTGGACAGCGCCCGCGCCGCTCTACGACTCGGCGAACGCGAGGCGCGTGAGACACGCGAACGGCAGGTGCGTCGCGAAGCGCGGGGACGGCGCGAACGTGCCACCGCGAACATGCCGAAGATCCTGCTGAATACGCGCAAGGCGAAGGCGGAGAGCACCGGCGCCCGCGTGCGCGCCGGGATCGAGCGCGAGCTGGAGGAGCGCCGCGAGCGCGTGACGGCCGCGCGCAGCCGCGTCGAAGCGCGGGAGAGCCCGCGCTTCGCTCTCGCGTCCACCGGGCTTCCCGCTGGGAGAACCGTGCTCGAGCTGCTCGATGTCACGGTGCGCTTTCCCGGCACCGAGCCCCCGGTACTCGATGGCGTGTCGCTCACGATAGTGGGACCGGAGCGCGTGAGCGTGGTCGGACCCAACGGCAGCGGGAAGAGCACGCTGCTGCGCGTCATCGCCGGACGCATCACGCCCGACGCCGGGAGCGTGCGACTCCCGGAGCCGCGCGAAGTGGCGTGGCTCGATCAGGAGGGCGCAGCGCTCGACCCCGCGCGCTCGGTGCTGGAGAACTTCCGCCTCTTCCATCCACGCATGGAAGAAGAAGCGGCGCGCTATGCGCTTGCGCGCTTTCTCTTCTCGCACGAGGCGGCGCTGCAGACCGCGGGAACGCTGAGCGGCGGACAGCGGCTCCGCGCGGCACTCGCATGCGTGCTCGGCGGCGAGCATCCGCCGTCGCTCCTGCTCCTCGACGAGCCCACGAATCACATGGACCTCGATGCGCAGGAAGCGCTGGAGAGCGCGCTCGGAGAGTACGACGGCGCGCTGCTGGTCGCGAGCCACGACGCCGGCTTCCTCGAAGCGATCGGCGTGGAGCGCCGGATCGTTACCGGCGGAGAAGCTTACGCGAGCTGACGATCAGCGCGCCGCCCGGCGCTGCATCTCTGCTCCGTACTCCTTCGACTTCCCGCGCGGGATGCTCAGCGTCTCCCATTTTCCGCCCGCCCAGTGCCGGGCCAGGATGATCACCTGGCCCGCGTGCTGCGACTGGTGCGCCACCTGCCGCAGCAGCGCCTGCACCACGGTATGCGGCTCGCCGCGTATCTGCACGACCTTCAGGAGATCGTCGGCGCCGAGCGCATCGAGCGCGTGCGAGAGCGCGCTCCAGCCGCGCTCCCACCTCGCGGCTATCGTGTCGCGCGTGTCGGTCGGCTCCAGCACGAACTCCGCGTCGCGGTCGCGCGTGGGCTTCTCGCCATCGCTGGTGAGGAAATCGGTGAAGCGCGACTCGAGATTGCCGCTCATGTGCTTCATGAGCAGCGCGATGCTGTTGCCGTCCGCCTCGAGCGGCTCGAAGTAGTGTCCGTCGTCCACCTGCGCGGCGGCGCGCTCCACGGACTTCTTCACGCTCGCGAAGCGCTCGCGCACGTCGTCCAGGAAAGCTCTGCCGACGGCAGCGCCGTCGACGACGCCGGCGCGTCGTGCGCCTTCGGTCGATTCGTTCATGTTCGGATCCTCGACTCGTCTCAGGGAAACGGCGCCACGGCGCGTACGCCGAGGTGGCGGGCCAGACGCCGGAAGTCGGAGCCGTTGTGCGTGACCAGCGTGACGCCGAGGCGTGCGCATTGCGCGGCGAGCAGCGCATCGTTCCAGAAGGACCTGTTTCTCGTCACCGTGCCGCCGCCCAGCTTCGCCACTGACCACGCGGCACGCATCCAGTCGTCGCTGGTCGGCGCGGCCACCGCAGCACCCGCGCTCAACGCGCGTATCACCGCTGCGTGGCGTGCCGTATCGGCGACTCCGATCAATACCTCCGCCACGACCACCGCGCTCACCAGCAGAGGACCGTGACTCTCGAGAAACTCCTCGAATCGCTCCCTTGCCCGCGCATCGTTGGCTGCGGTCACGTAGACATTGGTGTCAGCGATGTAGAGGGGCGGCGATGGTGGCATGTTCGCTGATGATTGCCGTGAATGCCTTCGCGCGGCACACGGGCGTGCATTCCCGCGCGGCCGGAACTACCCGTCTATTCTGCGGCTATCGATGGGTCCCAGTGCGGCCAACTCGCGCAGCCCCCGGATCTGCTCTCCCCGGCGCACGACCACTTCGAGCGCCTGCGTGATGGTATCCGTCTCGGTTCGGGCGCCGAGCGTGTGGCGCGCACGATCCAGGAGCTCCTGATCGAGATTGAGCGTCTTCTTGCTTGCCTGGCCCCGGGCGGGGCGGCGCGGGTGGCCGGTCGATTTCGTTCTGCTGGACACGGTGACCTCCATGCGTACGTGCCATACGTACAAACTACCTGTATCGTACGTATCCGGCAACTGCATGGCCCGCCGGACTACACGAATTTCGGTATCTGCGTCACGATCGTGTACACGCCGAGCAGCAGCATCGCCAGCGCGACCAGCACGCCGGCCGCGG
>JBIQLU010000016.1:19402-32544 GCA_044463985.1 Gemmatimonas aurantiaca | reverse complement strand
ATCGTGTACACGCCGAGCAGCAGCATCGCCAGCGCGACCAGCACGCCGGCCGCGGCAAGCCAGCGCGGGTGCCGGTACGCGCCCACGATGTCGCTCCGGTACGCCGCCACGAGCATCACGCCGAGCGACAACGGCAATATCAGGCCGTTGAGCGCACCCACCAGCACCAGGATGCGCACCGGGCGGCCCACGAGCAGGAAGACTATCGCGGAGATCGCGATGAACGCCACCACCCAGCGCGACCACTGCTGGTCGATGCCGCGCGCGAGGCCGCGCAGGAAGGAGATCGACGTGTACGCCGCGCCCACCACCGACGTGATCGCCGCTGCCCACATCACCACGCCGAAGATCCGGTAGCCGGCGTTCCCCGTGGCGTGCCTGAATACCGACGCGGGCGGGTTCGCGGGATCGAGCGTGAGGCCCGCCGCGACCACGCCGAGCGCGGCGAGGAAGAGGAGCACGCGCATGAGCGACGCCACGCCTATCGCGGTGATGGCCGACCCGTTCGCGCTGCGCACGGACTCGGCGCCCGTCACTCCGGCATCGAGCAGCCGGTGCGCGCCGGCGAAGGTTATGTAGCCGCCCACCGTGCCACCCACGAGCGTGACTATCGCGAACGCATCGAGGCGGGTGGGCGCCACCGTTCGCAGCGCGGCCTCGGCGAGCGGCGGGTGCGACGCGACTGCCACGTACGCGGTGAGCGCGATCATCACGAAGCCCATCACGAGCGCGAAGCGGTCCATCGCGCGTCCCGCTTCCTTCACCAGGAAGATGCCGATCGCTATCGCTGCGCTGATCGCCGCGCCGGTGGACACGGGGATGCCGAACATCACGTTCATCCCGAGCCCCGCGCCCGCGACGTTGCCGATGTTGAAGGCGAGTCCGCCGAGCGCCACGAGCGCGGCGAGGAAGTAGCCGAGCCCTGGGAGCACGCGGTTCGCCACATCCTGCGCGCGCTCGCCGCTCGCCACGATCACGGGCCAGATGTTGAGCTGCGCGGCGAGATCGAAGATCACCGACGCGAGGATGACGAACGCGCAGCTCGCCCCGAGCTCGGCGGTGAACACCGCAGTCTGTGTGAGGAACCCGGGCCCGACGGCGGACGTCGCCATCAGGAACGCCGCGCCGAGGAGCGCGGAGGCGATGCCGCGTCGTTGCGTGCCGCTGGGTGCAGTCATGCGTGCGCTCTCTATTCGTCGAGTACGAACTTCACCCGCTCGCCGGGCGTGTGCTGCGCGAAGCGCGAGATGGACATCGCGCGGATGACGGCGATCTTCGGGTAGCCGCCGATGGTGGGACCGTCGTGCATGATGACGATCGGCTCGCCGCCGTCAGGCACCTGAATAGCGCCGACGCACGTCGGCTCGGATGGGAGCGCGGCTGGAACGCTGCACGAGAGCGTGGCACCCTGCAGCCGGTAGCCCGTGCGATCGGACGCGTGCGACACCGCGAGTTCGGCGCCGAGCAGCGTTTCCCATGCGCGCGCATCGAAGAGGTCGGCCTGCGGACCGCGAACGATGTGCACGGCGCCATCGAGCGACGGCGGGATGCCACTCGTACTTCCCCTCGTCTCTCCTTCTTTTCTCTCCCCAACCGGAAGCACGTCCCCCTTCTTCAGCCTCCTCCCCTCGTGCCCCCCGAACGACGCGCTCAGGAGAGTGGAGCGACTGCCCATCACTACGGGCACATCGATTCCGCCGCGCACGGCAATCATGAGGAAGCGCCCGCGAGTGATCCGCTCCACCACGAGCTCGGTGCCGGCGCGCGCATGCATCCGGTTCCAGCTCTGCACCCTCTCACCATCCACGGTGCATTCGGCGTCCGCGCCGCCTATCGCGAACACGCAGTCGCTCTCGAAGCGCAGCGTGCCGCCGGCGACGGCCCACTCGATCATCGCGGTGTCGGGTTCGTTGCCGAGGATCGCGTTGAGCGCCGCGCCGCCGTCGCGATCGGCCAACCCGGATACCGGCACGCCACTGTCGCGATAGCCAAAACGTCCCAGATCCTGGATGGTCGCGAACGGCGGCGCCGCGGTAACTGTGATCACGCTTCCTCTCTCACGAAGCGCACTTCGTCGCCGGGCCGGATGAGCGCCGGCGGTTCGCGCGTCGCGTCGAACATGCGGAGCGTCGTGGTACCGATGAGGTGCCAGCCGCCGGGCGTCTGCAGCGGATACACCGCGGTCTGCCTCCCGGCGATCGCAACCGATCCGGGCGGCACGCGCAGTCGCGGCGACGAGCGACGCGGGAGCGCGAGCGCCTCATCGAGATCACCGAGGTACGCGAAGCCGGGCTGGAAGCCGCACGCGTAGGCGCGGTAGCTGTGCGCGGAGTGTCGCGCGATCACTTCGTCCACCGTGAGACCGGTGCGTTCGGCGACCTCCTGGAGGTCGGGACCGTCGTAGCGGACGGGGATCTCGAGCAGCGCCGCGTCACTCTTCGCATCCCGCGCATCGTCCGTCTCGAGGAGCGGCGCCACCAGCGCGACGACCGCGGCGTAATCGATTGACGCTGCGTCGTAGTACACGCCGAGCGTGGTGTAGGACGGGACCACGTCCGTGATCTCCGTACGCGCGAGGTCGCGGACCCGCGCGGCGGCGGCGCGCACGCGCTCTCCCGCTTCCCACGAGATGACGCGCGCGAATGTCGCCAGCAGCGCACAGTCGCCGAGCGGCGCGATGGTCGGTGAAGCTTCCACGGTCCGCCCCCTCCCCGCGGTCAGCGCTTCGCGAACGGAGTGATGGCGCTCGTCTCTGCCATGCTCAGTTTCCTGCCGCGAACCAGCGATCGTACCATGCCATGCTGCGGTCGAGGAGGTCCGTCACATGTGCGATCTCGCGCACTCCGTGTCCCTCACGGGGATACCGTACCATTATGGTCGGCACCCCCACGTCCTTCAGCGCTATGTAATACTGCTCCGCCTCGGCAATCGGGACGTCGTTGTCGTTCTCGCCGTGAACGAACATCGTGGGCGTCTTCACGCGCGCAACGTAGCGCAGCGGGCTCCGCGCCCAGAGCGTGTCCATTATACCGTTCTGGTGCGGATACGCGCCGAACTCCACGGCGAGGTAGTCGTGGTAGTAGGACATATAGTTGAAGCTCACCAGGTTCGAGATCCCGGCGATCGGGATCGCGGCTCTGAAGCGATCGGTGCGTGTGATGATCCAGTTCGTGAGCTGACCACCGTAACTGCCGCCCTCGACTCCGAGTCTGCTCGCATCCAGCCAGGGGTAGCGCGCCAGCGCCGTGTCCACGGCGTTCAACACGTCTTCCGCCTCACCGCCGTTCTGATCCCCGAAAATGGCATCGGTGAACTTCTGCCCGTAGCCGGTCGAGCCACGATAGTTCACCATGAGCACCGCGTAGCCGTGTGCGGCGTACACCTGTGCCTTCTGGTTGAACGATGGTCCCTGCTGGCCGTGCGGCCCGCCGTGGATGTCGACTATGAGCGGGTGCTTCGAGTTCGCGGTGCGGCCGAGCGGCTGCGTGAGAAAGGCTTCCACCCGCAGGCCGTCGCGGCTCGTGAACGTGAACGACTCGACGCGAGCGAGCGTACGTGATTGCAGCAACTCCTCGTTCAACGCGAGGAGCGCCCGGCGCGAGCCATCGCGCTGCTGCAGAACCAGGCTGGCCGGCTCCGTGGGCGACGAGAACGAATACGCCAGCGTGCCGGCGGAAGAAAGCGACCACGACCCCACCGTGCCGGTATCGCCAACCACGACTTCCGCACGAGCACCATTCACGGGAATGCGATAGAGCTTCGCCATCCCGCGCTCGCGCACCACGGTATAGAGCGACTTCCCGTCCGCCGACCATTCCGGCGCGCCCTGACGGTTGTCGATCGCCTTCCCGAGCTCGCGCCGGTTCGTACCGTCCGCGTTGGCCACCCAGACATGGGTGTCCTCCATGGTGGTTTCCGACGACGTCAGCTCGCGCGTGGTACCGAGGTAGGCGAGCATGGAGCCATCAGGCGACCAGACTGGCTGGTACTCCACGCTTCGCGTCTCCACTACCGGGCGAACGGTGCCCGATGCGACGCTCACTGCGAAGATGTCGTAGTTGAAGTCGCGGTCCTGGTCTTCCTCGGGATTGGATACGAACAGGATCTCGCGCCCGTCTGGCGACCAGTCGATCGAATGCTCGTAGCGGTCGCCGGATGTGAGCTGTCGCGCCTTCCCGGTTGCCACATCCGCCACGAAGATATGGACACGGCGATTGTCATTGAAACGCGTCAGTCCTTCGCTGGCGGTGGGCTTGTAGGCGTAGCGCGTGATGACCATCGGGTCGCCGTTGGCGTCCGCTTCCGGTCCGGGAGTGCTGGAAACGAAGGCGACATGCTTTCCGTCGGGCGACCACGCGAGCCGCTCGCCGGTGGAAGGGAGCACCGCGTTGGTGCCGCTCACGCTCGCGATGAAGCGTGGTGACGAGCCATCGGCATGGGCGACGATCACGCCGCTGCTGTCGCCGGCCCGGCCAAAGTAGGCTATGAGCTTGCCGTCGGGCGACCAGCGCGGATTCGAGGCGCCGCCTCGCTCGCCGCCGAGTCGAGTGACGTCTCCCCGCGCGAGGTCGCGGATCCACGATTCGGAATAGGAGCGACCAGGGCGATCGTTGCGCACGATGGCGTACGCCACGTGCTTGCCGTCGGGCGAGATCTGCACGTCGCGCAGTCCGCGCAGCCCCGCGATGTCCGTGCTCCGGAGCCCACGAGCATCCTGGCCGTGTATGGCAAGTGGCAGGAGGGCAACGGCGAGAGCGACCAGCAGCGATCGCGCCACCTTCGGCACTACCCTGATTCCCGCTGACAGAGCACGGCGCGTGGCGACATCGGATGTCATCGTGCTGCCCGTGCGTTCCGGCCCACCGTGCTGGGCATCTCGACCAGATAGAACGTCACCCAGGTGGCGTAATAGTGAGTGCCGTCGTAACCCACGGCTCCGATCTGCGGCAGCCCGAACGCCGCCTGCACCACCGCCAGCCTGCGCAGAACCGGCACGCGCGGATCGTCGTCAGGAAGAAGGTTGGCCAGCTTCGCCATCAGCATCGCACGGACGAGCGAGAGCCCCACGAGATGCGACGTGGCGGAGACTGACGCGTTCTCGCTTCGTGCGTATTCCAGGCCCATGGTCTTCGTCAGTGGCCGGAACGCGACCGATTGTATGGGCGGAAGAAATCGATCGAGCCACTTCAGGTAGGTGGATCGTTCCATGAGCCGGCCCATGATCACCGCTTCGTACAGGCACGGCGACATGAAATCACTCGGCCCGGGCTCGGCGGCGGTGTTGCAGTTGATGTCGCGCGCGAACATCCGGGTCGCATTCCTGCGAATCGCACTGTCGAGTTCCGGGTCGAAGTCAGCGGCGTACTCGAGCGCGTTATCCATCGCCATCGCCGTGTTCGGGTGCACACCCACACGAACGGGTTGCTGGAGCGTGTCGAGATACGTCGTCATCCGGCCGGCGAGCAACGTCGCCAGTGGCTGCAAATTGGTCGCCCAGCGTTTCGCATCCGGATCGTCCCACGACTTCAGCTCTCCCTGCAGACGGAGGAGCCAGCCGTATCCGTAAGGCAGCTCGAAGCGCCCCGCACCCCTGAAGAACTCCACCTCGCCGACGATATTGGATGCACCGAGATGGCGATCGAGTTGCTCACGAATCGCGGGTCCGGTGGGCAGGTCGGGAAAGAGCTTCAGGAGTTTGACCAGCGTCCACGTGGAGTTGACCGCGGAGTGCCAGTCGTAGCAGCCGTAGAATGCACGCTTCGTCTCGAAGCTGTCCACTGGCGTGTAGGTCGGCTCCCACAGGTAAGGAGGGGTGCTCGGCCGTGGATGCGGGTGGTCGACGCACGAGAGCGGCAGCGCCGATAGCATCAGCGCGCGCGCACCGTCCAGCTTCGCCCCGGCCGGGTTGGGGAGGGATGCGTAGAAGGACGCCAGGTCCTTGAATTCCTTCTCTTTCGGCCGTGTCGAATCCGAGGGTGCCTGCGCTCCGGCAACCGGAGCGAGCGCTGCGCACAAGGCCGTGATCAACAGTGCGATGGTCGTCGTTGGCTTCACGGCGTCTTCCTCGCTTCGATGTACAACAGCGCGTACGCCGGGAGCCACGATATTCCCGACACGTCGCCGCGCATCAGATCGAACCCGCGTTTCCCATGGATCGCCGAGATGCGGTGCAGTGCGTTCACCCACGGATCACTGGCGGGCAGCGCTGCCGCGATCCGTTCCATGGCCTGCGCGCGCTGGAATGAGAGACCGCTCAGACGCGCGCTGTCGCTGGCGGGCACCGCTTCGGTGCCGCCGGCTGGCTCCGTGAGCGGCGAGAAGCGGCCCGATTCCAGCGGCGGGAGAAAGTCGCGAAGCCAGTTCGCGAACTCGTTCCGTCCCAGCACGCGCGACATGAGTGCAGCCTCGGTGAGACATGGCGACACCACATCGCCCGGTCCCGCGCGACGGCGGCGCGGTGGCGGCGCCGCACCCGGTGCGCTCAGATCGTTGTATCCCGTGTCCGCGCGGGTCGCCCGCCGCGCCGAGTCGGCGCGCGCCGGGCGCCCGTTCCCACCGCCGCGCGAGGCACGCCCTGCCGCTGCCTCCGCCTCGACCTTGCACGCTTTGTCGGTCAGATAGAATCGCCGCGCGGTCGCGATGACGTTCCGGCGCAGCGGCAAGTCACCCACCACTTCGGCGTAGTCGAGTGCGAGCATGAGACTGAGCGCGGTGTTCGACTGGTCGCCGTCGCGTGCGGCGACCGGCAATGCGGCGAAGTACGCGCCCAGCGAGTCAGCCATCCAGTTCGCCAGCGGCGCGGCGTTCGACGTCCACTTGCGCGCCGCCGAGTCTGGCCAGGTGTACAGCGCCGAGTAGAGCTTGAGCAGCCACGCGAAACCGTACGGGCGCTCGAAGAGACCACGCTGGCCCGAGTACGGAATCGGATTGATCGCGGCGGCCGATGCCTGGAAGAACTCCAGTTCGCCGGCCAGATTCGACGCGCCCAGGTGGTCGGCCAGCTTCTCGCGCGAGAGTTCCTGGAGAGCGGAGTTGGGAAAGCGCTCGAGAAGAAATGCGGTAGCCCAGGTGGAGCTCACCGCGGAATGCCAATCGTCGCATCCCCAGAAGGCGCGGGTCTGATTGTTCCTGGCAACCAGCGAATAGCTGGCGACCCAGAAGTAGTTCTCGCCTCGCTCGGCCGAGGCGTCGCGCGTGCGCGTGCTGTCGGCGGAGCTGTCTGCAGCGCTTGCGGCGGCGCTGTCCGCAGCAGCGGTGCGCGCCTGGTTGCGCCGGGGCTGCAGCGGTTGCAGGCGGTCGAGGCATGCGAGCTGGATGGCGCCCAACTCCAGGCCGTCGCTCTCGGCGAACGCTGGCGCCGTCACACGGGGAAGCTTCGCGAGCAGCTCGTCGATGTTACGGTAGTCCGCCCGGAGCGGCACGGAGTCGGCCCGCTGGTTCGGCCGCTGCGCCATGGCCTGCGTCGCCGCAAGCGCAAGGAGTGCGACCACGCCGAGCATCTGCATGGCGCGTCGGGTCCACGGACCTGGCCCGGGCGTACGCACGGCGCGACTCATGACCACTCCAGCCTCAGTGACACGTCGGAGCATTCTCCGGCTTCGAGTCCCACCATATCCGGGTGCCGAAGTCGTCCGGCCCCTGCCGGCCGATGGCCGCATTGAGATTCTCCGCATTCACCAGAGCCTCGGTAGTGCTGTAATAGAACCGTCGCGGAACGTACGGAACGATGGCCGCGGGTCCGGGCGCAACCGTCTCGGGCTGGCAGGTGCGACGCCACTCGGCCCAGACCTGATAACTCACCGAGAAGAGAGCGATCCATTTCTGAATCGCGATCTGCTCGAGCCCATCATCGCCGCCCTTGTAGGCGATCTCCGGCCGGGCGAGGAACGTGGCGATCGCTCCCTCATCGGTCACACCCCACTGTTCCATCGAAGCGCGTATGGCGGCGTAGTAGTCATCGGCCGCCTCGCCAGATGACAGGCCTCCGAGCCCACGTTCTGCAGCTTCGGCGCGGAGGAAGAGCAGCTCCGAGTACGTCATGATGTACGAGGGCGTTTTGAGGCCGTCTGCCGTTCCATAGGTACCGTAGGAGGTGACGCCCGGTCCAAAGATGGCGCCCGGCCACGACGCGAGACGGAACCACTGGCCCGCCGAGTCCGGGGTGAGACCCGACGGTTCGCCGCCGTAGCCGCTCGAGTACACTGACGAATCGACCACGGGCATCGCGAAAACCGGGAGCCGCGGGTCGCCGTCCATCAGATCGGTGAGCGTCCGCGCGACTCGCACATCGAGACGCGACTTGACGCCGGTCGCGAACGGGTTGTCGTAAATGCCATCGCCCGGCCAATCGACTTTGGCGTTGTCGTCATTCGACTGGAACACCCCACCCGGATCGTCGAACGCGGCATGGAGTTCCATATCCGCCTTCGTGATATCCACGTTCGTGATCCGCATCGCATGTCGTGCGCGCAGCGAGTTGGCGAAGCGGCGCCACTTTCCGAGATCGCCATCGTATATGGGATCGGATGCGCCGAGGGTAGGAGCGCCCGCCGGTACCGCGGCCATGTCATTGGCCGCCTGCGACAGCTTCGCGAAGATGTCGTCGTAGATGTCCTTCTGAGCGTCGTACTTCGGTGTGACGATGCCCGAATCCGCTTGCAGCGCCTCGGAGTATGGTATGTCACCCCATTGGTCGGTGAGATTGCTGAAGTCCCATGTCA
Source organism: Gemmatimonas aurantiaca (assembly GCA_044463985.1). Taxonomy (GTDB): domain Bacteria; phylum Gemmatimonadota; class Gemmatimonadetes; order Gemmatimonadales; family Gemmatimonadaceae; genus JADGGM01. Next base: position 23,824 of record JBIQLU010000016.1, on the reverse strand, counting down.
TGAGCACCATGGCCGGGCCGTAGATGCCGGCCTGACCCGACGCCTTACCCGCCTGAACGACCTGCCGGAAATCGGCGAGGTCGTTGGTATACGTCGATGTGAAGGTGCCGTTGGTGTTGGAGGCCTGCAATGTGGCGTACGTGTCGACCGTCGGATAGAGCACGCTCGAGAAGTGCTGCGCCAGCACGGCCGCGGAGCCGAAGCCGGTCCACCGCCGTACGGAAGTGATGGTAGCGTTGGTGAAGAGCGCACCAGGCGGCGCGCTGGTCGGATCGTTGGGGTTGCGATTGGCGTCGGTGATGCTGTCGGTATGGCACGCGACGGTGCCGATCACGAGGGTGATCCCTACGACGCCGAGCCAGGTCCTGGTCATCTGTCAATTCCTCGAATCGGGTTGCGCGTAAGGGCTCAGGGGGTGACCTGCAGGGTGATTCCGACGGTGCGATTGGTGGGCAGCGTCGCGTACTCGAAGCCCTGCGAGTTGCCGGTACCGTACGTGAACTCGGGATCGATGTTCGGAATGCTGGAATGCGTCCAGAGGTTGCGACCCACGAGCGAGAGCGTCGCACTCGACACACCGACGCGACCCAGAAGCGACGCGGGAAGCTGGTAGCCGATCCGGGCCTCGCGCAGCTTCACATACCCGGCGTCGTAGACGTACTGCTCGTGAATTCCCCACAGCGCTCCGAAATAGCGCTCCGAAGTGATGTTGATCGTGTTCGGCTCGCCCGTCTCCCGGTCGATTCCCTTCACGACCACGCCGGGATCGTCCCAATCCACCTCGCGACCTTTCAGAGTGTTGGCGCACTGTCCGCTCAGGTCACACATCATGTTGGTGGTGCTGAACATCTTCCCCCCGACGTGGAAGTCGAAGAGGAAGCTGCCCGTGAAGCTCCCGTACTTGAACTCGTTGTTCCAGCCGCCGATCCAGCTCGGGTTGATGTTGCCCAGCACGTCCTGAGCTCCGCGCACGGGCATCCCGTTGGACGTGATCAGTTCGCCGTCGTCGTTGCGAAGAAAGCGCGCGCCGTTGAGCTGACCGTAGGGCTGCCCCGCAGTCGCGGTGACCGTCGCACTCCACGTGGTCGCCAGCACGACCGAAGTGAGGCCCGGCGCAAGCGAGACGACCTTGCTCTTGTTCGTGGCGTAGTTGAAAGTGCTCGTCCACTGGAGACCGTTCTCCGACCGCAGCGGAGTCACGCCGAGGCTGGCCTCGAAGCCCTTGTTCGAGATGTGCCCCGCGTTGATCGCCTGGGTCGAATAGCCGGAGGTGGGCGGGATGACGAGGTTGAGAATCTGGTTCTTCGTGTTCTTGGAGTAGTAGCTGGCGTCCAGCGTTACCCGTCCGTCCAGGAACGCGAGCTCCGCTCCGACCTCGGCGCTGGTGGTGAGCTCCGGTTTGAGATTGGCGTTCGCGAGATTGTCATCCAGCGAGAAGAGCGGGAGCGGCCCGAACTTGGATGAAGAACCCTGGAACACCGTGAGGAGCTGATACGGCGACGCGGAGCTGCCCACGCGGGCATAGGCCGCGCGAAGCTTCGCGTAGGAGAGAACGCCGGTTGCCAGGCTCGGGATCGCGTTGGTGAGGACCACCGAAGTGTTGATGCCCGGATAGAAGTACGAGTTGTTGCCCGTCGGGAGAGTCGACGACCAGTCCGAGCGGCCGGTTCCCTCCACGGTCCACCAGTCGTCCCACGTGAACGCGAGCGATCCGTAAACGCTGTGCACCCGCTGCTCGGATTCGAACTGCTGAAGTGTGGGAGCGATCGCGGCATTCGCCACGTTGTAGATGCCGAGCACCGATATGCCCCTGGTGGCGATGTTGGTCCTGCCGAACTTCGTGCCGCGCAGCGTTCCGCCCACGAGACCGTTGAGCGCCAGACGATCCGTTATCGATCTGTCCAGACTGACCAGCAGGTCGACGTTCGTCTCCGTATTGTGCTGATTCGCGACCGAGAACGCGCCCGCGTAGTTCGGGTCGGTCCATTGGATGTTCCCCTTCGCGAAGGCGCGGTCGATGTTCCAGTTGTAGAAATCGTGGCCGCCGCGCAGCGTGACGGAGAGCCCTTGGCCGAGTTCATAGCTGCCGCTGATGCTCCCGATCGCCCTGTTCCGCACGTCGAACTCCGGGTTCTCGTACTGGAGCCAGTAGGGATTATTGTGGAACGTCGAGTTCCAGTTGAAGAGATCCCCGTTCTCCGTGTAGTACCTGTTCCGCAGCGATTCCATGTTCACCTGCCGTCCCCACCAGAGGAATTGCTGAACTATGGAAGTGTTGTAGCCGTCGGGCGGACGGTTGTACGCGCGGTTCTGGGAGTACTGGATGGAACCGGTGCTGGAGAACTTCCCCTGCCGGAAGCCGCCGGCGAGCGACGTCGAGAGATTCTTGAAGCGGTTGTTCGGGATCACGCCCTGGATACGCGTGTAGCCCATCGAAAGTCGCCCGTTGGCCCGGTCCGTGCCGCCCGCGACCGCGACGCTGTTCGTGAAGCTGTGCCCCGTCTGGAAGAAGCTGTCAGCGTTGTCGGGGTGCGGGATGAACGGAGTCGCCTGCCGCACGCCATCGATCACGGGGCTGTCGAACTGCGGGATGAGCTGCCCATCCATGCGCGGTCCCCAGCTCTGTGCCGCCGCATCGTTGATGCCGTTGCCCCGGCCGTCCACGTATGAGAACTGTCCACCCGAGCCCTGGCCGTACATGTCCTGCCACTCCATGTACTTTGACGGCCTGTCCCAGGTGAACGTGCTGCTCAGCGACACCCTGAGGTTCGAATCGGTGTCGGCACCGTGCTTGGTGGTTATCACGATCACGCCGTTCGCCGCGCGGGAGCCGTAGAGCGCCGCAGCGTTCGGTCCTTTCAGTACGGAGATGGAGGCGATGTCGTCGGGATTGATGTCGCTCATCACGTTTCCGAGGTCGATCCCCGGCGAGCTCTGGTTGGTGAGCGATCCCTGGTTGTACGAGCTGCCGCGGTTGTCGCTGGAGACGGGCACTCCATCTATCACGAAGAGCGGCGAGTTGTCGCCGTTGATGGAGTTGGAGCCCCGGATCGTTATTTTCGTCGAGCCGCCCGGAGTACCCGAGCCGATCATCGTCATGCCGGCGACCTTGCCCGCTAGCTGGTCGACGAAGTTCTGCGATCGCGTGGTGTTGAGATCTTCGCTGTTGATCTGCTGCTGAGCCGTGCCGAGCTGGCTCTTCTCGCGCTGCACGCCGAGCGCCGTGGTGACCACGCCCTGAAGCGTGTTGATCACCACCGGGAGCACGAAGTCGAGCGTGGTAGTCTCTCCGGCTCTCGGAATGACGCTCGCGGTCTGTGCGCTGTAGCCGATGCGGCGGGCGAGCACGGTGATCGGTTCGCCAGTGAGCCGTGAATCGGGGATCGAGATGGAATAGCGTCCCTGCTCGTCGGTCATGGTGCCGATGTTCAGCGACTGGACAGCGACCGTGGCCGAGGGGATGGCTTCGCCGGTTTCGGCGCGTACGGTGCCGGTGACGGTGGCCGGCTCGGCGCGCGTGCCCGTCCGCGGCACGAGCGTCGCCTGATCCGCCGCGGTGAGCTCGACGTCGAGCTCCGTACCGAGCAGAACCTCGGTGAGTGCAGCCGCGACCGAGAGGCCATCGACGCGGATGGTCACGCGACTCTCCGGCGGAATCAGGTCGGGGCTGTACGAGAGATGCAGCCCGGTCTGGCGCGAGAGCTCGCGCAATGCGCTGGTGATGGACGCATCGCGGAGATCGAGCGAGACGCGCCGGCGGAACGCGGCAGCGCCGCTCGCGTCCGCGCGCACGTCGGCCTTCCCCTTGTCTCCCTTGATGACGTAGTAGAAGGCCGGCTCGCTGGACGCCACGCGCATCTCGCTGCCCGGCGGCGCTCCCGTCTGAGCGGCACCGACCTCCAATACGGATCCCAATGCCAGGAACAGCGCGAGCCCCCAGCTCCCTGCTCGCGCTGCACCGCGGACGCTCGATTTCATGAATCCCTCCCGCTGAAAGGCGTGACGGATCGCCCAGGCCGCCAGCGGAGCGGCGGTGCGATGGTGGTGTGCTCTGCTCATGAGGAACGCTTCCGTGAGATGACTACTCGTCGATCGTGTCGCTCGATGTTCACGCCGAGCGAAGTCGCCACGATGTGCAGAGCATCGTCGGCGGTAGCGGCCTTGAACGACGCTTCCAGACGACGATCGAGGAGCGTGGAATCGGCGATGACTATTTCGATGTCGTACCAGAGCGCGAGATCGGATGACACTTCGGAGAGCGTGGCGTCGTGGAAGACGAGCCACCCCTGCGTCCACGCGAAGTACGACTGGGCATTTACCGGAGCGACCGTCGGTGCGTGGCCGTCGTCGCCGACCCTGCCCACCTGGCCTGCGGAGAGCTGTGTCGTGGCGGCATGCGCTCCAGAGAGCTGCGTGCCGCGC
>JBIQLU010000016.1:16297-19302 GCA_044463985.1 Gemmatimonas aurantiaca | reverse complement strand
GCTCTCCGTCGTAGCGGCGCACGCTGAACTCTGTTCCGAGATCCTCCGTCACCGCATCGGCGGTGCGGACCACGAAGGGACGGCTGGAATCGTGCTTCACCTGGAAGAAGGCCTCGCCCTCGAGGTACACATCCCAACGCCCGCTCGAGGGGTCGGCTCCCGAGTAGCGCAGCCGACTTCCGGGTGCCAGCACGACGGCGATGCCATCGCCCAGCGTCATCTCGGCGCGTTCGCCAGCTCGAGTCGCGATCGTGCGCGTCGACTCCACGACTGGCGGCGAGCTATTCACGCTCCTCGGCGCCGGAGCGACGCGCCACAGCCCGACGGCCATGAGCAGAGCCGCAGCTATCGCGAGCGGCGCGCCCCAGCGCGGCGCGCGCTGCGATGTCAACGGCATTATGGAAGGGCTGCGAGCTGCGCCACCGGCCGCCCGCTCAGCGTGCGGTGCATTCACGCCGCTGCGCGGACTCACGCGGCGCCAGGCGCTCTCCACATCCCAGCTCTCGTCCCTGCTTGCGCCGGGTATCCACGCCGCGCGCAGTTGCGCTACGATATCCGCGTTCGCGGGGTCGGTAGCCATCCAGCGGCGCACGCGCGCTGCCTCCATGGCGTCGCTCTCACCGGAGAGAAAGCGCGCGAGCGTGATGGGATCGAGATCTTCGCGTTCGGCTGGTGTCATCACAACCCGAGACGCGCGAGTGCGCCGCTACCCTAGCGATGGGGGTCAGGCACTTTTTGTAGAGGCCTCGGCGGCTTTGCCGCAGAGGCCTCTACAAAAAGTGCCTGACCCCCGTCGCTACCAGTCGGCCAAACGCTCGCGCAGGCTCGCCAGGGCGCGGCCCATGTGAAACTCGACGGTCTTCACAGTCACGCCGAGCCGCATGGCGACCTCGCGGTACGAGAGGCCCGCATCGCGGTTGAGCAGAAAGACCTCGCGCGTGCGCGCGGGGAGCTCGGCGATGGCGGTGCGAATCGCGCTGGCTGTTTCATGGTGGGCGATGGCGTCATCGCTCCGCTCGGGCGCCTCGTGAGCATTCCTGGCGCGCCCGTCGCGCGCCAGGACATCGTGCGCGGCGCGATGCACGCGCTGGCTGCGTCGGAAGCTTCGCACGCGGTTGAGGGTAGCCACGTACAGGTACGACCGCAGATGCGTCGTCACCTGCCACTCGGCGCGCCGCTCCCAGATGGCGAGGAACAGCTCCTGGACGATCTCCTCGGCCACCTCGCGCGAATCGGAATGCGCATACGCGAAGCTGGTGAGCGGCGCGTAGTAGGCGCGGAAGAGCTCCTCGAAAGCATCGACATCGTCCGCGCGGATGCGCTCGACGAGCGCGTGCTCGGTGGCGGAGCGAGCCGACTCCGGGTTCAGCTCGAGGGGTTCCGTCCTGGGTACGCTGTCGAGCCACATAGGCGGCGAATCGGCGACGGAGAGGGTTCGGGCGGCGGCACGGACGTCTCCACCGACCAGCTCGCCTCGCTATTGTATACAGTATGTTGCATCTCCGCAAGAACGGAGCGGCGGAATCGTGGTCACGACCGGGGGCGACCCCACACCGTCGAGGCGGTTCTCACCGAGGAGTCGAGTCCCGCTCCGGGAAGTACGGCGCCAGCGCGCTGGCCGGCGGCGGCGGCGTCAGTAGACTCACCACCACGTACGACACGACCGAGACCACGAATCCCGGCAGCACCGGGTCGATGGCCTCCGCACCCCACAACTTCCACGCGCCCGCCGACGCGACGCCGAGCAGCATCGCAGCTATCGCACCTTCACGCGTCGCACGTCGCCAGAAGATCCCACCGATGACCGGCGCGAAGAAGCTCGCCGCCATCAACGCGCTGAAGAGCAGCACTATGAGCTGGATCAGCTCTCCCTTCCCGACACCCGTGAGCACGAACAGCAGCGGCACGGCACCTACCACGAATACGCCTATCCGTCCCACGATCAGACGCCGCCGCGGACTGGCGCTCCGCTGAAAGAAGGTCTGGAAAATATCCTCGGAGAGTGCGGAACCGGCCACTATCAGCAGCGCCTCCGCCGTCGACATGATCGCCGAGGTGATCGCCGCGAGCATGAGACTTCCTATGAAGGCCGGCAGCACCGCTCGCGCGATCATCGGCATCGCCAGATCGCCCGTGGGCAGCGATGGGAAGAGCACGGCGCTCACCAGCCCCAGAATCATGATCATCAGGTTGAGCGTCACCACCAGCACGATCGTCAGCAGGATTCCCCTGCGGATCTGGTGCATGTCGCGCATCGAGTAGAGCCGCACGATCTTCTCGGGCGTGGCCACCGAGCCGAGAAAGAACGCGAGCCCCATCGTGAAGAGAAGCGCCGCTGGAAGCGTCCCCCACTCGAGCGCCAGCGGGTTCGTGAGCTCGGCGTAGTGCAGCAGGTTGCCGGCGCCGCCGATCTGCCTGAGCGCCAGAGGGAGCGCCACCACCGTACCGAGCAGCATGATGATCATCTGCACGAAGTCGGCGTACACCACCGCCAGCATCCCTCCCACCACCGTGTACGCCAGAAGCAGGAGCGCGAAGAACACCACCCCGTAAGTGAGCGGTACGCCGAAGGCGATGTTCGCCACCAGCCCACCGGCCACTATCTGCGCCTGCATGTACACCATGATGGCGACCATGATGATCACGGCCGCTATCGCGCGCGCGGTCTTGCTGTAGTAGCGCCGCTCGATGAACGACGGCAGCGTGAGCTCGCGCGTTCCCATGAGCCGCGGCGCCAGCACCGCTGCCATGAACCAGTAGGCAAGCGGTATCGATATCAACACCCAGCCGAACGACCAGCCGAAGGCGTGGATGGCACCCACGGCGCCTATGAACGTCCCGCCGCTCACGTGAGTCGCCGCGAGCGTCACTCCGCCGAGTCCCCACCCCAGGTTGCCACCGGCTATCCAGTAATCGCTCTCGTCGCGCGTCTTGCGCATGCTGTACAGCCCGATCGCGAAGATGCCGAGAAAGTAGAGAGCGAACACCACGATCCGCGTGGTCAT
>JBIQLU010000016.1:7538-16197 GCA_044463985.1 Gemmatimonas aurantiaca | reverse complement strand
AAGAACCAGCAGCGCGACCGTGACGAGATCCACCGTGGTCTGGTAGGTGAACAGTCGCGTCTCGCCCATGCGTCCGCGCCAGCGTACCACGGCCGGTATCGCCTGCAGCGTGAGCACGTGCACGGCACTCTCACCATCGCGCGTGACCGCGCGCGGAACGGTGGGGAAGAACTCGTACACCCGGAGATCGCCCGGCAGCTCCACGCGCAGATCGAACAGATCCTCCCGCGAATCGGATGCTCTGCCCGCCACGAGGAGTAGCGGTACCGCCACCTCCAGGTCGGAGCCGCGGCGTCTGATGGCGCCGTCGACGCGGTAGCGCAACTCGAGCGTGGCGCTGTCGGACATGCCCGCGCGCGGCGCGAAGCGCACCACCCCCGCGAATCCGGCGGAGTCCCACGCCTCCCCTCCCCCTCCCCCTCCCTTCACCTCGCGGGGGCCGAGCTCCACCTCCGCCAACTCGCCATCCAGCATCGCCCCGAGCTCGAGCGGCCGCGCGCCGAAGAACGCGACGCCGCGCAGCGCCACCGCCGAAGCCGAGTCGGGGAGGTGCAACTGGTAGCGCGCCACCACGTCCACGCTGGTCTCCGAGGCGACTCCCGCGCGCGCGGCCGAGAGCTCGACTCCGAGATGCGTGATCTCGGGGCCCGCGATGGCTCCCTGTTGCAGAGCCAGGAGCAGCACTATGCCGACTAGCGGCGCCACGGCTCACTCTCGGGCTCGGGAGCGAACGCACCACCGCCGGCCACCGCCGCCTCGCGAGCTAGCGCGCGCATGCGCCGAGATGCTCGCCGAAGAAGTTCTCCAGCCGGCGGCTCATGTCGATGCGGTTCTCCGCCTTGCGGAAGCCGTGTCCTTCGCCCGGATAGCTGTGGCTCTCGAAGCTCTTTCCAAGCCGCTGCAGCTCGGCCACGGCAATCCGGTAGTTGGTGAAGGGCACGCGCCGGTCTTCCTCGCCGTGCATGAGAAGGAGCGGAGCCTCGAGGCGGTCGAGCCGTTCGATGGTATTGCTCACTCGGTACGCCTCGGGGTTCTCGTCGGGGAGGGCGCCATGTCCGGTCTTCGTGAAGATCTTCCCGAGACGGTCCGTCTCATCGAAGCTCCCCGCTTTCGCGTACGCACCGCGCATCGCCACCACTGCATCGAACTTGTCGGGAGTGCGAGTGGCCGCGGCGAGCGAAGTGCTCCCGCCGTAGCTGCCGCCGTAGATCCCGACCTTGCCATTCACGTAAGGAAGAGTGCGCAGGAAGTCGGAAGCCGCGCCGGCGTCCAGCGCCTGCCCTCCCATCCAGTCGTGCACGGCGAGGTCCTGGAAGACCCGGCCGAAGCCGGAGCCACCGCGGTAGTTGATGGCCAGCACGACGAAGCCGCGCGAGGCAAGATACTGCTCGGTGATGTTGAGGTTCTGCTTGTACGAGTTGGTACCGCCCCCGTGCACGTTCACGAGCGCGGGACAGCGATCGCCGCGTTCGACCTGCGGCGGGAGATAGAGAAAACCCTGCATGTACGAGCCATCGAAGCTGCGGTAGGCGATCTCGCGCGGAGCACGAACGCCGTTCCACACCGGCGAGAGTCGCGTGAGCTGCTCGGCCATGCCGCCCGCAGCGCTCACGCGATACACCTCGGGCTCTTCCGTCGGTCCGCCGCGAAGAAAGGCGAAAGTCCCGGCGCCGGCGCTCGCACTCAGCGAGCGGAACGAGCCTCCGACGGTGGTGACCTGCGTCGCCACGCCGCCCGTGTCGGGCACGGCCCAGAGATCGTCGGCGCCGCGCTGCATGTACGGGAAGTAGATGGTGCCCCCGTCGCTCGACCAGAAGGGACGGTTGCGCATGATCGCGTCGGTGGCGAACACCTGCATCCGGATCGGCCGCTCGCTCCCCGCCGCGGTCGGGTTCACGAGATAGATGTAGGCGAGATCCTGGTACCAGTATTCGTTCTTCGCCGTGCCGAAGATCGCGATCCGGTCGCCCTTCGGCGACCAGACCGGCGTGGACGACGCCATCAACTTGCGCGTGAGCTGCCGCTGAGTACCGCTCGCCGCGTCCACGAGCCAGACGTCGTCCGACCAGTAGTCCGCCCGGTCGGAGACGTAGGCGATGGTGCGCCCGTCAGGCGACCACGCCGGCTCGAAACGCGGATCATCGTGCTCGGCCGCCTTGCTCACCAATCGCCGCGGCTCGGCGCTTCCATCGGTGGGCACTATCCATATGTCCTGCACGCTGTCGGGCGTGGCGTAGAACGCGATGGACTTTCCGTCGGGCGAGAATGACGCGTCGCGCACGCCGGGCAGTTCACGCGTCAGGCGCAGCGCCGAGTCGCCGCTGGCCGGAGCGCCGGCGGACGAAGCCGATGCCACCCAGAGATCGCCACCCGCGGTGAAGGCGATGCTGCCGCCGTCGGGCGACCACACCGGTGAGCCGCCCTCGCGCCACCACTCGAGAGAGGAGTCGCCGCTCGCGGGCATGATGTAGATGCCGCGCTTTCCGCCAACGCTTGCAACGACCGCGAGCCGCTCGCCGTCGGGCGACACCGCCACGCTCGACGCGCCATCGTGTGGAGCGTTGATGTTCTCGAGCGTGAGCTCCAGCGACTCGCGCCCGGAATCCGCGCCGGTGCCGCCTCCCGACCCGCCGCAGCCGGCGAGCGTGCCCGCTCCGGCCAGGAAGAGCGCGGCCGCCACCGCCGCCCTGCCGTCGCGCGCTCTCACTTCGCCCCCTTCAGGTGCTCGTCGAAGAGTTTCAGGAGACGGCCGTATGCATCGATGCGGTTCTGCGGCTGACGGAAGCCGTGCTGCTCGCCCGGATACGAGAGGAACTCCACCGGATTTCCGTTCGCCTTCAGCGAATTCACCAGCGCCATCGACTGCCCGTACGGCGCGCGCCGATCCTGCTCGCCGTGGATGATGAGGAAGGGGATGCCCGGTCGGATCTTGTCGAGATGACGGATGGTCGCGGTGCGTGCGTACAGCTCCGGCTTCTCGCCCGGACGGAAGCCCTTGTGTCCCTCGATCACCCACGAGCGCATCAGCACGTCGCCATTCTCGTAGGCGGTCTGCCAGTCGTAGATCCCGTAGAGCGGTGCGGCCGCGTCGAAGGGTCCCGAGTCGCGCGTGAGCGCGGCGAGTGTGGTGATGCCGCCGTAGCTGCCGCCGTAGATCCCCACCTTCCCGTTGGAGTACGGAAGCGACTTGATGAAGCGCGCGGCGTACACCGCATCCCACCCCTGCCCCGCGGCCCAGTCGCCGTACGAGAGATCCTGGAAGGCGCGCCCGTGTCCGGCACTCCCGCGATATTCGATGGCCAGCACGATGTAGCCCGAGTGTGAGATCAGATGCTCGAGTACATGGAAGCCGTTCCCGTTCGCGTTGTTGCCGCCGCCGTGAACCTGGAGCGCGGCGGGGTACTTCTTCGCCGGGTCGAAGTTCGGCGGGAGATAGAGATAGCCGAGTATGTAGTGGCCGTCCTGGCTGCGGAACGTGATCTTGCGCGGTGCCTGGAGGTTGGTGTAGCCGCGGTCCCAGTGTGTGACCTGCTTCGGTGTGCCGCCTGCCAGGTCGACGATCGTGAGCTCGCCCGCGCGCGTGGGAGTGGAGCGCACGTAGGCGACCTGCGAGCCATCCGGGTTGACCGAGATTTCGCCGAAGCCGCCTTCCTCGTACGTGATCTTCGTGGCCACGTCGTTCTCCAGCGCCACCGTCCAGAGATTGACGTCGCCCTCCCACTCGTAGCGGAAGTAGAGCCGGTCGCTCGCGGGGCTCCACTCCATGGAGATGCTCCCGTTCCGATCGCTCACGTACGGGTCCATGGCGATGCGGCGCACCGTCTGCGAAGGCATCTCCACCAGATAGGCGTCGCTCATGTCGCCGTACCAGAACTCCGACTTCTTCATCGCGTTGAATGCGATGTGGCGCCCGTCGGGCGACCACCGAGGCGACGACATCACACTGAGATCGGCCGTGAGCTTCTCGGTGGCGCCGCTCTGCGTGTCCACGAGCCACAGGTCGTCGCCGAACGCTTCGTTCGGGTCGCTGCGATTGCTCACGTACACGATCCAGCGACCGTCGGGCGACCACTCGGGACTGCGCCAGCGCGGTTCATCCCACGGGTTGGCGCCGTGCGTGAGCTGCTTCACCGCTCCGTCGGCCACGTTCGCCACGAAGACATCCTGCACGCTGTCGCGAACCGCGATGAAGGCGATGCGTTTTCCATCGGGCGACCACGACGGGATCCCCTCGTTGTCCGCGGTGCGAGTGACCTGGCGGAGCGCGGAGCCGTCGGGGCGGACCACCCAGATGTCGCTGCTGCCCGAGCCGCGCCGGAGGAACGCCACCCACTGGCCATCCGGCGACCAGGCGGGCGAGCTCTCGCTCCCCTTGTCATCGATCACGAGGCGTGCGTTCGAGCCGTCGCGATCCATGATCCAGATCTTCGACTGCCCCGAGCGATTGGAGATGAGGATCAGGCTCTTCCCATCCGGGGAGAACTCGACATCTCCCACGCGCACGCCTTCGACCATGGTTTGCAGCGTGAGCGGTCGTGCGTCCCCTCCCCCACCCCCTCCTCCACCGCCGCTCCGCTGCGCATATGTGGTGACCGGCGCCGCGAGCGCGACTCCCATCATGAGCGACGCCGCGATTCTGAGCTGCAGCATGTCGTGCCTCCCGTAGCGGTGTTTCAGTGTTCAGCTCACCCAGACATCCCGCAACAATCCGAGAACGTTGTCTCCCACCACTTTCGCGATGTCCTCATCCGAGTAGCCGTGCTTCACCAGCCAGCGCACGACGTTGTGGGAAACCTCGGTGGGATTCTCCAGCCCTTCCACGTAATCCACGCGCGGGTACTCGTCATCTCCACTGCCGGCTGCCGTACCGGCTGATGTGCCGCTGCGCCGCGACTCGGCGAGCGACAGCCCTGCGGCGTACACCCGGTGCAGACCCACGTGGTCGCCGTAGACCGTGTCCGCGCCGAAGCCCACGTGGTCGATTCCAACCAGGTCGGCGATGTACTCGAAGTGCTCCATGAACGAGTCGATGCCGTGCCTGCGATTCTGCTTCGTGATGGTGGTGTGCGGCGCTGCCTCGATCCCGATCACACCGCCCGCTTCGGCGCACGCGCGCAGCACGTCGTCCGGCGCCAGCCGGTTGGAGTTCCACAGTGCGCGCGCACCGATGTGGCTGAGTATGATGGGCTTCGTGCTCGCCTTTATCGTGTCGAGCGTGGTTCGGTCGCCGGCATGCGAGCAGTCGATGAGCATCCCCACCTTGTTCATCCGCTCCACGGCCTTGCGGCCGAAGCTCGTGAGGCCGCCATCGTTGGCTTCCTTGAGCCCGCTCCCCAGCGCATTGGCCTCGCTGTAGGTGACGCCGAGCAGCCGCACGCCGAAGCCGTAGAGGATCTCGATGCGATCGAGCTCGTTCTCGATCATCGCGGCTCCTTCGATGCTGGCTATCCACCCGGTCTTCCCGTTCTCTCGCGCGCGCAGGATGTCGCCCACGCCGTGGCAGGGCACCACCTGATCCTGGTGCGCGATGTCGCAGAGCCGCATGCCGAGGTCGTGCAGCACCTCGGTCCACTTCCATCCGGAGTTCGACTCGATGCGGCAAACGCCGTCCATCAGGTTGTCGAAGACGGCATCCCAGTGCGACTCGGCCAGCCCACGGAACGCGGTGGCCATGCGCCCCTGACGCACGTAGTTCGGAGTCTCCTCCACCGGATGCGGGAAGATTCCCACATGCTCGTGCAGGGAGATCATGGTGCACTGGGCGATCAACCGCTCGACGCGCGCTTCCTGGGCAGCGTCGAGCGCGATGGAAAAGCGAGGTACACGATCGGCTTCGCGCGAGACGTCGTAGGGAGTGTAGTCCTTGCCCGCCTCGAGGTACTCGAACGACTCGTAGCCACCGTGCTCCTTCGATCTCGCCATATGAGTTCTCCAACCGCTGTTATGAGTGTGATGGGAGGCGGGCGTACCCGCCCCGATCGTTCGTGGCAGCCGGCTCAGAGACCCGGGTTGTTGTTCCGCTCGATGTCGGGCATCGGGAAGCAGGTCTGATCGCCCATCGGGAACCCTTGCGGCGTGGAAGTCGGGAAGAAGTCGAGGGCGAACTTGTCGATGTAGCGACGGAGATCACCCAGCCGCACGCCTTCCAGGAAGAGCGTGCGCTTGCGCTCGTCGATCACCTTGTCGCGGATCTCGTTCGCGCCGCCGCTCGGCGTCCAGGTGGTGGCCACTCCGTTGCGCACGCGAACATCGTTGATGATGTCGACGGCGTCGCTGCCACCCTGGATTTCGGCGATGATGAACTGCGCCTCATCGCCGCTCGCGATCATGAGCGAAGCGGTGGGACTCGGCACCTTCCACGGCGTGTACAGATCCTGCGACGGATCCCACGCCGCGTGCGGATTCTTCTCCAGCGCTACGCGCGGGTCGGGAGTCCCCGTTTCATCGATTGTGAGATCGCGAAAGTCGGGACCCACCGTCCAGTTGCCGAAATCCCAGGTGCGGAAGTGCACCATGTTGCGCTGCTCGAAAGTGTTCGACGAATAGGTGGCCTCGTACTCGAAGTCGGGATCCACAGCCTGCGCGTCGGCGAGCGCTCCCGCATCGTTGCCGAGTACGAGGCGTACGCGCGCGCGACCCACGAGCGCTGCCTGGCGGACATCGTCGGTGGCGTCGGCCGCCTCGATCGCCTCGGTGAACTCCTGCTCCGCGATGGCGTACGCATCGGCGGTGCTGAGCTCCGGTCCCACGCCGCCGAAGGCGAGCGTGCAGTACATGTCAGCGAGCCACGTCTTGGCGAAACCGGAGTAGATGCTGGCCTCCGCGTACGCCGCGGCGTCGGACGGAGTGCCGGTGATCTCGGTGAAGCCGCCAGCCAGGATGCGCTCCTGCAGGAGATCGGCGGCCGCCGCGGCCCGCTGGAGCGGAGTGTAGTAGCCGTTCGAGATCGAGCTCGTACGTCCCGCGCCGCCGCCGCCCGCGCTGCGGAGGATCCGGCGGTCCACCTCCTGGATCCCGGGCGAGGTACCCGAGTTCGCGAACTCGTCGCCCAGGAGGCCCGCGTTCACGATCTTGACGTCGTAGGCGCGATACAGATTCGCCGTGGCACCCACCATCGCCTCGCGCAGGCCGAATACGGTGGCCGCATCCACGGTGTGGGTATTGGAAGTCACATCCAGCAGTCTGTCACAGCCCGCGAGCATGGGCGTGATGAGCACCGCCGCTGGCAGCGCGAGCCTGAAACCGGCGCGCATCCTTCGGGCGCGCGACATCGCATGACTCATTTGGGTTCCTCCGCGTAGTACAGATGAGCGCTCTGGCGACGCGCGTCAGAAGTTGACGTTCAGACGGACGAAGAACGTGCGGGCCGGCGGCTGGGTGAAGAACTCGTCGCTGTTGAACGAATCCTGACCGCCATCGTAGGTCAGCTCGGGATCCAGGCCGCTGTAACCGGTCCACGTGTGGAGGTTGCGCGCGCCGAGTGCGATGCTCACCGCGTCGGCACGGAACCAGCGGTCGGTGAGCCGCGTCGGGAGTGAATAGGTGAGCGTGAGCTCGCGCCACTTCACGAACGTCGCGTCCTCGATGAAGGCAGCGTTGCGCGCCTCGTTGCCCATCTCCATCATGGCCTGCACCTCGGGCGTCGACTCGGACTTTCTGAAGGCGTACTTCCGCGAGCCGGTGCGGTCGGCCAGGAATGGGCTCCTGAACGCGTTGCTGTTGTCGTACTTCACGAACCCGCCGGCGCGGTCGAAGAGCGTGTAGATCTGCAGTCCACCGAAGAGCGTGAGCGTGGTGGAGAGGCTCTGGAGGTTGGAGGGCTCGGCGCGGCCGAGGTAGACGGCGTAGGGCGCGTCGGGATCGCCCACCGTACCGGGCGCCATGACGATGCTCTCGGGGATGATGTCGCCGTTGGCGTCGCGCTCGGCGCGCTGGACGATGTGTCCGTAGTAGGCGCCGGGAGCATAGCCCTCTCTGAACATCTGGTGGTCCGCTTCGAGTCCGAAGGTGATCGGCGGCTGGCCACCGAGCTCGGTGACCTTCGGGTTCTCGGTGGAGAACTTGAACTGCGCGTCCCACACGAAGTCGCTGCGCTCCATGATGCGCGCGTCGAGCAATGCCTCGATGCCGTGGTTCTCGATCTTGCCGATGTTCACGAACTTCGCGCCGATGAAGCCGGTGGAGGGGGCGACGTTCGTCTGCAGGATCGCGTCGGTGGTGCGCTGGTTGAAGTAGGTGAACTTGAATCCGAGCCGGTCGTTCGCGAGACGGCTGTCGAAGCCCACCTCGAGCTCGGAGTTGCGCTCCGCGGTGAGATCGGGGTTGCCCGGATCGCGCAGGCTCACGCCCGTCATCTGCGAGCCATCGGGCGCGGCGAGCCGCACGGGCTCGAGCGTCTGTGCGTGCGCGAAGGGACTCGGTGCCTGTGCGGCGGTTCCCCACGCCAGACGCAGACGCAGATCGCTCACGTACTTCGGCGCCACGTTCCAGAACGGCATGTCGCTGAGCACCGCCGAGAAGTTCGCGCTGGGCGACCAGATCGCATCCTCGTCGGCGCCGAAGGCGCTGTTGTCGTCCACGCGCACGCCGCCGGTGGCGAAGAGGTAGCCCTTGAAGTCGAAGTGCTGCTGGAAGAGCGCGCCGATCTCCACGTTCTCGA
>JBIQLU010000016.1:0-7438 GCA_044463985.1 Gemmatimonas aurantiaca | reverse complement strand
TAGCCCTTGAAGTCGAAGTGCTGCTGGAAGAGCGCGCCGATCTCCACGTTCTCGACGGCGTCGGAAGAGCCGCTGAAAGTGAGCGCGGCGTTACACGCGATGGCCGTGTTGCTGGCGAAGCCTTCGCTTCCTGTGCACCCCACCATGCGGCTGTTCGTCTGGAAGTACTGCGCGCCGAGCGTGGTGCTGGTGCTGAGCGCGCTGGAGATGCGCGCCTGCGCCGTGGCGGCGTAGTCGAAGCTCACCGTGCGGTGCGTGCTGCGCCGCTCGTCGATGAACCCTCTGGAGTCGGGTCCGAAGGGCGCGTCGGGATCCACCGGAACGAAGTTGACATCGGCCGTGTGGATGAAGTCGAGGCCGGTGACGAGACGATTGGTGAGCCATCCGGTGGGGCGCCAGTGAAGCTGGATGCCGGCAACTGCGCGATCCACATCCTGCGTGTTGCGGATGGTAGCGAGCTTGTCGAAGTTCGCGGTGAGGTTGCCCATGCGCGCATCGCACGTGCTGCTCGACGCGCCGGAGATCACCGTGCCGAGGCAGTCGCCGCGCGAGCCATCGGGATTGATTCCGTAGGAGGAGATCGGCTGACCCGCTCCGGCGTTGGTCACCATGCCCACGCCGCTTCGGTCGTTGTCGGGCATCCGCACGCCGCGACTCATGAAGGCGCTGTTGAGCGAGATGTCGAGCTTGTCGGTGGCCTTCGCCTTCACGTTCGCGCGGAAGGAGAAGCGATCGAGATCGTTGTTCGGGAGCGTGCCGGACTGCTGCTCGTAGGAGAGCGACCCGAAGTAGTTGAGGGCATCGTTACCGCCGCGCGCGCTGAGCGAATACTGCTCGTTGCGCCCCGTGCGAAGCGGGCTGCTCAACGGGCTCTTCATCGGGTTGTTGCGGGCGTAGATGTCGCCCGAGAACGGCTCCTGCACCGGCCGGAACTGTCGCACCACGGGATCGTTGATGTCCGTGAAGCCGCCGTACCTGGTGAGGTTGTAGTAATTGTCGAAGTAGTCGGAGACATCCTTCAGGACGCCCTGCTGGGTGCTGAAGGTGAAGTGGTTCCCACCCGACTGGCCCTGTTTCGTCTCGATCATGATGACGCCGGCCGCCGCCTCCGAGCCGTAGAGCGCGGCTGCGGTGGGACCCTTCATCACCTGGATGCTGGCGATGTCCTGCGGGTTGATGTCATCGAGGCGCGAGATCGTCTGGCCGTTGCCGAAGTCGTAGGAGCCGGGTCCCGTTCCGGTCTCGTTGCTCACGCGGATCCCGTCCACGTAAATGAGCGGGTTGTTGTCCTGCGTGAGGCTGGTGGAGCCGCGGATACGGATCTTCGACGCGCTGCCGACGGTGCCCGACGACTGCGTGACATTCACGCCCGGCACCTGCGCGTTGAGAAGCTCGGAGAAGTTCGTCGCGGCGGCCTTGTCGGTGAGGGCGGCCGCGTCGACTCGTTCGATATCGGTGCCCAGCTCGACGCGCCGCGAGTTGCTCGCGGAAACGGTGGTAACCACCTCATCGAGGGTGACGACCCGGGGGGAGAGCACGAAGTCGAGGGTGACCTCGGCGTCCGCCTGGACGGAGACGACCTGCGTGACAGGTGCGAAGCCGATGGCTCTGGCCTGGATGCTGTGGCTTCCGGGATCGACCTCGAGGGAGAAGCGGCCGTCGGCTCCCACGGTAGTGGAAACCGAGCCGTCGGCGGCGCGCACCTCTGCACCGGCGATCGGCTGGCTGACGTCGCCGGCCGAGCGGGTGACACTGCCGACGATTCGGCCCTTCTGCGCGAGCGCGGAGGAGATCGGCACTCCTGCGAGCAGCGGCAGTAGGAGAAATGCCCAGACACTTCGAAGCATTGGCGACCTCCTGCGGTTGACGTTCCGGGTTGGATCGGGGTGCTTCTATTCGGTCTCGACCCTCGGGATGCGTTTGGAGCGGGGCACTTCGGGGTGAGGCTGCAGTGCGGCGTGCGACTCGTGAGCGGGGGAGTGCAGCCGGTCGGACTCATCGGCGGTGGCGAGCGAAGCGACGAGGTAAGCGGCGTCAGAACAGCTGGACCGTCCACTCGGCGGCTGCTAAATTGTCGACTGTCGACTGAATACAGAATACAGATCGACAGGCAATGTGTCAATCTCTGCGCCGGACGGCCCGGAACACTATACCGGACTGTCAAGCCAAGTTATTGTGGATGTTATCGTTATGAGAGAAAGGACACGCCGGAAACGCCGCGGACGCAGCCGATCGATTTTCCCGTTCCGGCCACCTCCACGGGATCAGCCATTGCGCCGATGGTCAAGGGTCTACATCCTCACGCGTACCGGGCCACTCGCTCGAATCCATCTGCCCAGCGCCCACGACGACGATGTGTCGCGCAGGCGAGCTCCGCCGAATCCACCCCGACCTCCGCGCATGAACCCGACGTCGATCCTCCGTGAACCTCTGCGTTCCACCATCCGCCGCTATCTGCTCGACAGCCTCATGGAGGGCCGATTGCAGCCCGGAGCGAAGATCAACGAATCGGAGCTCGCACACGTGCTCGGCGTGAGTCGTACCCCGCTGCGCGAAGCACTGTTGCATCTCGAGTTCGAGGGCTTCATCGAGAGTGCGCATGGCCGGGGTTTTCGCGTCGCTCCCCTCCGGGCAAAGACCGCTCAGGATCTCCACTGGCTCGTGGGAGCGCTCGAGGGAATAGCGGCCCGCCCTCTCGCCGATCTGGAGCCCGAGCTGCTCCAGGAGCGGATCAGGGAGATGCGCCAGGTGAACGAGGAGCTGGGGAGAGAGTCGGCCGGTGACGCCAGCGGCACAAACGCGGACACTCTCATCGAACTCGGCGACCGGTGGCACGCCCTCCTCACGAGCGCGTGCGACAACGCCGAGCTGATCGCACTGCTGAAACTCATCAAGGCCCGACTCTATCGGTACACTCACCACTTCGTCACCGGACCCGCCCGGATAGAGTGCACCGTCGACCAGCACAGCGACATCATCGCCGCACTGGAGCGCCGCGACTTCGATGCCGCGGTGCGACTGATCCGGGAACACTGGATGACGGGCGCCGACCGCGATTACGAATGGCTGCGCGAAGAGGAGAACCCCCACGCGGAGAACGGCGGGATTGCGGAAACGAGCGGGTGAGACGACGCGCGAGCCGAAGCGCTGCCGCACCAGCTACCCCTTCGTAAGCAACTCCGCGTTCAGCAGCGCCGCACCAGCGGCCCCGCGGATCGTGTTGTGACCCGACGCCACGAATCGTAGATCGAGGATGGGATCGCGACGGATGCGACCCACCGTCACCGTCATCCCGCCACCGGCCTGCGCGTCGCGGCGCGGCTGCGGACGATCGATCGCCTGCGTCACCACCAGCGGTCGCTCCGGCGCGCTCGGCAGCCCGCGCGCGGCGTCTGCGCCTCGCCATTCCGACATCGCCGCCGCCGCCTCCTCCGGAGTGGCGCTCCGCTCCAGCTCCACCGCGATGCACGCGGTGTGGCCGTGCTCCACCGGCACGCGATTCACCTGCGCGCTGATCGGAAAGCGTGCGGGCTCCACCGTGTCGTGCGCGATGTCGCCGAGCATCTTCAGCGTTTCCGTCTCGATCTTCTCTTCCTCGGCGCCGCCGATGTACGGAATCACGTTGCCGAGTATGTCGAGCGATGCCACGCCCGGATAGCCCGCGCCCGAGAGCGCCTGCAGCGTCGTGACGAAGAGCTTCCGGATTCCGAAGTGACGATGCAGCGGAGCCAGCGCCACGGTGATGACTATCGACGAGCAGTTGCCATTCGCGACTATCGCGCCGTCCCAGCCGCGGCGCGCGCGCTGTGTGTCGAGCAGCGCGAGATGCTCGGGATTCACTTCCGGAATCACCAGCGGCACGTCGGCGTCCATGCGGTGGTTCTTCGCGTTGGTGAGAACCGTGCGCCCGGCGCGCGCGAAGGCGGGTTCGATCTCGCCGGCCACCGACGAGTCGAGCGCGGAGAACACGATCGGCGCGCTCACCGCGTCGGGCGCGCATGGCAGCACGGTGAGCTCCGCGGCGGCGCGCGGGAGTTCGCCCTCGAGCCAGTGCACTGCGTCGGCGTAGCGCCGTCCGCTCGAGCGCTCCGACGCGGCGACCTCCACGAGCTCGAACCATGGATGGCCATCCAGCAGCCGTACGAACGTCTGGCCCACTGCGCCGGTGGCGCCGAGCACCGCCACGGGGATCTTCTTCCGAAGTGCTTCGCTCATGTCGGCTCCGATGTGCACGCCGCGATCGCGGCACGGCTCTCGATGTGGATCACAGCGCCCTCGCCAGCTCGAGTACGTCGTTCAACACGCCGGCGGCGGTGACGGCTGGTCCCGCGCCCGGTCCGGTTATCACGAGCGGATTCGTGTCGTAGCGCGCCGTCCTGAACGCGAACTGGTTGTCGGTGCCACTCAACGCGCCGAGTGCGCTCGCGGCTGGTACTTCCACGAGTCCCACGGTAACGGAGCGCGAAGTGGCGGTAGCGCGGTAGCGGAGCACGGCTTCGCGCGAGCGTGCTGCGCTCACGCGCTCCGACCAGCGCGCGTCGTACTTCTCGAGCGTGGCCAGGAATTCGGCGAGCGGCACCGACGAGGCGTCGCCCGGCACGAGCGACTCCACCTGCACGTCTTCCAGTTCGCCCTCGAAGCCGAGCAGCCTGCCGAGTATGAGCGCCTTGCGCGCGACATCCGCGCCGGAGAGGTCGTCGCGCGGATCGGGCTCGGTGTAGCCGAGCTCCATCGCGCCACGCAGCGCCTGCGAGAATGGAACGCCGCGTCCCATCTCGCCGAAGAGATATCCCATCGTTCCGGACGGACACCCTTCGATGGAGCGCACGGTATCGCCTGCCTCGATGAGCTTATAAAGAGTGTCGAGCACCGGGAGACCGGCGCCCACGGTCGCCTCGTGCAGCACGCGTCTGCCGCCGGCGGCCGCGATCGCGCGCAGCGACTCGGCGTTCGCTCTGCTCCCGCCCACCGGCCGCTTGTTCGCGAGCACGAGATCGGCGCCGTGCTCGAGCGCGTACTCGAGGATGGTCGACGTCTCGTCGGCCGTGACATCGACCACGATGGGACGCACGAGCGCGTGCGAGAGCATGTGGCGCACGCCCTGGATCGGTGCGCCGGGCACTCCGCCGCTCAGACATCCCACGCCGCGCCCGGCGCGCTTCGCCTCAACCAACTCACGCAGCCGTCCGGCGGGGAAACCCGCTGGATCGAACACGAAGCCGCCGCGATCCACCACGCCTACCACGCGCGTGGTGTGCGCGACGCTCTCGCTCGCAGCCATCATATCCGCGAGCGCACGACCGATCTGGCCGAAGCCGAGCAGGATGACATCGGCGCGCCGCTCCCCCTCGCGACTCACGAAGCGGCCGCCGCCGATCTTGCCGAGCCGGAACTCGGAGTGGATGGCGCGCTGCGCGCACACGGCGTCGGACTCGCGAACCACGACCGAGATGTTGTGCTCAGCGGATCCCTGCGCGATCGCGATGATGTTGATGTCGTGCGCCGCGAGCGCGGCGAAGAGGCGTGCGGCCACGCCGGGCGTCCCCGCCATCCCGAGTCCCACGACGGCGATCGTCGCCGTGCCTTCCTGCGCCGTGACGCTCTCGATCTCGCCGCTCTCCACCTCGCCCGCGAACGCTTCCTCGAGCCGCGCGCGCGCCGCGGCCGCATGCTCGGCGGGCACGCCGAGGCATATGGAATGTTCGGAAGACGCCTGCGAGATGAGCGACGCGGGAATTCCACCGTTGGCCAGCGCCGTGAAAGTGCGCGCGGGGATGTCGGTGGAACCGGGCATCCCGTTCCCGCTCACAGTCACCATCGCCTGTCGCTGCATCGCCGATAGAGCGCGCACGGGGTGCGGATCGGAGTCGGGCTCGGGAGAGATGACGGTTCCTGGCGCGTGAGGGTCGCCGAACGGGCGGATGCGAAGGATGCAATCGCGCTTCGCGAGCGGGATGAGTGCGCGCGGGTGCAGGATGCGCGCGCCGTAGTACGCGAGCTCCGCCGCCTCGCGGAAGTGCAGACGCGGGATGATGAGCGCGTCGGGAACTACGCGCGGGTCGGCAGTGAGGAAGCCCGGCACATCCTTCCAGAGCGTTACCTCGTGCAGGCCGAGTGCAGCGGCGAGAGTTGTGGCGGTGAGATCGGTGCCGCTGCGGCCGAGTGTGACGGTCGACCCATCGGGCGCGCGCCCGATGAAACCAGGCACCACCGCAACCGATTCCGCATCGAGGATCGGGAGGAGCAACTCGCGCGCGGCGCGTGCCGTGGCGGCGAGGTCGGGAACCGCGGAACCGTGGCGGCCATCGGTGTGCACGAGCCGGGTCGCATCCACCACCGCGGCCGGCACATCGCGCACGCCGAGCGCGTCCGCCACGAGCAGAGCCGATAGCTGCTCGCCGGCGGCGAGAATCGCGTCGAGCGCAGCGGGCGAGAGCGACGCGGAGCTGGCGACACAGCGGAGCGCATCTTCGGTGCGCTGGAAGATCCGATCCACGTCGGCAGCCGGCGCGGCACCGAGGCACGCTTCGGCCCAGGCCACTGCATGCCGTTCGCGCAGCGCGACCAGCCGCGCGCCGCTCGCGCCGCCGTCGCCCGCAGCCGCGGCGGTAGCGATGGCGAGCAGCTCGTTCGTGACGCCGGCCATCGCGGAGACGGCGACGACAGGCCGTTCGGGCGCGGCGCCGATCGAACCGGCGCGGATGGCGAGGACGAGATCGGCAACACAGCGCACGGACGCGCCATCGGCGAGCGCGGCGCCGCCGAACTTGTGAACGCTGATCGAAGCGGGTGAAGACATGAGCGATGAGGGGAAAACAGAAAGGCCCCGTCCGGGAGCGGACGGGGCCTCTGGTTCCATGGCCTCTCCGCATTCCACATACTGGGAGAGGCCGGGACAAGTGTCGCGATCGCTACGACATCCGCCTCTCATACGCGCACATCATCCCGGTGCCAATGGCCACGGGACGCATGCACGTCATGGTAATGCTGAGAAGCTGCCGGAAGCGCACGATCGTAATGGATTCGGGTAAAGCGCGAGGTACCAAGGCTTGATATTAGCCGGGCGGGGGTGGATTTGGAATAGGCGGGTGGGGAAACGACAAAAGGGAGAAAGGCCGAGGACTACAACGAGGGAAGGAGGATTGTATGAAGGAGAGACTCCTTACCTCCTTCGAAAGATCCTTGCAGTGACAGTCAACTGTGAATGGGGGAACTGCTCCCGCCGGTAGAGCTCTACCGGCGGGAGCAGTTCCCCCATTCACACTTCACCTTCCCTCGAAGAGGTCCTTCAAAGGAGACAGGGAGCCCGCCTCACGTACATACAATCCTCCTTCCCTCGTTGTAGTTCTCGGCTTTTCTCCCTTTTTCTGTTTTTACCCGATATTCGGATTGTTGTCGCGCTCGAGGTCGGGGAGAGGGAGGCAGCGGGTGGTACCGT
>JBIQLU010000015.1:34910-38050 GCA_044463985.1 Gemmatimonas aurantiaca | reverse complement strand
TTGATCGTGCGGCCCTCGGCGAGGTAGACGGCGTCTTCGGCTATGTTGGTGGCGAGGTCGGCGATGCGTTCGATGTTGCGGATCACGAGCATGAGCTGGAGCGACCACGAGATCGTGGAGGGGTCGAGGCGCATGCCGTCTTCGAGCTCGCGGAAGATCCGGGTGTGGCGGTCGTCGATGGAGTCGTCGCGGCGGCAGACATCGCGGCCGAGGGTGGAGTCGGAGCGGACGAAGGCATCTATCGCATCCACGAGCATCGTGCGCGCGTCCGCGGCGAGTGCACGGATCGCGGGCTGGGGCGCGATTCGCACGCCGGCGGCATCCAGGCGGAGCGAAGCCTCGGCGATGTTCACGGCGTGGTCGCCGACCCGCTCCAGGTCGCTCGAGAGGCGGATGGCTCCGATCACGAAGCGGAGATCGCGCGCCATGGGTTGCTGGAGCGCCAGCAGCGACACGGCAATTCGCTCGATCTCCAGCTCGAGAACGTCGAGCGCGCGGTCGCCGGCGAGCACGAGGCGCGCCTGGCCGGGGTCGTGGTGGAGGAGCGCGTCCATCGCCACATCCACCGCGCTCTCGACGTAGCGAGACATGTCGAGCAGCCGCTGCGTGAGTTCCTCGAGCTGCTCGTGAAAGTGCCGGTACGCCTTCTCGATTCCGGTGCTCATCCGAACCTCCCGGTTACGTACGCTTCGGTCTGCTCGTTCGCCGGGCTGGTGAAGAGTTTCTCCGTGGGCGCGCTCTCGATGAGGCGGCCGAGATAGAAGAATGCGGTATGGTCGGAGGAGCGCGCAGCCTGCTGCATGTTGTGCGTGACGATCACCACGGTCACCTCGCTGCGCAGTTCCTGCAGAAGCTCTTCGATCCGCAGCGTGGCGGTAGGGTCGAGCGCGCTCGCCGGCTCGTCGAGGAGGAGGACCTCCGGGTCGTTCGCCAGCGCACGCGCGATGCAGAGCCGCTGCTGCTGACCGCCGGAGAGGGCGAGCGCGCTGCCGCGGAGGCGGTCCTTCACCTCACCCCAGAGCGCCGCGCGGCGAAGCGATCGCTCGACCACGTGGTCGAGCTCATCGCCGCGCAGGAGACCGCCGATGCGCGGCCCGAAGGCGACGTTGTCGTAGATCGATTTCGGGAAGGGATTCGACTGCTGAAACACCATCCCCACCCGCTGGCGGAGCAGCACCGGATCGCGCCCGCTGGCGTAGACATCCTCGCCGTCCATGAAGATGGCGCCGTCGTGCCGCGTGCCGTCGATCGTGTCGTTCAGCCGGTTGATCGAACGGAGGAGCGTGGACTTCCCGCAGCCGGAGGGGCCGATGAACGCGGTGATCGCGTACCGCGGAATGTCGAGCGTGATGTCGTGCAGCGCGCGCGTGCTCCCGTACCAGAACGAGAAGCTGGCGATGCGCAGCGCGTAGTCGGTCGCACCGCTCCGCAGCGCGACGGCGCGTTCGGCGATGGCGCTCATCCGAACCGTCCCGTGATGTAGGCCTCGGTGCGCTCGTCGGCCGGCGATGTGAAGAGCGTCGCGGTCGGTGCTGCTTCCACCAGTTCGCCCGCGAGGAAGAACGCCGTTCGGTCGGACACCCGAGCTGCCTGCTGCATGTTGTGCGTGACGATGACCACGGTGATCTCGCGACGGAGCTCGTGCACGAGCTCCTCGATGCGCTGCGTGCTGATCGGGTCGAGCGATGCCGTCGGTTCGTCCAGCAACAGCACGTCCGGATCGGTGGCGAGCGCGCGCGCGATGCAGAGCCGCTGCTGCTGGCCGCCGGAGAGCGCGATCGCGGAGCCGTCGAGGCGATCGCGGGTTTCTTCCCAGAGCGCGGCTCGAGTGAGCGCGCGCTCCACGATCCCGTCGATTTCGCTGGAGCGTGGCCTGTGCTCCATCACGCGAAGTCCGGCTGCCACGTTTTCACGAATCGACATCGTGGGGAAGGGAGTCGGGCGCTGGAACACCATCCCGATGCGCTTCCGTACGGCCGTGGTGCTGATGCCCGCCGCGTAGATGTCGTGTGCGTCGAGTGCTACCTCGCCGCGCACGCGCGCGCCGGGCACCGTTTCGTGCATCCGGTTCAGGCAGCGGAGAAAGGTGGACTTCCCGCATCCCGAAGGTCCGATCACGGCCGTCACCTGCCGGTCGGCGATGTCGAGCGACACGTCGCGCACCGCATGGTTGCTGCCGAACCAGGCGTCGAGTCCGTGCACGGCGATGCGCGCCGGCGGTTGCTCCAGCGCCGCTGCACTCTCAGCCACCGTTCGCGGCTGCGAAACGGCCTCGCGTCGCGATTCTGGCGAGGATGCTGATGACCAGGATGAGCGCGATGAGAACGAGCGCGCCCGCCCAGGCGAGGCGGTGCCATTCGTCGTATGGGCTGATTGCATAGTTGAAGATCTGCAGTGGCAGCGCCGCGATCGGTTGACCGGGCGACGTCGACCAGTACTGGTTGCCGAATGCGGTGAAGAGAAGCGGCGCCGTCTCCCCCGCGACGCGCGCGAGCGATATGAGCGCCCCCGTGACGATGCCTGCACTCGCCGTGCGCAGCACCACCGTCAGCGACGCGCGCCAGCGAGGATAGCCGAGCGCCAATGCGGCTTCGCGCAGTGACGCGGGAACGAGGTGGAGCATCTCCTCCGTGGTGCGAGCCACCATCGGGATCATCATAGTTCCGAGCGCCACCGATCCGGCGAACGCCGAGAAGTGACCCATCGGTCTCACGATGAACGTCCAGACGAAGATGCCGGTAACTATCGAAGGGAGACCGGTCAGTACGTCGGAGAGAAAGCGTACCGCCGTCGCGAGTCGCGTCCGGGCGTGTTCGGCGAGGAAGAGGCCGGCGCCGACTCCGGCCGGAATTCCGATCGCGGCTGCGCCTGCCACCAACAGCAGCGAACCCACGATCGCGTTCCCCATCCCGCCGCCCGTCTCACCCACCGGCCGCGGCGCGTGCGTGAAGAAGGCGAGCCCCAGCGAGCTCGCTCCCGCGCTGACGAGGTGCCAGAGTATCAGCAGCAACGGCAGCGTCGCGACCACCGCCGCCGCGGCAGCGAGGGCAAGCATCACCGAGCTTCGCGTGCGCCGAAGTGCGAGCGTGCGGAAGACCGAGGTGCGCGGAGGCGTGCGCGGCGAGGTGCGCGCTCCGTCA
>JBIQLU010000015.1:0-34810 GCA_044463985.1 Gemmatimonas aurantiaca | reverse complement strand
CGTGCGGAAGACCGAGGTGCGCGGAGGCGTGCGCGGCGAGGTGCGCGCTCCGTCACCCCCGCCTCGCCCGTCATCCCCGCCTCGCCCGTCATCCTCGCGAAAGCGGGGATCCATGTCACTCTGGCTGAAAATGGGTCCCCGCTTTCGCGGGGACGACGGGATTCGCGGCGACGACGGGACCCGCACGGATGCCGATGCGTTCGTGTCCGGCCGCGCGTGCGACACCGCACCGTGCGATACTCGCCGCACCAGGAGTCGCGCGAACGCGTTCACGATCAACGTTATCGCGAAGAGCACGAAGCCCACCGCCATCAGCGCGGAGAGGTGCGCGTCGCTCGACGCCTCGCTGAACTCGTTGGCGATGAGCGATGCCATCGTGTACCCAGGCGCTAGCAGCGAAGACGAAAGCTCGTGGCGGTTGCCGATGAGCATCGTTACCGCCATGGTCTCGCCCAGCGCCCGGCCGAGGCCCAGGATCACGCCGCCGATTATCCCTGACCGCGCGTACGGGAGCACCGCGCCGCGCACCATCTCCCATTTCGTGGCTCCCAGCGCCAGCGCCGCTTCCCGCTGCGAGCGTGGCACCGCGAGCAGCACCTCGCGCGCCACGGACGCGATGTAGGGAAGTACCATGATCGCGAGTATCAACCCGGCGGCCAGGATGCTCGGTCCGTAGGCGGGTCCCGAGAAGAACGGCGTGGCGCCCAGGCCGAGTGTGTCGCGGAGGAACGGGATGACCGGATCGCGCAGGACGGGGAGCAGCACGAAGATCCCCCACAGTCCGTATACCACGCTCGGTATCGCCGCGAGGAGATCCACGAGGAAACCGATCGGCTGCCGCAGCGCGCGCGGCGCGAGCTCCGAGAGAAATATCGACACGCCCAGCGCGAGAGGCACCGCTATGAGCAGCGCTACGAACGATGTCGCGAGTGTGCCGAAGATCGCCGGTGCCGCGCCGAACTCGCCCGTCACCGGGTTCCACACGCTCGAGGTGAAGAAGTCCAGGCCGGCGACCCGAAGTGCGGGCCACCCGGCGGAGAGTAGCTGCCACCCCACGAGTGCCAGCAGGAACGGTATGCTGAGCGCGAAGCAGGTGATCGCGCCCCGATACGCCGCATCTCCGAGCGAGCGCTCGCCGATCAGCGCGGACGCGCCGGGCTTCCGCGCCGCGAATCGGGCTGCGACCGCCGGAGCGGCCAGCTCGTGGTGAGTGGTCGCGCGCGCCATGCTAGAACGTCACCTGCCAGTGCACGTACCACCGCTCCGATGTCGCGCCGCCGAGTCCATCGACCGGCTCGGCGCGCTGGTAGTCGAGCGCCAGCGCCGTGTTCCCGGTGGGCTCGATGAACACGCCACCCACGAAGTTGCGCAGCTTCCCGTCGGCGTCGCGGTCAGGGGCGAACTGGTCCCAGCGAAAGAGGACGCCGAAGCGGGAGGGACCCGCACCGGAGCGCCACTCCAGCGGTCGCGCTATCGCGAATGCGCTGTACAGCTCTCCAACCTGGTGCACGACGCTGCGGTCGAGCGGCGCGCTGCCGGATTCGACATCGTCCACCTTGCGCGCCCACTCGGCGCCGAGGGTGAGCGCATGGTCGTGTACACCGGCGAACACGCCGTAGCGCGCGCGGTACAGTCCGGCGGTTATCGGCGCGGCCGGGTCGCTGGCGAAGCAGCTCGCGCTTCTGCCGGAGTAGAACCACGGCGAGATCGTGAAGCTGCGCAGCCAGCCATCGTGGCTTCCGAGCGGCGTCAACGAGACTCGCGCGGCTACGTCCTTGAAGCGGTCCGACTCGGGGTGCTCGTAGCCGCCGCCGTTCACCAGCGTCGCGTACGCTTCGCCCCACCTGTTCGGGAGTCGGATCTGTGCCGCCACGCCAAGGTCGGACGAGGCGAAGAAGTCGTACGTCTCGGTTGCGACCTTGCCGATGTAGCGGGGCCAGAACTCCTGTTGATGGTCGATCAGCACGTTGTGCAGCATCCCCACCCGCGCGAGTGCGGCGAAGCCGTTCGGATCCGCGCTTTCGACGACGTCGTACTGGAGGTACGCGTACTTGAGACGTACGATCCAGCCATCGTATGCGCCGCCGGAGCCATCCTGCTGCTTGACGTCGGTCGTCACGCGCACGCCGAAACGGTCGCCG
Source organism: Gemmatimonas aurantiaca (assembly GCA_044463985.1). Classification (GTDB taxonomy): domain Bacteria; phylum Gemmatimonadota; class Gemmatimonadetes; order Gemmatimonadales; family Gemmatimonadaceae; genus JADGGM01. Next base: position 32,669 of record JBIQLU010000015.1, on the reverse strand, counting down.
GCCGGCATCCTGAAATTCAGGTAGACTCGTCCGATGTCGAACTTGTTCGGGGTGCCGCCTGCGGCATCCCTGCTGGCATCATCCGTGGAGAGCTGATAGCTGCCAAACACGAGTCCGGAGAAGTCGAGTTTCGGCTTTGGCGGTTCGGTGCGTCCCGAGCTGTCCGGTGCGGCCGCGGAGTCGGGAGGAGCCGAAGCCCCGACCTGCGACTCCGCGAGCGCGGGAAGAGCCATCAGAAGAAGCACCGCGGCGATCACGCGCAGCGGTGCATCGAGCCATCCGAACCTCTCCGATCCCCTTCGGGTGCTGCGAGACTGCCGGCCGGTTCGCGCTCTCACTTGCCCGCCACTGTGATGGTCCCCAGTCTCTGCTCTAGCTGCGCGACGATCGCTGGAGGGAGCGGCGCATAGTCGAGCGACGCAGCGGACTTCTCACCTTCGCGCAGATACCAGCGCATGAAGCCGAGCAGGGCGTCTCCCTTCTTCCGGTCGCTCTGGTTCGCGTAGACGAGCAGGTACGTGAACGACGAGATGGGGTAGGCGTCGGCGCCCGGTGCATCGACGATGGAGATGCGATAGTCGGTGTCGGCCGGGAGCGAGCTCGCGGCGCCGGCCGCCGCGGCCGTCACCGATTCGATCGTGGGCGCCACGAAGCTTCCGGCGGCGTTCTGGATGCTCGCGTAAGCCAGCGCGTTCTGTTTGGCGTATGCCAGCTCCACGTAGCCTATTGAGCCGGGCATCTGCTTGACCTGGCCCGCGACTCCCTCGTTCCCCTTGGCGCCGATTCCCGTGGGCCAGGCGAGCTCCTTCCCCCTTCCCGGGCTCGTCTGCCATTCGGGACTGACGGCGGAGAGGTAGTCGGAGAAGATGTACGTGGTGCCGCTCCCGTCCGAGCGGTGAACGACGAGAATGTCATCGGCCGGAAGCACGGCACCCTGGTTCAGCGCGGCGATCCGGCTGTCGTTCCACTTCGTGATCTTCCCGCGGAAGATGTCCGCCAGCACGGCGCCGCTCAGCTCGAGCGGGCTCGTGAGGCCAGGCAGATTGTACGTGACCACGACGGCGCCGAGCACCGTGGGGAAGTGCAGCACCGGCGACTTCACTCTCGCCAGCTCCGCGTCGGTCATGGGTGCGTCGGACGCGCCGAAGTCCACCGTTCCCTCGGTGAGCTGGCGAATCCCGCCGCCCGATCCGATGGACTGGTAGTTGATGCGCACGCCAGTCTCGCGGGCATAGTCGGAAAACCACTTGCTGTAGATCGGGTAGGGAAAGGTCGCGCCGGCGCCGTTCAGGTCCTGTCCTCCGGCGCACGCGAGTCCGATGCCGATCGTGAGAACCGCGGTCGCGATGTCGCGAATGCGGTGTTGCATTGTCATCTCCGTGGTGTGAGCATGCGCGCAAGGTGGGCACGGCGCGTCATGGTCCTGCACGGAGTCTGTAACGCTTCTGTAACGACGGGATCGACGTGCGGGGGCGCGGTGACCAGCGTGGCGCCGCTCCGCCGCTCGCGCCACCTGCGGAGCGAGTGCCAGAGCACTCGCAATGTTCCTTCGTCGAGCGGCTCGGCGCCGGTGAGGTCCACACGCAGGACCCACGCGTCGCCCGGAAGTTCATCCGCCAGACGCATCGCACCGAGGAATGCGGGAACGGAAACCCGCCCATTGAGGTACAGTGTAGCCGCGCCGGGGTGCGCCTCGAGCGTGTGGCGCTGTGCATCGGTCTGAACCCGCGATGGCGGGTGGTCGAAAATTCGTCGTTCGTGCATGATCATCGCTGTCTCCTTTTCATTCTCGAAGACAAGGATGACCGTCACGTGTCACGCACCGGCCGAGGGCCCGGTAACGATCGTGTAACGTCGCCGCCGATTCACCCCGGGGCGGCCGGCGCTCCCATCGACGGGCGGCTTCGAACCGGTGCGGGAAAGTGGGCGACGATCGTGGTGCCCGCACCCAGCTCGCTCTCGGCGGTAACCCGTCCGCCGTGCGCCTCCACCAGATGCCGCACGATCGAGAGTCCGAGGCCGGTGCCGCCGCCCTCCCTGGAGCGCGCAGTATCCACGCGGTAGAAACGCTCGAAGATGCGTGGAAGATGCTCGGCCCCGATGCCGCTCCCGGTGTCGTTCACGCCCAGCGCGATCGCATCGGGCTCGGTCCGCGTGAACAGCGTTATCGTGCCGCCGGCGGGCGTGTGGCGCACCGCGTTGCTCACCAGATTCACGAGGATCTGCTGCACCGCTGTCCGGTCGGCGTCGATCGTGGTCGCAGAGGGATCGATGTCGAGCACGAACGACTTGCCTTCGGCGCGCGGGTCGCGGCGCGCCGAGTCGATCACCTCGTCGGCCACCGTCCTGACTTCGACGGCTTCGGGCATCGGTCTCCACCCGCCCGACTCTATGCGAGAGAGGTCGAGAAGGTCGTCCACGATGCTGCGCATCCGCTCCGCGTTCGTGCGTATCGCCTCGGCGAACTGGATGCGCTGCGGCGGGGGAACATCGTCCGTCACCAGCGTTTCCGCGAAGCCGCCGATCACCGTGAGCGGAGTGCGCAGCTCGTGCGACACGTTGGCGACGAAATCGCGGCGCACCGCTTCGAGACGGCGGCGCGCCGTGAGATCGAGCATGGCGACGAGCGCGCCGCCGCCGCGCAGCGGGCGCGCTGTGATCGCCAGGATGCGGCCGCCCAGCGCCACCTCGATGGGAACGGGCGCGACTCCGGCCAGCGCACTCTCCAGGACATCGTGGAGCGCCGTGTCGTGCGGAAGCATCGTCGCCGCGAAAGGAGTGGGCGAGCGGAGCCCGAGCATGTCACGCGCGCTCTCGTTGAGACGCACGACCTGCCGCTGTGCATCCACGGCGACCACGCCCTCGTGCAGCGACTCGAGTGCCGCCAACAGCAGCCCTTCCTCCTCCTCGAGCGCCATCAGGCGGCCGGAGAGCTGGTCGGCCATGTCGCGCACGGCGCTCGCCAACTCGCCCACCTCTCCTCCCGCGGCGAGCACGGGGCGGCGCGAGAGGTCGCCGCCCGCGACGGCGCGCGCGACATCGCGCAGCTCCACGATCGGGCGCGTCACGTGCCGCGCGATAACTGTAGCGACGATGAGAGCGATGGCGAGCGCGATCGCGCCGGAGAGGAGGACGTCCCGTCGCGCACTGCGCACCAGCGTCGCGAGCTGCACCGTGCTCATCGAGACGCGCGCGGCACCGCCGTGCGGACCGGGTACCGCCACGTAGATCTCGGCGTCGCCGCGCGACACGCTCGAACGTTGCGTCACACCGGTGTCACCGCTCTCCGCGGCAGCGACCTCCGGTCGAGCGGAATGATTCTCGAGGAGCGCGAGCGCCGGCCCGTCGAACTCGGAATCACCGATCACCCGCCCCGTGGAATCGATGAGCGTGACGCGCCGGTCGAGTGCGGCACCGGCCGCGTTCGCGAGCGCGTCGGCGTCGGCCGCAGCGGTCCACTCCGCGGCGACGAAGCTCGCCTCGCGCGTGAGGCGTCGTATCTCGGACTGCTCGAGCGCGTGCTTCAGCCGCATGCTGCTGAGCGCCGCCAGCACGAGTACCAGCACGGCGATCACGAGCACCAGGCCGAGATAGATGCGCTGCGCCAGCCTCAAGACGACTCGTTCCGCGGCTGCCGGAGTCTGTAGCCGAACCCGCGTACCGTCTCGATCAGCTCTCCGGCATCGCCCAGTTTCGCCCGCAGACGCTGGACGTGCATGTCGACGGTGCGGGTCTGGACGTCGGGAGCCGCATCCCAGACGCTCTCCAGGAGTCGTGCGCGCTCCTGCACGCGTCCCCTGCGCTCGGCGAGAAGGAGAAGGAGCCTGTACTCGGTGGGCGTGAGCTCGACTTCCTGTCCTTCCACCTGAACGCTGTGCGCGGCCCGGTCGATGGTTATCGGACCGACCGTAAGGAGATCGCTCTGCCGGTCGCCGGCGCCGGCCGTCCTGCGGAGGATCGCGCCCACTCGCAGCACGAGCTCGTGCGGGCTGAACGGCTTGGTGAGGTAGTCGTCAGCGCCGAGCGTGAGTCCGCGAATCCGATCCTGCTCGTCGCGCCGCGCGGTCAGCATCAACACGGCCACCTGTCGAGTATTGTCGTCGGCGCGCAGTCTCTCGAGCACCTCGTATCCCGATATGCCGGGGAGCATGAGGTCGAGCACGATGAGCGATGGCCGGTCGCTGCGTGCGAGCGAGAGCGCTTCGGTGCCGGACGATGCCGTCGTTACCCGATAGCCGGCGCGCGCCAGGTGGTACGCCACCAGCGCCACGATGTCCGCCTCGTCGTCGACGACCAGGATGTGTTCGGCGCTCGCCATGCCAGAAAGCTTACTCGCCGTTCCGCCGCTGAGAAGTGGCACGCTGCGGGCTCGCACCTCGAACGCCCTGTGGGTAGCTTGTGCCCATGATACGCGCCGCAGGCTTCCTGTTGATAGCGGGTGTCCTGGCCTTCGCTCTTCTCCGCGATGTGCATGGCGATGCGCGCGCCGACTCGAGGGACGCCGGCTCGTATGCGCGCCCGGATGCCGAAGACGTGGGCGGAGGTCACTATGCCGGCGGCGACGGCGCTGCGCGCCTCCGCATCATCGCCACCAACGATCTTCATGGCGCCATCGATCCGGCGCGGACGACGCGGGGGAACCCGGTCGGCGGCGCCGCGGCGATGGCGGCTTCCATACAGCGCGCCGAGCGCGAGTGCCAGGGATCGTGCGTGACTCTGCTCGTGGATGCGGGCGACATGTTCCAGGGGACCGCCGTGTCCAACCTGGCGCATGGACGGCCGGTCGTGGAGCTGTACGACGCGCTCGGCTATGCCGCCGCCGCAGTGGGGAATCACGAGTTCGACTGGGGGCTCGACACGCTGCGTGCCCGGATGGCCGACGCGCGCTTCGCGATGCTCGGAGCGAACGTGCAGTATCGCAACGGCCGTGACGTGCAGTGGATCCCCGACGATACCATAGTGCAGCGCGGTCCCTTTCGGATTGGGATCGTCGGCGTGATCGGACCGGAGACATACGGCAGCACGCTCGCCGCCAACGTGGCGACGCTGCGATTCGCGAAGCCGGCACCGATAGTGGATTCGCTCACGCGCAAACTGCGCGCGGAGGGAGTCGGCGTCGTGGTCGTACTGGCTCACAGCGGAGCGTTCTGCAAGCGCGATGGACGAGAAGCGTGTGATGGCGATGTGGTGTCGTTCGCTCAGGCGTTGCGTGAACGAGTGGATGTGATCGTCTCGGGGCATACGCATACGGTGGTCGACTACACGGTGAACGGCATCCCGGTGGTACAGGCGCAGTCGAGCGGCCGTGCAGTGGCCGTGGTGGACCTGGCGCCGGCAACGGATGCGAAGGGAAGCACGGAGCTCGTGGCGGAGCACGTGTACCACGTTCGGACCGACGCGCGGCCGTCGTCCGACATCGAAGCGATCATACGGCGCGCGGACGATCGGGTTGCGAAGCTGGTGAATCGTCCCATCGCGCGGCTGGCCACTTCGCTGTCGCGAAGCGGCGACGAATACCCGCTCGGCAATCTGATCGCCGACGCGCAGCGCTGGGCCGGACAGGCCGATGTCGCGATGGTCAACGATGGCGGAATCCGCACCGGCCTGCCGGCCGGCACTGTCACGTATGGCGAACTGTTCGAGGTACAGCCGTTCGGGAACCCGCTTCGACGCATGGACGTGAGCGGCGCGAGCCTTCGGGCGTACCTGGAGCAGCTCGTTCGAGGAACCGAGCTGCGAACCCACGTGAGCGGCGTCGTGATACGCTACGACCCGACGCGGCGGGCGGGGAGTCGCATCCTCACCGCGACTCTGTCCGACGACGCGCCGCTACGCGACGACGCGAGCTACCGCGTAGTTCTGAACGAATACATGGCCACGGGGAGCGAGGGGCGTATCCTCGTGCGCGGCGCCACGCACAGCGAGCAGCTCGGCCCGACGGACCTCGACGCGCTCGTCGCGTACCTGGGGTCGCGGCCGCAACCCGTGCAGGCGCCGGAGGAGCGGCGTTTCGACGCCGTGGGAGGAAGGTGATGCCGGCGCCCACCCGAGAGGTGATTCGGGCGCTGCCGAAAGCCGAGCTGCACTGTCATCTGGATGGCTCGATCCGCGCGAGTACGCTGCTGGAGCTCGGTCGCGAGTACGGGCAGGCGATGCCGGCTGCCACGCCAGAGCTTCTGGAGAGTGTGATGGCGGCGCGGGACGTGCGCGATCTCGACCAGTACCTCGGCCGCTTCGAAGTCACGCTTTCGGTATTGCAGACGACCAGTGCGCTGAGCCGCGTCGCCCGTGAGCTGGTAGAAGATGCAGCGGCGGACGGTGTGCGCTACATCGAAATCCGCTTCTGTCCGGCGCTCAACGTGCGCGGCTCGCTTTCGCTGACCGAAGTCATGGACGCGGTGCTGGACGGCAGTGCGGAGGGCGAGCGCCTCAGCGGAACCATCGCTCGTGTGATAGTCTGCGCGCTCCGCAGCATGCCGCCCGCGCTCTCGCGCGAGCTGGCGGAGCTCGCGGTGGCTTATCGCGGAAGAGGCGTCGTGGGATTCGATCTCGCCGGTGGCGAACATGGGAACCCGGCGGCGGCGCACGCGTCGGCGTTCGATGTGGCGCGGCGCGGCGGCCTCGCCGTCACCGTGCACGCTGGCGAGGCGTTCGGCTTCAAGTCGATCAGACAAGCCGTCTTCGACCTCTCGGCCGATCGCATCGGCCACGGTACCAGGCTGTACGAGGATGAACGACTCGCGAGCTACGTCAACGACCGGCGCATCACGCTGGAGATCTGTCTCACCAGCAACGTTCAGACGCGCGTTGCGCCAAGCTATTCCGAGCACCCGCTGCGCTCGTACTTCGATCGCGGCATGAGCGTCACGCTCAACACCGACAACCGGCTCATCAGCGGCACCACGCTCACCGACGAATATCTCCACGCCGCCAGGGAGCTCGGCTTCACGCTGCGCGAGCTGGGCGAGATTGCGATCGAGTCGTTCGCCACCGCATTTCTGCCGTGGGAAGTGCGACGGACCATCATGCAGGACGCGCGTCGCGAGATCGACGCGCTGGTGAACGCCACGTGATCCAGATCTCCTCCGATGCCTTCGGCGAGGCCGCGAGAGCGGTGCGAGCCACACTCGGCGAACTCCCCACTCCGATCGCCGCGATCGTGCTCGGTTCGGGACTCGGCGGCGTCGCCGATACGCTGTCCGATGCGCGCCGGATTCCGTATTCCGGCATCCCGCGCTTCCCATCTACTACTGTCGCGGGGCATCGCGGGGAACTGGTCAGCGGTTCGTGGGATGGCGCACAGCTCCTTCTCTTTGCGGGGCGGCTGCACGCTTACGAAGGGTACGCCGCCGCCGATGTCGCCTTCCCCGTGCGGCTGGCGCACGCACTCGGTGCGCGCACACTCCTGGTCACCAACGCCGCGGGTGGAATCAGACGCACGTTCCGTCCGGGCGACATCATGGTCATCCGCGATCAGATCGCCTTCGCGCAGCGATCGCCGCTCGTGGGTCGGGAGCGCGACGGTGAACCGCGCACGCCGGAGATGGTGGACGCTTACGACCCCGGGTTGGCGCGGCTGCTGGTCAGCAGCGCGCGGGCGGCTCGCGTTTCCGTGGTCGAGGGCGTGTATGCGGGTGTAGTGGGTCCGTCGTACGAGACGCCGAGCGAGATACGCATGCTCGAGCGGATGGGAGCCGACGCCGTGGCGATGTCGATCATTCAGGAAGTGATCACGGCACGTGCGCTCGGCGTGCGCGTCGGAGGGCTGAGCTGCATCGCGAACGCGGCCGCCGGGATCACGGGCGTTCCGCTCGATCATGCGGAGGTGTTGCAGGCAGGCGTGCGCGCAGCGGAGGGAATCGGGAAGATCCTTCGTGAAACCGTGAAGTCGCTCGCTTCGGCGCGATAGAGCGGGAAACGACTCTAGGCGAAGTGGTTCAGCGGACCGTTCCCGGAGCCCAACCCGGGAGCCGCCGCGATGGCGCGGTGCACGAAGTCGAGCGATAGCTGCACCGATTCCAGGAGCGAGTGACCGAGCGCCAGGTGCGCCGTGATCGCGGATGAGAGCGTGCACCCGGTGCCGTGGGTGTGACGAGTGTCGATGCGTGGATGACGGAAGACGTGCAGATCATCCCGGATCGCGAGAACGTCGATCGCCTCATCTCCGGAGAGATGGCCGCCCTTCACGAGAGCGGCCTGCGCTCCCTGCCGCACCAGGATCCGCGCGGCCTCGCTCATCTCGTCGACATCGTTCACGTCGATGCCCGTGAGGATGCGCGCCTCGTCGAGATTGGGCGTCACGAGCTCCGCGAGGGGGAGCAGCTCCCTGGAGATGGCGCGTACGGCGTCCGGTGCCAGGAGCGGATCGCCGGAAGTCGCGACCATCACGGGATCGAGCACGTACGGCGCGAGCGAGTGCCTGACGATCCCGTCGCGCACGGTGCGTACGACATCGGCATCGGCGAGCATCCCGCTCTTGATGGCTGCCGGTCGCAGGTCTCCGGCGACGGCGTCGATCTGCTGAGTGATCAGCTCCAGCGACACGGCCATCCAGTTCGTCACGCCCAGGGTGTTCTGAGCGGTGATCGCGGTGATCACGCTCGTGCCGAACACGCCGAAGCGGTGGAAGGTCTTCAGGTCCGCCTGAATACCCGCTCCGCCTCCGGAGTCGGAACCGGCGATCGTGAGTGCAATCTGCATGCGGGAATGATAAGAGATGGAACGGGGAGTGCGACGGGGGCCACCCGGATGGAGAATGCCCGGCAGCCGGGCCGCCGGGCACTCCATTCCAGCATGCCTGCCTCGCCGGTCAGCTCCCGACGTCGCGCGGGATCACGTAGAAGTTCACGTCCACCGCGAAGTCGGAAGGCTTTGCGAGCTTCGACGGGGCGGTCTGCCAGCTCTCGGTGGGGTGAAGCGTGGTGTAGCCCGACCCGCCGAGTTTCACGCGCAGCGGCATGTCGAAACCGGGCACCACGTCCGTCCAGCGGTAGGAGAGCTGGTTCCCGGAGATGCGGTACTCGAAGACCGGGATCTTCGTGGTGGTGAGGTACTGCTGGAAGACCTTGCTCAGATCGATCCCGGCGTGCTCGCTGATGTAGTCCTCCACCTGCCAGCCCATCACCGTCTGATGGCGGAAGTGCGAGTTCAACCCGCGCAGAATCGAGCGCCACTTTTCATCATTGTCGATGATCTGGCGAATGGTGTGCAGCATGTTGCCGCCCTTCGGGTACATGTCGCCGGAACCCTGGGAGTTCACATTGTACGGCGGAATGATCGGGCGGTCGTTGCGGATTCCGCGGCGCACTCCCACGGTGTATCTGGCGCCGGCCTCCTTGCCGAAGAGGCACTCGGTGTAGAGACCTTCAGCGTAGTTGGCGAAGCTCTCGTGCACCCACATGTCCGCGTTGTCCTTCGCGGTGATGTTGTTGCCGAACCACTCGTGGGCGCTCTCGTGGACGATGATGAAGTCCCACTTCATCCCGAGTCCGGTTCCCGAGCCGTCTCGCCCGCGGTAGCCGTTCGCGTAGTGGTTGCCGTAGCTCACCGCGCTCTGGTGTTCCATCCCGGTGTTGGGCACCTCGATGAGCTTGTAGCCGTCCTCGTACCATGGGTACGGGCCGAACCAGTGCTCGAAGCATTTCAGCATCGAGATGGCCTGCGGGAACTGGCGGTGTGCAGCGTCGAGGTGGTAGTCGAGCGGCCAGAAGTCGAGCGACAACTTGCCCGCCTCGCCCTGCAGCGTGTCGGAGTAGTGGGCGTAGTTGCCAGCAGCCACCGCGATCGCGTAGTTGTTGATCGGGTTCTTCACCGACCACTGATAGGTGGTGGTACCGTCGGAGTTCGCGGTCTTCCTGGTGAGGCGGCCGTTGCCGACCTGGATGAGGGGATCGGGCACGGTGAGCGCCACGCGCTGGCTGTCCGGTTCGTCGGCTTGCGTGTCCTTGTTCGGCCACCAGACGCTGGCGCCCATTCCCTGGTCGGTGGTCACGACCCATGGCCGGCCGAGCGAGTCGGTGGTCCAGGTGAATCCACCCTGCCACGGCGGCCGGACGGCGATCTGCGGACGGCCGTGGTAATAGACTTTCACCGTTTCGACGGCGCCTGCGGGGCGCGGCTCGGCGAACGTGGCAAAGAAGGCGTTGCTATCGCGCTCGAAGGGGAGTGGGCCGTCCTCGGAGACGATGCTGTCGATCACGAGCGGCTGCATGAGATCGATCTGCATGAGGCGACCCGGCTGCAGCACCCGGTAGCTTATGGCGTTGTAGCCGGCGATGCTGCTGTCGGAGGGATCGACCTTCACGTGCAGGTCGTAGAAGGAGACGTCCCACCAGACGCGTCCCGGAGTGGTGAAGGAGCCGCGGAGCGTGTCGGCGCGCGAGAAGGTACGGGGCTGCTGCGCGGCGAGTGGGAGTGCGCAGGTGACGGCCAGCGCGAGTGCGGCGGCGGGGCGAAGCATGACTTGCTCCATCGGGCTCGGGTGATTGTCGACGTGTTCGGATATAGTATCCAACCGCGCGGTACGGCACAATCACGGCGATCGTCGAAGCCTCCCCGCGAGGCCATCCGCGGCGACGGTGGCAGCGCCCGCTCCTTCGCCGTTAGCTTCACCGTGCGCCAGGTCGTACCATGCCCCCCTCTCTCGTGACACCGCGCGTCGTACTCCCATATCCCCTGCCGGCCATGGTGACGTGAAACTGCTTGCAACCGCCCGCGATCTCCGGCGACGCCGCTCGCGCGAACGGCGTCGCGATTTCGTGGTCGAAGGCGTGCGCAGCGTCGAGGAACTGCTTCGCTCCCGCCTCGCGATACGCGGTGTCATCGTCGCTCCTTCGCTCGCCGCGCACGAGCGCGGAGTCGCGCTTCGCACTGCCATCGAGACGACCGGCGTTCCGACGCTCGAGGTGAGCGACAGGGAGCTCGAGGACGCGGCGGCCACGGAGTCGCCGCAGGGCGTTCTCGCCGTGGCCCGCATCCCCGAGCACGATCCCGCCTCGCTCACGCTCGGCGACCGCGCACGAATCCTCGTGCTCGACGGGGTCCAGGATCCGGGGAATGTCGGGACGCTGGTGCGCACCGCTGCCGCCTTCGGCGTGGCCGCGACGGTGGCCATGCCGGGCACCGTTGACTTCTGGAACGGGAAGGTCGTCCGTAGTTCGATGGGCGCCCTCTTCAGCCATCCCACCGCGACTCTCGCCTGGACCGAGCTCGACGCGTTCCTCGCAGCCGGCGCGATCCCGCTCTGGGGCGCCGCTGCTGGCGGCGTCGCGCTCGAGTCCATCGATCGCGCGCGCGTTCGCCGCCTGGCGATCGTCGTCGGCAACGAGGGCGCCGGACTTTCCCCGGACGCTCTGCAGCGCGTGGAGCGATCGGTGGCCATCCGCATCGATCCCGCGGTGGAGTCGCTCAACGTCGCCGTCGCTGCGGGCATCCTACTACACCACTTCCAGAGCTGATGTCTCCTCTCTACGCGATCGACCCGACGGTGATGCGCGTGATCGCGTTCGTCACCGGCGCCGTGATCGGTTCCTTCCTCAACGTCTGCGTTTCGCGCTGGCCGAAGGAGCTGTCGGTGGTCGCGCCACGTTCGCGCTGCCCGAACTGCGCTCACGAGATCGCGTGGTACGAGAACATTCCCATGCTGAGCTGGATCGCACTCCGCGCCCGTTGTCGTGGATGCGGCCAGCCCATATCGGTCATGTATCCGCTCGTCGAGCTGGCCGTTGCCCTTGGCTGGCTCGGAGCGGTGATGGCCTACGGCCCGGGACTCACCGCCCTCCGCGTGGCGGTGTTCGGAACCATCCTCTTCGGAGTGGTGCTGACGGACGCCATGGAGTACGTGATACCCGATGGCTTCACGGCGTTCGGCCTGGTGTGGGCGATCGTGATGGCGTTCGCCGGCGTGTTCGTGCGTGAAACTTCCCCCTTCGCCTCGCTGTATGATTCACTGACGGGAGCGTGCGCCGCCGCGGGCGCCATCGCGATCGCCGGCTGGCTCGGCGAGATGTTCCTGAAGAAGGAGGCGATGGGCTTCGGCGATGTCACGTTGATGGCCATGGTGGGTGCGCACGTCGGGGTGGCGCGCGGATTGATGACCATCTTCATCGGCGCGGCGCTGGGCGCGGTCACGTTCCTGGTGGTAGTCTTTCCTGTGGCGTGGCTGCGGAGCCGGCGCGCGGGCAAGGAGTTCGAGCCGCCGCTCGTGCCTTTTGGCGTGTTCCTCGCACCCGCCGCGATGGTGGCTCTCCTCTGGGGAGATGCCCTGCTGGACTGGTATAGAAGGCTGAGTGGATTATGATGTTCGGCGACATGCTCCGTTCCGAGGAAGCCACACTGCAGCAGGTCACGCGCGACCTCACCGCGCTCGCGCGCGCCGGCAAGCTCGAGCCCGTGCGCTGCCGCGACGTCGAGATCTCACGCGCGGTGGACATCCTCCTCCGCCAGGCGAAGAACAATCCTGCGCTCGTGGGGGCCGCCGGTGTGGGCAAGACCGCGATCGCCGAGGGACTCGCCCAGCGCATTGCCGATGGAGCGGTCCCGCTCGCGTTGCGCGATGCGCGCGTGCTCGCCCTCGACCACGTGTCGCTGCTCGCGGGCACGATGTTCCGCGGGCAGTACGAGGAGCGGCTGCGCGCGGTGGTCGCCGCCGCGTCTGCCGACCCGAACGTGATCCTCTTCGTGGACGAGCTCCACAATCTCATAGGGCAGGGAACCGCGATAGGCGTGGCGATGGACGCGGCCAACATGCTCAAGCCCGCGCTCGTGCGCGGGGACTTCAGGGTCATCGGCGCCACGACTGGCGAGGAATACGATCGGTGGGTGCGAGGCGATCCGGCGCTCGAACGCCGCTTCCAGCCGATAACCGTACGCGAATTGAGCGCGGAGGAGACGCTGGAGATCCTCCGGGCGCGGCTGGAGCGGCTCGAGCGGCATCACTCGGTGGCCATATCCGAGGAGGCCGTGCTCGCCAGCGTGGAGCTCACCGATCGCTACGTGACTGATCGCGTGCGCCCCGACCGCGCGATCGACGTGCTCGACGAGGCGTGCGCCCACACGCAGGCTACGGCTACCTGCTCCAGTGAGCTGGAGAAACTGATACTCGAGCGGCGCTCCCTCCTGAACGCTGCCGAACACGCGCGAGCGATCTTCGAGGAGCCGGAGGCTTCGTTCACGACCGCCGGTTCCGGCTCCTCGTCATCTGCTCCTGCCGGCGCGAGTGCTGCCGACGACTCCGACGACCCGCTCGGCCGTATGGCGCGCGATGGGCTGGCGGCGCTCGAGCGGTTCGGAGTGCAGCTCGAGGAGGCGCTTTCCGGCAGCTTCGCTCGACCGGCGGAGGGCGGGCGCACATCTGCGGCCGGAGACTCCGCACGCAGCGGCGCAAGCGAGAGTGCGGGGCCGGCGCGCGATTCCGCGCGCCCGCCGGAAGAGCAGAGGGCGGCGCGGCCAGCGAACAAGCGCGAACAGCTCGCCGCGGTGGAAACCGAGTTGCGGCGGCGACTGATCGAAGAGGGATTGGTAGTGCGCGGCCACGACGTGGCGCGCGTCGTGGCCGTGTCGACCGGCCAGCACGTTCACTGGAGTGTCTGAAAAGTGAAAGTTCGCACTGCACCCACGCTGCTGCTTCTGGCGCTCATCGCGGCGTGCGCGCGCGGAGATGGGAAGAGTCAGGAGAGCGGCCCTTACGCGAAGCAGGTCGCGCAGGCCATCCCTTCGATCGAGAAGGGCACGGGCCTCAGCTTCAAGACGCCGCCCAGGGTGGAGACGCGCACGAAGGAGCAGGTGCGCGCGTTCCTCGAGCAGCGCTTCGCCGACGAGGTCACCGACGAGGAGATCGAAGGGCAGCAGATCATGTACAGCCGACTGGGCCTGATCCCGGACAGCATGGATCTGCGCAAGTTCATGCTCGACCTGCTCACGGAGCAGGTGGCCGGCTTCTACGACCCGAAGACGAAGGTGCTCTACATCGTCGACGGCGCGCCTCCCGAGCAGGTTGGCTTCGTGGTGTCGCACGAGCTGGTGCACGCGCTTCAGGATCAGTACGCGAATCTCGATTCGATCCAGGACGCGAAGGGCGACAACGATCGATCGATGGCCGCGCAGGCGGTGTTCGAGGGTCAGGCGATGCTCGTACCACTCAAGGCGGCGCTCGGCCCGGGCGCATTCTTCCCCGGCGGCTGGGATCGCGTGCGCGAGATGATCCGCCAGCAGCAGGCGAGCATGCCGATCTTCAATTCGGCGCCGCTCGCGCTGCAGGAAACGCTGCTCTTCCCGTACCTGAGCGGCGCCGAGTTCATCCGCCGCTTCGAGGCAGAGCGCAAGGGAGAGCAGCCGTTCGGCGCGAACATGCCGACGTCCACCGAACAGATTCTGCACGAGGGCGCGTACTTCGGAGCGAAGCGTGACGCGCCAACGCGGGTCACGCTCCCGGAGCCGCGGAGCGGCAAGCTGCTCTACTCGGATAATATGGGCGAGTTCGAGACGCGCCTCTTCCTGTTCCAGCACCTGCAGGATCAGAACGATGCCGTGCGCGGTGCCGCTGGATGGGACGGTGATCGCTACCAGGTGATCCGCAGCTCACGCGGCGACGGGATCGCGTGGCTCACCGTGTGGGACTCGAACATCGACGCGGCGGAGTTCGGCAGCGACCTCGACGACGTGATGAAGCGGCGTTTCCCCTCCGCTTCGCCGAACAGCACCGGAGCGGGGAGGGCGTACTCGATAGCTGGTCGCACCATCACTATCTGGGGTGGCGAGCTGGATGGCCGGAACGTCGTGCTCTACACCGACCTGCCGAAGGGCGACAGCTACGACATGAAGGGGACGACGCTGGAAACCGAGGAGTGAGCCGGGCGCCCGCTCCCTGATGTGAAACGAGGACGGTGCACCAGCACCGTCCTCGTTTCACATCAGGGAGCCGACCCTGTCGCCTCGACTCCCAGCGGCTCGACGTCGCGCTCGTCGCGCTCGTCGCGTTCGTCGCGCGGCGGAGCGTGGTCGGCAAGCGGGTGAGGCGGCGGCGGGAGCAGCGCGAGTCGAAGGACTTCGTCCATCGCCTGCACGAAGGTGAACGCCATCCCCTCGCGCACTTCGTTGGGGAGGTCGCGGAGATCCTTCTCGTTGCTCTTCGGGAGGATCACCTCGCGAAGCCCCGAGCGGTAGGCGGACATCACCTTCTCCTTCACACCGCCTATCTCGAGCACCTTTCCGCGCAGCGTCACCTCGCCGGTCATGGCGACATCGCGTCGCACGGGACGATCGCTGAGCGCGCTCGCTATGGCGAGCGTGATCGTGATCCCGGCACTCGGCCCATCCTTCGGAATCGCGCCCGCGGGGAGGTGGATGTGCAGATCGAAGTCGCGGAACATCCGCTCGTCGATGTCGAGCTGACGCGCTCGCGAGCGCACGTAGCTGTACGCGGCGTCCACCGATTCGCGCATCACGTCGCCGAGCTGGCCGGTGACGATCAGCCGCCCGGTGCCCGGCATCTTCAGCGCCTCGATCACCATGATGTCGCCGCCGGTGGCGGTCCACGCGAGGCCGGTGACGGTGCCGATCTCCGGCTCCTTCTCCGCTGCCTCCATCGCGAAACGCGGCGCTCCGAGAATTTCCTCCACGAGCGCCTGGTCCACCACCTGCGCGCCCTCCTCGCCTTCGGCCTTCCTGAACGCCCGCTTGCGCATGACCGCAGCGAGGTTGCGCGAGAAGCCGCGGAGGCCCGCCTCGCGCGAGTAGCCGCTCGACACGAAGCCGAGGATCTCGTCCGTGAACTGCAGGTCCTTGTCGTTGAGGCCGTGCTCCTCGAGCAGCTTGGGAAGGAGGTAGCGCCACGCGATCTCGACCTTCTCCTCGATCGTGTAGCCGGCGATGCGGATGACTTCCATCCTGTCGCGCAGCGGCGCGGGGATGTCGAAGAGATTGTTCGCGGTGCAGATGAAGAGCACCGACGAGAGATCGAAGGGAAGGTTTACGTAGTGGTCGACGAACGAGTTGTTCTGCGAAGGGTCGAGCACCTCGAGCATCGCCGCGGTCGGATCGCCCGACATCCCGCCCGAAGTCATCTTGTCGATCTCGTCGATCATGAGCACCGGGTCGCGCACGCCCACGCGCCGCAGCGACTGGATCACGAGTCCGGGCATCGCCCCCACGTACGTGCGGCGGTGGCCGCGGATCTCCGCCTCGTCGCGCACGCCGCCGACCGAGATGCGGTAGAAGGCACGTCCGATCGATTCGGAAATCGCTTCACCGAGCGACGTCTTGCCCGTCCCCGGAGGACCCACGAAGCAGAGGATCGGGCCGTGCGGATCGCCGCCGCGCAGTTTGCGCACCGCGAGATACTCGAGGATCCGCTCCTTCGCTTCCTTGAGTCCGTAATGCCGGGCGTCGAGCGCTTCCTGCACCTTGGAGAGTGCGATGTCCTCCTCGCCGGAGCGCTCGTTCCATGGAAGCGCGAGCAGCCAGTCGAGATAGGTGCGGATTACCTGATACTCGCTGGATGCGGGCGAGAGCATCCGCATACGCTCGGTCTCGTGCCGCGCCTCCTGCGCCGCCTTTTCAGGGAGGCCGAGCTCGTCGATGCGCCGGAGCAGTTCACCGACTTCCTTTTCGCCGGGGTCGGTCTCGCCGAGCTCCGCCTGGATCGCACGAAGCTGCTGGCGCAGATAGAACTCGCGCTGGTGCTGCTCGATCTTCACCTCGGTCTGCCGCTTCACGTCCTCCATCACGCGCGCGCGCGCCACCTCGCGCTCGAGGCGGCCGAGCACGAAGCGGATGCGCTCCTCGATATCGAGGCGCTGCACGACTTCGTCCTTGTCCGCGATCCGGAAGTTCATGTTCGTGGCCGCGAGGTCGGCGAAGCGACCGGGGTCGGCCATGTTGATCTTGAGGATCTCGGGAACTTCGTCCGGAATGCGATCGACCATTTCGGCGAGCGACTCCGCGGCCGATACCAGCCGCGACATCAGCTCCTGCCCACGCACGGGATCGAGCGCCTTCTCCTTCGCCGGCCGGATGCGTGCGATGGGATACGGCTCGCGCGAGATGACCTCCTCCACCACGATGCGACGGAGCCCCTGCAGGGTGATCTGGATGGTGTCGCCCGGGAGATTGATGCGCTCGTGCACGCGCGCGGCCACGCCAACGCGTCCCACGAGCCAGTCGGGGTTCACCGGCTCGTCGTGCTCACCGCTCGCCACGAGGAGGCCGACGATGAGTCCCGGCTCGTCGTTCGCCCGAATCAGCTCGAGATTCTCCGGCGCCCCCATCTGCACCGCGATGGTGCCGAGTGGGTAGACGATGGTGGAGCGCAGCGCCATGATCGGCAACGTAGGCGGCAGCTCCGACTTCAGGATTTCTTCTTTGCGCTGAGTGCGGGACATGTGGGCGAGGCAGAAAGCAGGAAGCAGAAAGCAGAGGGCAGAGAACGGCGGGGGAGGGGGAAGGCAAGAGGAGACAGGAGACAGGAGACAGGAGACAGGAACTGCACACGATACATAGTCATGCCCGCTTTCGCGGGGACGCCAGGGACGGGCGTGCGGTTCCCTGTTTCCTGTCTCCTGCTTCCTGCTTCCTTCGCTCCCCCTCCTTCCATCGAATTCTAATACGACCTAACTTACACGGCTATGTTCGATGAGCTGAGTGAGAAACTCGACGCCATCTTCACGCGGCTGCGCGGAAGGGGCGTCCTGTCGGAAGCCGACATAAAAGAAGGACTGCGCGAGATTCGTCGCGTGCTGCTGGAGGCCGATGTCAACTTCCAGCTCACACGCGAGTTTCTCGAGCGCGTGGAGAAGCGGGCAGTCGGCGTGTCCGCTCTGAGGACAGTCTCTCCGGGACAGCAACTCGTCAAGATCGTCCACGACGAGCTCGCCACCCTGCTCGGCGAGCGGCGCGAAGGGCTGCGGATGAACACCGTGCCGCCCACCGTCGTCATGGTGGTGGGGCTGCAGGGTTCAGGCAAGACCACCACCGTCGCGAAGCTCGCTCGCAAGCTCAAGGCCGATGGACGCACCGTCCGCCTCGTGGCGGGCGACGTCTACCGCCCGGCCGCCATCGACCAGCTCGAGACGCTCGCGCAACAGGTGGATGTGCCGCTCTACCTCGATCGCGACAGCACCGACGTCGTGAAGATCGCACGGCGCGGCGTGGACGAAGCGCGCCGCGCACGCGAGCGCGTCGTGATCATCGACACCGCAGGCCGCCTGCAGATCGACGAGGAGATGATGTCGGAGCTCGAGCGGCTGAAGGAAGCCGTGCGTCCCGACGAGATCCTTTTCGTGGCCGACGGGATGACCGGCCAGGACGCGGTGCGCATCGCGAAGGGCTTCAACGACGCCCTGGGCATCACCGGCGTGGTGCTCACCAAGATGGACGGCGATGCGCGCGGCGGCGCCGCTCTCTCCATCCACGGCGTGACCGGCAAGCCGATCAAGTTCATCGGCGTCGGTGAGCGGATCGACGCGCTCGAGGAGTTCCACCCCGAGCGCATGGCGGGCCGAATCCTCCAGATGGGCGACATCGTCACCCTGGTGGAGAAGGCGCAGGAGACCTTCGACGAGGCGGAGTCGAAGCGGCTCGAGAAGAAGGTGCGCAAGGAAGGGCTCGACCTCGAGGACTTCCTGGTCACGATGAAACAGATCCAGAAGCTCGGCCCGCTCGAGGGACTCCTGAAGATGATCCCGGGAGTCAACAGCAAGATGCTCAAGCAGGCCAACACCGATCCGCGCCGGATGCGCCACGTCGAGGCGATCGTCCTCTCCATGACGCGGGAAGAGCGGAAGCAGCCGTCGATCATCAACGGTACCCGCCGCGCGCGGATAGCGCGCGGCAGCGGCCGCCCGGTGAGCGAGGTCAACCGCCTTCTCCAGCAGTTCCGCGAGATGCAGAAGATGATGAAGCGGATGGGAAGCGGCGGGAGAGGTGGGTTGGGAATGATGGGAATGAGGTAGGGGGAGGAAGCAGACAGCAGGCAGCAGGTACTGCGTCCCGCTGTCTGCTTCCTGCTATCTTGTAGCACGGGTGCGCCCCGGAGAGTCCGGACGGCGCGAGGAGCCCGGTGGTCGATCTGAACCACCCCTTCGGGGGAACCAGGAGAATTACAGCATGGTGAGAATCCGTCTCCGCCGCGTCGGGCGGAAGAAGACTCCGGTGTATCGTATCGTGGTCGCCGATGTACGCAGCCCCAGAGATGGGCGCTTCATCGAGACTATCGGACACTACAACCCCCGGCAGGCCGAGGGTGGGCTGCAGGTCGACAGTGCACGCGCCGACTACTGGCTGGGCGTGGGTGCGCAGCCGTCCGACACGGTGCGCTCGCTCCTCCGCAAGGCGGGTGTACTGAAGCTGCGCCAGGAACGGCGCGCGGGCGCCCGGCGCATAGGGAGTGCGGTCCCGGTGAGTGAGGCCGCCGACGCAGATTCGGCCGGAGCCGGGTCGAGCGCCGAGGGCTGAGGTGACACCGCCCGATCTGATGATCGTCGGGCGGCTGCGCAAGGCACACGGGCTGAAGGGCGAGCTCGCGGTGGAAACGTTCACCGACACGCCGGCCGCGGTCTTCGCGGCCGGCCGTGTCGTTTCAGTCGGTACCGTCGACGGTGATCCGGACCCCTCTGGCCGCACTCTGACCGTGCAGCGCGTGCGCGAGCAGGGCGATCGCTCGCTTCTCGTCACGTTCGACGAGATCGGTGACCGCACTACGGCCGATCTCTGGCGCGGACGCTATCTCCTCCTCCCCGCGTCCGAGCTGACGCCGCCCGCCGACGATGAGGTTTACGTTCACGAGCTGCCGGGGATGCGCGTGCTCCTCCCCGACGGTGCATCGCTCGGTGTGGTGAGCGGCGTCGTCGAGCTGCCGCAGGGGCTGGCGCTGGAGGTGAGTGGCGACGGACGACAGAGCGTGCTCCTTCCTTTTCACGACCCGTTCGTAGCGAGCGTGGATCGTGCGGCGAAGACGATCACCGCGACTCCTCCACCCGGGCTCTTCGAGTGACGCTCCGGATCAATGTCGTCACGATCTTCCCGGAGTACTTCGCGCCGCTCGCGCTCAGCATCCCGGCGCGCGCCGCGGCTGCGGGCTCGGTGGTCTACGACACGATCGATCTGCGCGACTTCACGCACGATCGCCATCGCACGGTGGACGACTACCCCTTCGGCGGCGGACCGGGGATGGTGATGAAGCCGGCTCCGTTCTTCGAGGCGGTGGAATCGACGGGCGCCGGCGCACCGATCGTCCTCCTCTCCGCGCGAGGGCGCCGCTTCGAGCAGGCGGACGCGGTGCGCTACGCAGCGGGGGAGGAACTCACGCTCCTGTGCGGCCATTACAAGGACGTGGACCAGCGCGTCGCAGACCATCTCGCCACCGAGGAGATATCGCTCGGCGATTTCGTGCTGTCGGGAGGCGAGGCAGCGGCGCTCGTCATAATCGACGCCACTGTTCGCCTTCTGGCTGGCGCGATGTCGGACCACGAGAGTGCCCGCACCGATTCGCACTGGCTCCCCGGGCTGAGCGCGCCGAGCTACACCCGCCCCGCCGAGTATCGCGGATACCGGGTGCCTGACGTTCTCCTTTCCGGCGACCATGCGCGCATCGCCGCGTGGCGGGCGAGCGAGGGGCGCAGGCTCACAGTACTGCGAGAGTCGGAGGCGGGAGGACATCGAGATGCGGCCGGGAATCGCATCGATGGAGAGGGAACGACTCCTGCAACTCGGGATCCGTGATACCCGCGAGCTCGACGAGCCACGCCGGTGCTCGCGTGCAGCCGCGCCGTCGCGTTCCGATCGCGCCGCGCAGCAACCCCGTACGAATGGTCATACGATGAAATCGGTAAATCCCGCAACCGGCGAAGAGCTCGGCGACTACCCGGAGCTCACGCCCGCAGAGCTGGAAGAGAGGCTCGCGAGAGCCGCTGCCGCGTACGCCGCGCACCGACGTACCACGTTCGCCGAACGGGCGGAGAAGATGCTTCGTGCCGCCGCGATACTCGAGGGCGAGAAGCGGGAGCTCGGGCGACTGATGACGCTGGAGATGGGCAAACCCATCTCCGGCGCCGCGGCAGAGGCCGGGAAGTGCGCGCTCGCATGCCGGTACTACGCGGAGCACGCCGAGAAATTTCTGGCGCGCCGCGACGTGGAGACCGAGTCGAGCGAGAGCTTCGTGGTATATCAGCCACTCGGTGCGGTGCTCGCGGTGATGCCATGGAATTTTCCCTTCTGGCAGGTCTTCCGCTTCGCCGCACCCGCGCTGATGGCGGGTAACGTCGGTCTTCTCAAGCATGCATCCAACGTCCCGCAGTGCGCGCTCGCCATCGAGGACGTGCTGCGGCGGGCTGGTTTCGACGGCGCCGAGTTTCAGACCCTGCTCATTTCCTCGTCGCGAGTGGGCGAGGTGGTGGCCGATCCGAGAGTGAAGGCGGCGACCGTGACGGGGAGCGAGCACGCCGGCAGCGAGGTCGCATCGGCCGCGGGGAGGGTGATCAAGAAGAGCGTCCTCGAGCTCGGAGGTAGCGACCCGTTCATAGTGATGCCGAGCGCGAATCTCGAGGCCGCCGTGAGCACGGCGGTGAAGGCGCGAGTCGTGAACTCCGGTCAGTCGTGCATAGCCGCGAAGCGGTTCATCGTGCACGAGAAGATCGCCGATGAATTCGAGTGGCGCTTCGTGCGCTCGATGGAAACGCTGAAGGTGGGCGATCCGCTCGACGAGAAGACCGATGTCGGCCCACTGGCGACGCCCGCCATCCTCGAGGGACTGGAGGAGCAGGTGCGCCACAGCGTGGAAGCGGGCGCTCGCGTGCTCACGGGCGGGAAGCGGTTGAATCGTCCCGGCAACTACTTCGCGCCGACCGTTCTCACGAACATACCGGCCGACTCGCCGGCCTATCGCGAAGAGCTCTTCGGCCCGGTCGCTTCGGTCTTTCGCGTGCGCGACATCGACGAAGCCATCGCGCTCGCCAACGACACCACCTTCGGACTCGGCTCCAGCGTCTGGACCAACGAAACGGTGGAGCGCGAACGCTTCATCGCCGAGATCGAGGCCGGCCAGGTATTCGTTAACGCGATGGTCGCCTCCGACCCGCGTCTCCCCTTCGGCGGAGTGAAGCGCTCCGGCTACGGCCGCGAACTCGGTGAAGCAGGAATACGCGAGTTCGTGAACATGAAAACCGTGGTGGTACGCTGACAGAAGGCAGAGAGCAGAAGGCAGAAAGCAGTGAACTGCTTTCTGCTCGTCGCCTTCTCACCGCGTCGTCGTCACGCCTACCTGTCTGCAGTACTGCAGAACGGGGCAGGTGGTGCAGTGTGGGAGTCGCGCGGTGCAGACGTGCTTCCCGAACGGGACGAGGAGGCGGTTGAGGTCCAGGAAGTAGCGAGGTGGCAACTTTTCCTGGAGCGCCACCATGGTGCGCTCGGGCGACGTCGTCGAGACGAGGCCCCAGCGGTTGGTGACGCGGTGGACATGTACGTCCACACCGAGCGCCGCCCGACCGCAGGCGATTCCGAGCACCAGGTTGGCGCACTTGGGCCCCACGCCCGGAAAGGATCGCAGGAGTGCTTCGTCGCAGGGGAGCACGCCGCCGTACTCCTGAACCGCGCGCACGGCGATCGCGTGAATCTGCCGCGCCTTGCTTTCGTGAAACGCGGAATCGTGGATCAGCGCGTCGAGCTCGAGGGCGCCCAGCTTCGCGATCGCTGCGGCGTCGGGCGCCTTCTCGAAGAGAGCGAGCGCCGTGGGTAGCATCACTTCATCACGCGTGCGGATGGAGATGATGCACGCCACGAGCTGCTCGAACACCGAAGTGTGACCGCGCTCGGCGAGCTCGAAGAGCGCGGCCTTGGGGTAGGGGCGCACCGCATCCTCGATGAGCCGGAGCATGCGCGGTACGTCGAAGGCCTTCTTCGCGCTCGGGTGAGCCGGCCTTCCGCGAGGCACGTCAGGCCGCGCTGCGCAGAGCCGCGACCAGACGACCCACTTCGGTCAGTACGAACTCGTTTCCTTCGCGGATGAGCGCCGCGAGGATGTGCTTGCAGACGGCGTCGCGCCAGAGATGGTCCGCGCAGTCGCAGCGCGGGAAGGCGGCGGTGTAGAGGTCCACCCAGTGCGGCTCGGCGCCGCCGCTGAAGATGTACTGTCCATGTCCGACCTTCTCGCCGTGGAGGCCGAGGCTTCGTTCCAGCCGGGCGCGATCGACGCCGCCGGCAGAGGAAAAATCAATAGCGGGGCGCGCGCGCTCCGGTGCTGCTTCGATCATCGCCAGATCCACTCCATATCAGCCTGTAACAATATGTAACATATCACATTAACTCTCTCTAACTGTTACCCCGGAGGGGCCTCGGGGGTCATGCGGTGAGCCCTCGGAAGGTACAGGCAGGCGGGAGTGTGCGAGGAGGTGGACGGGGGCTCGAAATCGGGCTTGGGACGAGCGGGAAGGGAGGAAAACTGGCGGTTGGGCGAGTATGGCGAGCTCTGCAAGCCTCGCTGACTGACCGCACAGTCAAAGTGGCAGTTGGTGGTGCTCGCGCCTATACTCAGCGGTCTTCGGAGGGTAGCGTTGTCGCGTGACGTTCGCCTGCACCGACCGGAGGTCGGTGCAGGCGCCCCCGTGTGTCCCTGGCCCGAGCGCGAAGCACCTGCAGATTCGTCCGAAAATTCAAACCTCGCACGGTTGCTAGGCCTCTCCGGCTAGTGACGAGGGCAAAGCCGTCGAAAGGCGGCGACGCAAAGCTACGAGGCTAAAGCGCCTGCATGTGAGCGCCAAGCCAGTCGAGCCGTCGCGCGGACAGCCACGTCTGGAGTCCCACGATGAAACGCCTCTTCGCTATCGCCCTTGGCGCGCTCGCGGTCACGGCATGTAAGGATGTTGCCGGTCCCGCAGCGCCGCTGACCTCGCCGGACGGACAGTCGCCACCATCGGCCGCGCAGGCCGACACGATCCCGGGCCAGTACATCGTCCTACTCCAGGATGGAGTGAAGGATGTGGACGCCGCCACCGAAGAGCTCATGTGGAACCGGCGCGCGGCAGTGCAGCAAACCTACCGCTACGCACTCAAGGGATTCGCCGCCAAGCTCGACGAGAGCCAGCTTCAGGCGCTCCGGCAGAATCCGAAGGTGGCGCGCATCGAGCCGGATATTCGCGTGAATGCCCAGGCCGTGACATATCAGTCCGGCGCCGACTGGGGGCTCGACCGGATGGACGAACACGACTACCCGCTCGACGGTCGCTACGCGTACGGCGCGACGGGCGCCGGCGTGAACGTCTACGTGATCGACGGCGGTGTGCGCCTCACGCACAAGGAGTTTGGCGGCCGCGCGCACTTCGCCTTCGATGCATTCGGTGGAAGCGGAGCCGACTGCGAAGGACACGGCACCCACGTTGCCGGGACGATCGCCGGAGCCACCTACGGCGTGGCGAAGAAGGCGAACATCTACTCCGTGAAAGTGCTCGACTGCAACGGGAGCTCCACACTGTCCAGGATCGCAGCCGGCGTGGACTGGGTGACCGGCCACCGGAAGCTCCCCGCTGTCGCCAACATGAGCCTCGGCTCGGTAGCGAACACGATCTTCGATGACGTCATCCGCAAGTCGGTATCGAGCGGCGTCACGTACGTAGTCTCCGCCGGGAACGACAACACCGACGCGTGCAAGCAGTCGCCTGCTCGCGCGGGGTCGGCCATCACGGTGGCGTCGACCGATCCGAACGACGGCCGCTCGTCGTGGTCCAACTACGGTGGCTGCGTGGACATCTTCGCGCCCGGCAACAGCATCACGTCGGCGTTCTACACCAGCGACAACGCGACGCGCGTCATGGGCGGAACATCGATGGCTTCACCGCACGTCGCGGGAGCGGCGGCGTTGTATCTCAGCGTTCATCCGAGTGCTTCGCCCTCGACGGTCAAGAACGCGCTGCTCGCCAACTCCACTTACGGCCACGTCAAGAACGCAGCCGGTTCGCCGAACCGCATCATCTACACCGGCTTCATCGCGAGCGCGTCGGGCAGCACGAACGAGCCGGCATCCGCTCCTCCGAAGGCGGATGAGCCGAGCACTCCTTCGGGGAGCAGCGATCCATCGGCGAGCTTCACGTACAAGTGCAGCGGCAACAGTTGCACGTTCGACGCGAGTGCATCGAAGACACCCCGGGGATACCTGTCGCGTACCTGGAAGTTCGGCGATGGCACGCAGGCGGGGAGCGAGAAGGTGACCAGGAAGTACGCGAAGGCGGGCACGTACACCGTCCAGCTCTACGTGTACGATGTGAAGCTGAACTACTCGCTCGTGACGAAGAGCGTCACCACGGGAACGTCGGGGAGCACCGGGTCGGAGGCTTCGACTCCGCCGGCCTCCTCGAGCCCATCGTCGAGCGGTACGTGGAGCTACAAGTGCTCCGGCTCGCGGGTGTGCACGTTCGACGCGCGTGGGCTGGCGTCGGACGGCGGGTCGGGCTTCAGTTGGTACTTCGGAGACGGGACCCAGGCGGGCTCCTCCTACGTCGGCGAGAAGCTGTACAAGAAGTCGGGGAGCTATACGGTGAGGATGACCATGGTCAAGGACCGGAAGGTGGTGACCATCCAGAAGACCATCTCCGTTCCCTGAGGGTGCGGCCGGAAGCTGGGGGGCGCTGGTGAAAAGCCGTCGCCCCCATTAGGTTGCCTGTTCTGTAGATAACAGGCTAACCAACGGGCACACCGCGCCCCGAGCGTACCATGCATCCCTTCATCGAAACTCAGAAAGAATATCTGCGGGGCGACATTCCCCCGTTCCGCCCCGGCGATACAGTGCGCGTCAACGTGCGCGTGAAGGAGGGCGAGAAGGAACGCCTCCAGGCCTTCGAGGGCGTCTGCATAGCGCGTCGCGGCAGCGGCGTGAGCCAGACCTTCACGGTCAGAAAGATCTCCAGCGGCATCGGCGTGGAGCGTATCTTCCCCCTCCACAGCCCCATGATCGGCAACATCGCCGTGGTGCGGCGCGGCCGCGTTCGGCGCGCCAAGCTGTACTACCTGCGCGAGGTGAGCGGCAAGGCGGCCCGCATTCGCGAGCGCAAGACCGCTCCTCGGCCGAGCGCCGAGTAGCGGCGATGGCTGGCTTGCCGCGCGGCGCTCGTTCGCCGCGCCGCAGGCGCTGGACCTCGCTCGAGCGCGACCTCTGTCGCGCCGGCGAGAAGGGGACGGCCACCATGATCGCCGGTGTGGATGAGGTAGGACGGGGCTCGCTGGCGGGCCCCGTCGTCGCATGTGCCGTCATCATGCCCCCCGGCGCTCGCGCGCTCCGCGGTGTGGATGACTCGAAGCTCCTCCCCCCTCACGAACGCCGCCGACTCCACCGGCTCATCCTTGGGCGAGCGCTGGCGGTGAGTCTGGGTGCCGCGTCGGTCGACGAGATCGATCGGCTGAACATCTACCACGCCACGACGCTGGCCATGCGCAGGGCGCTCGCGCACCTCCCCTTCCAGCCGGATCACATCCTGGTGGACGGCCGCCCGATCCGCACGCTCGGCATTCCCCACATCGCCGTGGTGGATGGCGACGACAAGTGCTTCAGCATCGCGTGCGCGTCGATCGTGGCGAAGGTCACGCGCGATCGGCTCATGCACTCGCTGGCGGTGCGCCACCCGCACTACGCGTGGGAGAGCAACGTGGGGTACGGCACGCCTGCGCATCTGGCCGGGCTGCGCGTACGCGGCGCCTGCGTGCATCACCGGCGCCGCTTCGTGGAGCGGGTGCTGGCGGCAGGCGAGACGGATGGGGCCGCTGCGGATTCGCCATCCTTCGAGCAAACTATGTGACGCTCGTCGCAGACTTGCAGACCGAGATGAAGCAGAATGTGCCCGCGCGACCGAGGAAACCGGCAGAGCCGGGGTCGCGGAGTCGCCGACGGGCGGCGAAGGGTGACGCGAATCACACATATCCTTCAGGGGCACATTTTTGGCATTGCCACTGCCGGCAGCAGTGATCGCGTTCCAGCACACAATTCACTCGAGTGGTCAATACCGGAGCACACAATGAAAGCACACCTCAAGACCATCGCAGCACTGGCCCTGGTCGCACCCGTGATGGCCGCGTGCGCGTCCAAGGGGTTCGTCCGGAACTCGCTGAGCGAGGGCTTGGCGGCCGAGCGGGCTCACACCGACTCGAGCGTCGCAGCCGAGCGCGTTGCCCGTATGGCTGCGGACAGCTCTCTGACCGTTGACATCGCGTCGCTGCGTCAGGATCTCGACGGGCTCCGGACGGAATTCGGTGCCAAGATCACCGCGATGGAAGAGGGGCTGAAGTTCGACATGCCCGTCCACTTCGCGTTCGATGACGCCACGGTTCGCGCCGAAGATGAGCCGGTGCTCAACCGCTTCGCGCAGATCGCGCAGAAGTATTACCCCGGCTCGATCATCACCGTCGAGGGCTTCGCTGATCCCGCCGGTTCGGTGAAGTACAACCTCGACCTCTCGAGCCGCCGCGCCGAGGCCGTCAAGGACTATCTCTCGTCGCAGGGCCTGAGCAACGAGCTCAAGACGGTCGGCTACGGCAAGACCCGTCTCGTGGTCCCGAACGCCTGGGGCTCTGATGACGGTGCGGAGCAGAACCGTCGCGTGGTCTTCGTGATCGAGACGCGTGGTGATGCCGGCGCCGCTGGCGTGACCTCGCACTGAGTCACCGACCCTGATCGCTGTTCAGCGAACGGGCCCGGCCACGATCATGTGGCCGGGCCCGTTCGCTTTTCCTGCAGGTACATCCTGCTTCGGAACTCGCCCTCCCGGCCACACTGCTCAGGGGCGCGCCTCGGGGCGGGTGTCCGTTTGCATCTGGCGGGTCGTCCGCGGTCGCACGCTCTCTCGCTGTCCTTCGTGTTCGCCCTCGGCGAACTCTTCGATCATCTTCGCGTTGAACGCAGGGATGTCGTCCGGCTTGCGGCTCGTGACCAGTCCCTGATCCGTCGCGACTTCCCGGTCCTCCCACATCGCTCCGGCATTTTCCAGGTCGGTGCGGAGCGACGGCCATGAAGTGACTTCGCGCCCGCGAACCACATCGGCCTCGACCAGCATCCACGGTCCGTGGCAGATCGACGCCACCGGCTTGCCGTCCTCGAAGAAGGAGCGCACGAACTCGACTGCCGCTTCGTTCATGCGCAGGCTGTCGGGGCTCATCACGCCTCCGGGAATGAGCAGCGCGTCGAAGTCGTCGGCGCGCGCGCTCGCGAGTGGCACATCGACCGGAATTTCCTCGCCCCAACGGTCGTGCTGCCACGCATGCAGGCTCGTGTCCCTGGGTGACACGACCGAAGTCTCGGCGCCGGCTTTCTCGAGCGCCTGCCGCGGCTGCTCGAGTTCGACCTGCTCGACGCCGTCGGTCGCCAGAATCGCCACCCTCTTTCCATCAAGTTTTCCGGCCATGGCCCGTTCCTCCTGTCGTGAGTGAGTGCGCTGCGGCGTAGCTGCCGCGCGGGGCGGGAGACGTGCCGCATAGCGCAGACCGCGGGAGTCGATGGATGTAAGAAGGGCGCCGGCGCAAGGAGCGCCGGCGCCCTCGAGGGCGAACGGAGGCGACGACTCAGCGACCGCCGCCGAAGCGGAGCCCGACCATGATCGGGACGTACTTCGCGCTACCGCCGTCGGAACCGCTGAAGACGTTGTGATAGCGAATCTCGCCGAACGCGGAGAAGCCGGTGAGCTTGTAGAGGATGCCGCCACCGAAGTTGATGCCGAAGTTGGTGGAGCCGTTGTCCTCTCCCGCTCCCGCGTTCTCGAACGACTGGCTCGCGTGATACAGGCCCACACCCGCGAGGATGTAGGGCGTGGTACGCGACTCGGAGCCGGGAGCCGGATGTATCATCCATACGCCATCAGCGGTGACGGAAAACAGCTTCAGATCGCTGAAATCGATCGTCTGGATGGTCTTCCCGGACATGGCGCCGTACGAGAGGTCCGCGCGGAGTCCAAATGGCTGCGTGCGGCTCGTCCAGTCCACGAAGCCGTTCAGGTTCCAGCCCGTGCTCGCGCCATCCCCGATACTCCCGACGGGGACGAGAAGTCCTGCGGACACTCCGAAGCCGATCGGGTAATCGGACTGGTTGGACATCTGCTGCGCGCTCAACGACGGAGTCGGCAAGGCGAGCGCGCCCAGCAGCGCCAATAGAGAGGGGATTGCTACACTACGAGCTAGCATGGCGTAATTCCTTGTGCAGGGTTTACCGGCCCTCACGCACCCACATGTGCGTGTCCGAAAAATGTAGCCACGTCCACACTCGGGCGCGAGGACCGTACGGGCTACGAACGCGGGCTTTCGCCGAGTGAGAGGGGGATTCCGCGAGCGGTGCCGGATCGAGCGACATCGTACTACCTGACGGCGCCGCTCTCCTTCCCGGCCAGGGGAAGCGTGAGTGTGAAGCACGAGCCCTGGCCCGGGGTGCTCGATGCGGCCAGGTCGCCGCCCATGCCGCGTGCGAGATCCCGGCTGATCGCCAGTCCCAGGCCCGTACCTTCGTGCGAGCTCGTGAGCCGCCGGTCGAGCTGCACGAACGGTTCGAACATCGTCTCCAGCTTGTCGGCGCTCACCCCGGCACCGGTGTCGCGCACGCGTATCATCACGGCGCCGTCGCTCGCATCGTAGTCGATCCCGATCCTTCCGCCGGGCTGCGTGAACTTGATCGCGTTGGAGAGAAGGTTGATGAGGATCTGCTGGACCTTGTCCGGGTCGGCGTGCGCGGCAACCGGTATTCCGTCGAGCCTGCAATCGTACTCCAGCGAGCGGGCGCGTATGAGCGGCTCCACGAGCGGCCCGAGTCGCGACAGCAGCTCGGCCACCGGCACGTCGCGCAGATCGAAGTGAAGATGCCCCGCCTCGAGTCTGGCGAAGTTGAGTATGTCGTTGATGAGCGAGAGGAGGTGCCGCTGGTTGTGCTGGATGCGCGCCAGATCTTCGGCCTGCTCGGGAGTCACGGGCCCGCGAAGTCCGAGCGCTATCAACTCGGCGTAGCCGGCGATCGCGTTCAGCGGAGTGCGCAACTCGTGGCTCATCGCCGTGAGGAACTCGCTCTTCACGCGATTGGCCGACTGTGCCTCCGCGCGCGATCTGCGCTCCTCTTCGTACAGCCAGGCGTTGTCCATCGCCACCGATGCCCAAGACGCGATCCCGGTGGCGACGCGCTCGTCGCGGACGGTGAAGAGTCCGGGAAGCGAATGGGCGAAGAGAAGCCGTCCGAGCACGCGCCCCGTACGCGAGATGACGGGGACGCCGAGGTGGCTGCGCACCGGCGGATGTTCGCCCGGGATGTCGTCGAAGGGGCGCAGATGCGAGTAGCGTGGGTCGCGCGGGAGGTCGTCGCTCCTCACGATCGCGTCGTCCTCCGGAGCGATGGTGAGCGACAGCGCGCGCGACAGCGGTTCGCTCTCCTCCGTTTCCGCATCTTCCCCCGATGTGGCGCCGCGTTGCCGCGGGATCCCCGCGAGCGCGAACATCACGTGCTGCTTCCCATCGGGGTCCGCCACTTCGTAGATGAATGCGCCGAACTCTGCGCCCGTGAATGCGGTCGCCTCATCCGTGACGCGTTGCATCAGGCGATCGATGTCCAGCTCCGCGGTGACCACGCTTCCGATGCGCTGGATGGTCTCGACCAGACGCGCCTCGTCGCGCAGCGCTTCCTCGGCGTTGATACGCGGCGTGATGTCGAGGACCGTACCGGTGAAACGAACCGCGCGTCGCTCCTCGGCGGGTCCATCGAAGAAAGCTCGCCCGCGTGCATCCACCCAGCGCTCGCTTCCGTCGGGCCAGCGCACGCGAAAATCCGCGCGCAGCTCACCGTCGCCGTGTGGGTCGAGTGCAGAGTGGATCTTCGAGCGGACCAGGGTGTGGTCGTCGGGATGCACCCTCTCGAGCACCACGTCGTAGGTGACGGCGGCATCGGGCGGGAGGCCGAAGACCGCGCGCGCACGGTCGGAGAGATCGAGCACGAGATTGTTCATGTCGCTGTCCCACGTGCCGATGTCCGCGGAAGTCACCGCGAGGCGGAGCCGCTCTTCCGCGGTGCGCAGTTCGGCCGCGAGTGAGCGAGCCTCGAGCGTCTGGCGCTCGAGCTGTGCGGTGTGGTCCTGGAGCTCGATCGCGAAGCGCTGGGACTCGGCGCGCGCGAGCTCCGCCTGGCGGCGCAGTTCGCGCTCGCGGTTCGCCGCCTCCGCGTAGGCGCGCAGACCGATGCGCGCGAATACGGCGGCTGCCAGCGCCCCGAGAATGACGAGGACGGCGACGGTGATGGTGATGCGGACCGCTGCGCCGCTCGACTGGAGGGCCGAGGCGGCGATCGAGTTGGCGGCGAGGGCTGCGAACGCGGTGGGCATCGGATGCGACCGTGAAGCGAGCGGCTGCGGCGGGAGTGCCTTGGGAGGGGAGCGAGGCGCGCGCACGGCCCGAGAGTGCGGCGTGGCGGCAGGAGACTCCCGGTGAGGACTGCAGAAAGCATGCTCATCGCCGCTCCGAAGGAGGCCGGGCTCACGGGGCGCCGCGAGGGCGCCCGTGGCGGGAGTCGTGGACGCCCCGCGCCGCTGCCGCTCAGGCGGTAGCGAAGAGCATCGACGCCACGCAATTTGAGCAGCTACGGCCGTGGCTCAGGCGCGGGCGTCGTCCGCGCGCGGCGGCACGCCTCGCATCCCTCGTCGATTCGCGCGTCGATTCGCGCGGGCCCACCCACTCTGGAGTCTCCAACATGTCACGCGCAGGCAGACTGTCGACGGCGGTTCTCTACGTGCTGGCGATTCCGCTCGCGGCACAGCAACAGGCGCCGCGCGCCGCGGCCACCGCTGCCGGTGCGGCGCAACTGCCCGTGCTCCCATCTTCCGAGTGGGATCGGCTCGAGACAATCGCGTCGAGCGACCTCTCGCCGGACGGCAAGTGGTTCGCGTATCAGCTCACGAGAGTGAGCGGCGGCACGGAGCTCCATTACGGCCCCGTCGCGGATCCCGCGCGGCAGCAGAGCATCCAGCTCGGAGCGGGCGCGGAGTTCACAGGCGACAGCCGATGGCTTCTCTACACATTGCGCGGCGACACCACGCGCTCGATGCGGCAGCTCGCGCTACGCCGGCGTGGCCCCGGCGGTGCGCGCGGCGGTGGGAGTGCGGCCGATTCCATTCACGACAAGCTCGGGATCCTGGAACTCGCGACCGGCAGCTCCACGCTGCTCGATGACGTACGCTCCTTCGCGCTCAGCGAAGATGGCGCGCACGTGGCTCTGCAACTCTATCCCGCCAGGGATGGACGGAAGGGCGTATCGGATCTCGTCGTGCGCGATCTCGCCAGCGGAGCGGGCGTGAGCTTCGGCAACGTCAGCGAGTATGCCTGGAGCGACGATGGATCGCTTCTGGCCATGATCATCGATGTGGAAGGTGGAACCGGGAACGGTGTGCAGCTTCTGGACGCGTCGAACGGTCGCGTGATTTCTCTGGATGCGGGCTCCGCGCGCTACACGGGACTCGTCTGGCGCGAAGGGGCGCGAGATCTGGCGGTCTATCGCAATCGCATCGACAGCGCGTTCACCGATTCCAGCTACGCCGTGCTGGCGTGGAAGGGAGCCGGGACGCGCGCTTCATCGCTTTCCACGTACGACTTCTCCGTCGATTCGTCGTTCCCCGCGGGAATGCGAGTGGCCGCGTATCAGGAGCCGCGCTGGTCGGCAGATGGCGGATATCTCTTCTTCGGCATGG
>JBIQLU010000014.1:34982-38075 GCA_044463985.1 Gemmatimonas aurantiaca | reverse complement strand
CGTGAGCTTCACCGTGAAGTGGTACTCGCGCATGAAGTCGGGCGAATACGCGGCCGCGAGCACGTCGGGGAATCGCGCCGTGAGACGCGCGAGGTCTGCGTTCGCTCCTTCCATACTCACGCCGCTCTTCAGCAGTCCGATCGCCGTGAGATAGTGCGAGTTGACGGGTCGCGCAGCGGGATCGAGCTGGAGCGGCAGCCAGAGGTCGGGCGGCGGTGCGGCGCTCACCTGTGGAATGTTTTCGCCGGGAGCGAACACGCCGATCACTTCGATGGGCGACCCCTCGATCTCTATCGTGCGGCCGACGATCGCACTGTCGCCGCCGAAGCGGCTGATCCAGTATGCGTGCGAGAGCACCGCGACCGGAGCAACACCGGGACGGTCGTCGTCTGTGCCGATCATCCTGCCGTGCTCCGCATGCGTGCCGAGCACGCGCGCCACGCTCGCGCTCACGGCTGCCGCGCGCACCCGCTCCGCGCGGCCGTCGGCCACCATGGAGAGCTCACTGTGCGAGTAGACGCCGAGCGCGTCGAAGCTGCGGTTGTGGTCGAGGTAGTAGAAGTAGCCCGCCTCCGACAAACCCCATTCGCCCGCGACCGTTTTTCCCGAGACCAGACTGCCGATCTTCACGAGACGGTCGGCATGCGGGTAGGGGAGGGGATTCAGTACGACGCGGTCGAGCAGCGTGTAGACGGCCGTGGTGGCGCCCACGCCGAGTGCGAGGGTGACGATCGCGATGAACGTGAATGCGCGGCTGCGCGCGAGCGCGCGGAGTGCCTGCCGCGTCTCGCGGCTGATGGTGTCGAGCAGCTCCATGCGTCTCTCCCCGTGGACGGTGCGTTCGTCGATGGCGCGCGTCTCTTCCCTGTACGATTCGATGTCGCCGAAGCGGACCCTCACTTCACGTTCGGCGTCGACGCGCGAGAGCCCGCGCGCCATGAGGTCTTCGATCCGACCTTCGATGTGGAAGCGGAGCTCCGAATCGATGTCGTTCGGGATGCGATCGGGAGCGACGAGGAGGCGGAAGGCGCGTCTGAACCGCGAGCGTCCTTTTCTCCGTTCGCCTTCGCCACCCGTGCTCATGGAGCACTCCCCGATTCTGCCGTGATCACCAGCTCCACCGCGCTGGTGTAGCTCTTCCAGCGCGCCAGCTCGGCGGCTAGCTGCTTCCGTCCCGCCTGAGTGAGCCGGTAGAACTTGGCTTGGCGATTCTGCTCGGTGTATCCCCACACCGATTCGAGCCACCCTTTGCTCTCCATCCTGTGAAGGGCGGGGTAGAGCGCGCCCTCCTCGACCTGGAGCTGCTGATGCGTGACCTGCTCGAGCCATCGCACGATCGCGAGCCCGTGCATCTCACCCCAACTCAGCGTTCTGAGAATGAGGAGGTCTAGAGTACCGCGAACGATCGGGAGGTCGGCTGCTGGCATTTCGAGTATCCTAAGGTTCTTAGGATACTATGTGGCGGGAGGGGGGGAGGTGTCAATGGGGCAGAAAGCAGAAAGCAGAAAGCGGGGAAAGTCATCAAGGAGACAGGGGACAGGCGACAGGAAACAGGAACTGCACAGGCTTCACCGTCATGCCCGCGAAAGCGGGCATCCATGTTACTCCGTCGAACATGGGTCCCCGCATTCGCGGGGACGACAGCGGCCGGTGTGCAGTTCCTGTTTCCTGTCGCCCGTCCCCTGTTTCCTCTTCTTCTGCTGTCTGCTTTCTGCCGTCTGCCCTCTCCCTACAGCACCTTCTTCAGGGCCGCCTCCAGATCCTGATCCTCGCCCTGGCCAGTGTACACCACCTTCCCCGATCCATCGATCAACACGATGTACGACGTGGCGGGGACATCGTACGCGGTGACGGCGTTTCCGTCGGTGTCGAAGACGAGGTCGTACGGGTAGTGGTACTTCTCGGCGTACAGCTTCACGCGCTTCGGCGACTCGTTCACGGAGACCGCCACGCCGAGGAACTTCACCTGCGAGCCGTAGCGCTTCGCGAGGTCGAGCATCTTCGGCTCGAGTTTCTTGCACACCGGGCACCACGTTGCCCAGAACTCGATCATGACCGGCGATTTCCCGATGTACTTCGAGATGTCGGTCGGGGTGCCGTCCAGTTCGTGCACCGCGGCTCCCGGCGCATCGCTGCCGACGGGGATTCCGATCTGTGCGTTTGCGGCGGTCGCCGCGCCAAGCGCCAATGCCAGTATCAGCGCCGCGCTTCGTAGTCCTTTCATAGAAGAAGTTTCCCCATCTCTATCAGATAGTACTCGGCCACCGCGAACATCAGGAGCGCGAAGCCGCGCTTGACCCACAGCATCCATACACCGGCGCGCGGCAAACGGGCCAGCAGCCCCGTCGAAAGTCCCACTGCCACGAGCAGAGCGGTCATGCCGAGCGAGAAGACGAAGAGGTAGATGAAGCCGAGCAGCGCGCTCTTCGTGAGCGACACCCAGGTGAGCACTGCTGCCATCACCGGCGCACCGCACGGCGCCGCCACGAGACCGGAGACCGCGCCCATGGCGAACGCTCCTGCCACTCCGCCGCCTTTCCCCGCTTCGCTCGCCCGTCGCAGCACAGCCTGCGGAACACGCACCGGCAGCACGTCGAGCATCGCCAACGCGAAGAGGATCAGCAGATTCGCCATGGCGAAGTACAGCCACGGATTCGTGCTGATGCTCCCGAAGAGCGTCCCGGTGAGTCCCGCCACGGCCCCGAGCAGCGCGTACACGAGAGCGAGCCCCACCGCGTAGCTGAGCGTGAGCGACACGGTCCGCCATTTCGACTGCTGGACTGCTCCCGTCGCAGCTCCGCCACCCGCGCCGAGGCTCTGTCCGCCTACGATCGCGACAGTGATCGGAATCATCGGGTAGATGCACGGCGTCCAGCTCGTCAGCACCCCGCCGGCGAACACCACCGGCAACGCCAGCGCCGGATTGTTCGACAGCAAATTCGCGATGTCGGAGGGAAGGGGCATGCTCTGAAGTTACGGAGCGGCCCATGGGCGAGGAAGCACGGGGGAGGAAGCAGAAAGCAGAAGGCAGACGGCAGTGACTGCCCTCGATCCCTCGTAGTTCACCTCGCGCGGTTCTCCTGCGCCCCCCGG
>JBIQLU010000014.1:7674-34882 GCA_044463985.1 Gemmatimonas aurantiaca | reverse complement strand
TGACTGCCCTCGATCCCTCGTAGTTCACCTCGCGCGGTTCTCCTGCGCCCCCCGGGAGGGCCCACGCCTTGCAACCCCTCTGCTCAGGCGCGAAGCTACATCGAACGACGCGAATCCCCGCTTTCGCGGGGATGACGTCGGCCAGTGCCGTTTCTGCGTCCTGCGTCCTGTTGCCTGAGTAGTTCCTGCTTTCTGCTCTCTGCTTCCTGCTCTCTGCTTCATTCCCCCATGCCCTCTTCCGCTTCACGAAAATCCACGGCGAGACCCGGCGGCAGGCGCTCGCTGCCGCATATCATCATAGAGTGCGTGACGCCGCAGCTCGACGGCGGAAGGTTCGCGGTGAAGCGGGTGATCGGCGACAGCTTCGAAGTGGGAGCCGACATCTTCAGGGACGGCCACGACCTCATCAAGGCGCAGGTGCGCTACCGGTCCGGCCAGGACACCGACTGGCGCGTCGCGCCGATGGTGTTCGACTTCGACAGCGATAGATGGAGCGGCGGCTTCCCGCTCGATGCGATAGGTTCGTGGAAGTACACGGTAGATGCGTGGACTGATCGTTTCGGAAGCTGGCGAAGCGACCTGCAGAAGAAGCTCGATGCGGGGCTGGATGTGGCGCCCGAGTTGCTCGAGGGCGCTGCCATGGTGGACGCGGCGGCTCGACGCGCCAGGTTCGGCGATGCGCGCAGCACGCTCAAGAGGTGGAGCACGCTGCTCGCGGGAACCTCGCGCGACCTGGCCGAGCGCACGCGCGCCGCGCTCGACCTCTCGCTCCTCGCGCTGATGGAGGAACACTTCCCGCGCGAAGGGTTCACGAGCTACGCGAAGGAGCTCGTGGTGTGGGTGGACCGTGAACCTGCGCGCTTCGCCGCGTGGTACGAGATGTTCCCGCGCTCGCAGACTACGGTGGAAGGCGGCCACGGAACGTTCGCCGACGCCGAGCGCGCGCTCCCGCGCATCGCGGAGATGGGCTTCGACGTCATCTATCTTCCACCGATCCATCCCGTTGGAGTGACGAAGCGGAAGGGGCCGAACAACACGCCCGATGCCGGTGCGGACGCCGTTGGGAGTCCGTGGGCGATCGGCAGCGAGCATGGCGGCCACACGGCGGTGGATCCCCGGCTCGGGACGCTCGCGGATTTCGAGAGTTTCGTGAACGCTGCGCACCGGCTCGGCATGGAGGTCGCGCTCGACTACGCTCTCCAGTGCTCGCCCGATCACCCGTGGCTGAAGGAGCATCCCGACTGGTTCTTCGTGCGCCCCGACGGCTCGATCAAGTACGCCGAGAATCCGCCGAAGAAGTACGAGGACATCTACCCGATCGACTTCTGGTGCGCCGATCGCGAGAATCTGTGGAACGCGTGCCTCGACATCCTCCTTTTCTGGATCGAGCGCGGCGTCGACACCTTTCGCGTCGACAATCCGCACACGAAGCCCTTTGCGTTCTGGGAGTGGGCCATCGCGAAGGTGCGTGAGCGGCACCCGCAGGTGATCTTCCTGGCCGAGGCTTTCACGCGTCCGAAGAAGATGAAGTACCTCGCGAAGCTCGGCTTCTCGGAGTCGTACACGTATTTCACGTGGCGCAACACGTCGTGGGAGCTCCGCGACTACCTCACCGAGCTCACGCAGACCCCGATGCGCGAGTACTTTCGCGGCAATTTCTTCGCGAACACTCCCGACATCCTCAACGAGTATCTGCAGACGGGCGATCGTCCCGCCTTTCGCATCCGGCTCGTACTGGCCGCCACTCTCTCGC
This sequence comes from Gemmatimonas aurantiaca, assembly GCA_044463985.1. Classification (GTDB taxonomy): domain Bacteria; phylum Gemmatimonadota; class Gemmatimonadetes; order Gemmatimonadales; family Gemmatimonadaceae; genus JADGGM01. The sequence continues at coordinate 33,129 of JBIQLU010000014.1, read as the reverse complement.
CGCTATACGGCATCTACAGCGGCTTCGAGCTCTGTGAGAACATTCCTCTCCGCGAAGGGAGCGAGGAATACCTGAATTCCGAGAAGTACGAGATCCGCATCCGCGACTGGAACGCGCCCGGCAACCTGAACGACGAGATCACGGCGATCAACCGGATTCGCCGCGAGAATCGTGCGCTGCAGCTCTACACGAACCTCTCCTTCCATCCGTCCGAGAACGACCAGACGCTCTTCTATATGAAGCGAGCCGAAGACTTCGGCGGCCGCGACGACATCCTCGTGATCGTGAATCTCGACCCACATCGCGTGCACGAGACCACCGTGCACGTTCCGCTCGACCTGCTCGACCTCGACTCCACATCCCCGTACGTGGTCGAAGACCTCCTCACCGGCGCTCGCTATTCCTGGCGCGGCGAAGCCAATTACGTGCGCCTGGACCCCGCCGTTCAGGTCGCGCACGTGCTGCGCCTGGTGAGAGAGTGACGGGGAGTAGTATGGAGGAAACAGGGGACAGGCGACAGGAAACAGGAACTGCACACCGGCCAGTGGCACGCCCGCGGAAGCGGGCATCCATCTTACTCGACCGAGCATGGGTCCCCGCTTTCGCGAGGACGACGGTGAAGAGTGTGCAGTCCCTGTTTCCTGTGGCCTGTCTCCTGTTTCCTTGACAGTATTTCTGCTTTCTGCTCTCTGCCCCCTCATAATTCCCCCCATGCAAGATCCGCAGTGGTACAAGGACGCGATCATTTATCAGGTGCACGTGAAGTCGTTCCGCGACAGCAATGCGGATGGTTTCGGTGACCTGCAGGGCCTCATCGAGAAGCTCGACTACATAGAATCGCTCGGCGTCAACTGCATCTGGCTCCTCCCCTTCTATCCGTCACCGCTGCGCGACGACGGGTACGACATCGCGGCGTACGAGGCGATCCATCCGCAGTACGGCACGCTCGAGGATTTTTCCCGCTTCCTCGACGACGCGCACTCGAGGGGGATACGCGTGATCACCGAGCTGGTCATCAATCACACGTCCGACCAGCATCCCTGGTTCCAGCGCGCGCGCAACGCGCCGAAGGGATCGCCGATGCGCGATTTCTACGTGTGGTCGGACGATGCCTCGAAGTACGGCGGGGCGCGCATCATCTTCACGGATACCGAGAAGTCGAACTGGACGTGGGATCCGGTGGCTGGACAGTTCTACTGGCACCGCTTCTTCAGCCACCAGCCCGATCTCAACTTCGACAACCGGGCGGTGGTGGAGGCGGTGAAGGATGTCATGCGCTTCTGGCTCCGCATGGGAGTCGATGGTCTCCGTCTCGATGCGATCCCGTACCTCGTCGAACGCGAGGGGACGAACTGCGAGAATCTGCCCGAGACGCACGCTGTTCTCCGCGAGCTGCGCGCCACGCTCGATGCCGAGTTTCCCGGTCGGATGCTCCTCGCCGAGGCGAATCAGTGGCCGAGCGATGTGATCGCATACTTCGGTGACAGCGACGAATGCCATATGGCATTCCACTTCCCGCTGATGCCGCGCATGTACATGGCGCTGCGGCGCGAGGATCGCAGCCCCGTGGTCGATATCATGGCGCAGACGCCTGCCCTCCCCGACGGGTCGCAGTGGGCGATCTTCCTCCGCAACCACGATGAGCTCACCCTCGAGATGGTCACCGACGAGGAGCGCGACTACATGTACCGCGAGTACGCGAGCGACAAGCGGATGCGCATCAACATCGGCATCCGCCGCCGCCTCGCGCCGCTCCTCGACAACGGTCGCCGTCAGATCGAGCTGATGAACGCACTCCTCATGACCATGCCGGGTACGCCGGTTCTCTACTACGGCGACGAGATCGGGATGGGCGACAACGTCTACCTCGGCGACCGCAACGGCGTCCGCACGCCAATGCAGTGGAACGCGAGCTGGAACGCGGGCTTCTCCGAGGGTGACCAGCAGGCGCTCTATTTCCCGCTCATCGTCGACGCACCGTACGGCTACCAGGCGGTGAACGTGATGGCACAGGAGCGCACGCAGACATCGCTCCTTCGGTGGATGCGCCGCCTGATAAAGGTGCGCCGGCAGTATCGCGCCTTCGGGCGCGGCAGCTTCGAGATGCTCCTCCCCGAGAACCGGCACGTGATCGCCTACCTGCGGCGCCACGAGAACGAGACGATCCTCTGCGTCAACAATCTCTCGCGCTTCGTGCAGCCGCTCGAGATCAACCTGCAGCGCTGGAGCGGGATGGTGCCCGTGGAGCTCATCGGCAACATTTCCTTCCCGCCGATCGGTGAGCAGCCGTACTTCATGTCGCTCGGACCGCACACGTTCTACTGGTTCCGCCTCGTGCCCGCAGGCGAGGCGCCGGTGTCTCCGTGACCGAAGGGAGTGACCCGCCGCTCGCGACGCTGCGCGCCGGCGGCAGCTTCGCGTCAGCGCTGTCGATGGAGCTGCTCGGCGAGCTCGATTCCAGCGCGCTCGGCGCGTTCCTGGCCGCGTCGCGCTGGTTCGGCGGGAAGGGAAGTACGCCGCACTCCGTACGCATCACCGACGTGGTTCCGGTCGAGTGGAGCGATGCACATGCGGCGTCCGCAGTGGTGCGCCTCGCGGTGCACGCAAGCGACGGATCGGAGACCGGCTACCAGCTCCCACTCGTTGCACGCGAGGACGCCGGGTGGAGCGACAACGTCCGGCGCCCGCCGGCGAACGCGATCCTCGCCAGAGTGGATTCGACCGGCCGGAGCGGCATCATCTACGATGCGCTCCACGATGCCGCGTTCCGTTCGCGCCTCGCTGCCGCGCTCGAACATGGCGCGAGCTTCGAGGCGAACGGCGCGCGCTGGACGGTCACGCCGATCGGTGGGGGCGCTCCGGGACTCGGCTCCGTCGAATCGCGCCTCGCCTCGGCGGAGCAGAGCAACAGCTCCGTCATCTTCGGCGATCGCGCCATCCTCAAACTCTTCCGAAAGCTCGCACCGGGCATCAACCCGGATGTCGAAGTCACCCGCTTCCTCACCGTGCGCACGAGCTACCGCGACACGCCGGAGCTGCTCGCCGAGGTGAGCTTCGAGAGTGCGGACGGCGAGAAGAGCGTGGCCGGGATGCTCACGCGACTGGTGCACGGAGCGGAGGACGGCTGGAGCTACGCTCTTCACGACATCGCGTCGTTCCTCGGCGCGCGCGGTAACGGCGGCGTCCCGTCCGATGGCTTCGCCGGCGATGCACGGCGTCTGGGTGAGGTGACCCGCGAACTGCATGCGGCGCTCGCATCGGCCAGCGATGATCCGGCATTCGCCATGGAGCCGGTGAGTGGCGACGACATCTCGCGCTGGACCGCGCGCACGCTCGCGACGATCGACTCCGCGCTCGATCTGCTGGCGGCGCGTGCAGCGGCGCTCGATCAGAAGACGGCGGCGATGGCGCGCGCGATCGCGGGCAGGCGCACGGCGATCCACGAGCTGCTGGATGAAGCGTCGCATGGCGCGCGCGGCGAACGCGCGGCCGAGCAGGGCATCAAGTCGCGCACGCACGGCGACTACCACCTCGGCCAGCTATTGCACGCGCCCGATGGACGCTGGTACGTGATCGACTTCGAGGGCGAACCGGCCAGGCCCATCCCGGAGCGTCGGGAGCTCGCCAGCCCCGCACGCGACGTGGCGGGGATGCTCCGTTCGTTCGGCTACGCGGCGGCTACGGGCGCCGCGCGCGCCGGAGGAGTCGGAACCAACCCGGCTACCGAGATACGATCGGCGCACTGGGAGCGCGACGCACGCGCGGCTTTCCTGGAGGGCTACGGTGCCGATGCGAACGACCCGCTCGTCGAGCTATTCGAGATGGAGAAGATGTTCTACGAGCTGGCGTACGAGTTGAACAATCGCCCCGACTGGGTCTGGGTGCCGTTGCGGGCCATTGCCCGTCTCTTCTGACCGTAGCAGTCCACGCGCCGCGAACGCGCATGAGTCGCTGCATGACAGACTACACGCTCCACGAACGCGAGGAATCCTGAGATGCGAGTCTGGCCAGGCCAGCCCTTCCCGCTCGGCGCCACGTGGGACGGCGAAGGAGTGAACTTCGCGATCTTTTCGGAGAACGCCACGGGAGTGGAACTCTGCCTCTTCGCCGGTCCGGGCGATGCGGTCGAGTCCACCCGTATAAGCCTGCGCGAGCGGAACGATCAGGTCTGGCACTGCTATCTGCCCGACGCGCGTCCCGGCCAGCTCTATGGCTATCGGGTTCACGGGCCGTACGATCCGCAGAAGGGACACCGCTTCAATCCGAACTGCCTTCTCATCGATCCGTACACGAAGGCGATCAGCAGCACCATCAACTGGCGCGACACGCTGTTCGGGTACGACGTGTCCAGTCCGCGCGCGGACCTCGACATGAGCCGCCGGAACAGCGCGGGCGATGTGCCGAAGTGCGTGGTGGTGGACTCGGCATTCACCTGGATCGGCGACCGTAATCCGCGAACGCCGTGGAACCAGACCGTCATCTACGAATGCCACGTGAAGGGGATGACGAAGCTGCATCCGCTGGTACCCGAGAAGATACGCGGCACGTATCTCGGGCTCGGCTCGGATCCGGTGATCGAGCATCTGCTCTCGCTGGGAGTCACGGCCGTGGAGCTGCTTCCAGTGCACCACTTCGCGGTGGAGAGGCACCTCGCCGAAATCGGGTTGACCAACTACTGGGGGTACAACTCGATCGGCTTCCTCGCGCCGGATTTCCGCTACTCCACCGGCGGGCTCGGGCAGCAGGTCGGCGAATTCAAGTCGATGGTGAAGACGCTGCACTCCGCCGGCATCGAGGTGATACTCGATGTGGTGTACAACCACACCGCCGAGGGGAACCACCTCGGGCCCACGCTCTCGCTGCGCGGCATCGACAATGCGGCGTACTACCGGCTCGATCCGAAGAATCCGCGCTACTATCTCGACTTCACCGGGTGCGGCAACTCGCTCAACATGCGCCACCCGCGCACGATCCAGCTCATAATGGACTCGCTGCGCTACTGGGTGAACGAGATGCACGTGGACGGTTTCCGCTTCGATCTCGCGCCCGCGCTGGCGCGCGAGCTGTACGAGGTGAACCGGCTGGGCACGTTCTTCGACATCATCCATCAGGATCCCACGCTCTCGCGTGTGAAGCTGATAGCCGAGCCGTGGGACATCGGACCAGGCGGCTACCAGGTGGGCAACTTCCCGATGGGCTGGGCGGAATGGAACGGGAAGTATCGCGACGACATGCGCCGCTTCTGGCGCGGCGACGCCGGCATGGTGAACGACGTCGCTTCGCGCCTCTCGGGGAGCAGTGACATCTATCAGTGGAGCAACCGCACCCAGTATGCGAGCGTGAACTTCATCACCGCGCACGACGGCTTCACGCTCGAGGACCTCGTGAGCTACGAGCAGAAGCACAACGAGGCGAACGGCGAGCACAATCGCGACGGCACCGACGCCAACTACAGCCGCAACTGGGGCGTGGAGGGTCCGACGGACGATCCGAAGATCCTGCGGCGCCGCGACCGTACGAAGCGCAACTTCCTGGCGACGCTGGCCTTCTCGCAGGGTGTCCCGATGATCTCGCACGGCGACGAGATGGGGCGCACGCAGAAGGGCAACAACAACGCCTACGCGCAGGACAATGCCGTGAGCTGGGTGAACTGGCGTCTCGGCGCGCGCGACAAGGAGCTGCTCGAGTTCACGCGCCGCGTGTTCGCGCTGCGCAAGGCGAACCCCGTGCTGCGGAGGCGCGGCTTCTTCCGCGGGATGGTGGTCAACGCGCTCGGTGCGAAGGATCTCTCGTGGCGGCGCGCTGACGGGACCGAGATGACCGATGCCGACTGGCACGACCCCGACATGACCGCGCTCGGGATGCTCATCCATGGTGAAGCGGCCGACGAGATCGACAGCCGCGGCCGCCCGGTGCGTGGCGACACCCTGCTTCTGCTGATCAACAATCGCGAGGTCACGCAGTCGTTCATTCTGCCGGAGCTTGCGGCAGCCGGCGACTGGACGGAGCTCGTGAACACCGCGGCGGACCGCGGACAGGCACTCGGCACGACAGGTGCAAAGCTCGCTCCCTTCTCGCTCGTGCTGCTGCGCTACGTGCCGGCGCCCGTGCCGCGCGAGCCCGCGAGCGATGAGCATGGGAATGGAGAAGGGACCACGTGAACGACCGAGATTGGCGAATTCCAGGCGCTGTTGCGAGGAAGTGAATGACCCGGATCGACGAAGTCCATGAATTGTTGAAAGGCGACAGCTCGAACCCGCACGGGGTGCTCGGAGCGCACAAGGATGAGAAGGCGGGGGCGGCGGGTGTGACGATACGCGCGATGCATCCGGAGGCGGAGCGCGTGGAGTGCCTGTTCGCCGGCGGTCGCACTCTGGAGCTCGAGCCGGCGGATGGCGCCGATGGCATCTTCGCCGGGTTCATCGCCGGGGCCTCGCTCCCGCTGCGCTATCGTCTGCGCTTTCATTTCGCCGATGGCGCAGTGTGGGAGCGCGGCGATCCATATCGCTTTCTCCCCACCGTGGGCGAGCTCGACCTGCACCTCTTCAATGAAGGAACGCATCGGCGCCTCTGGCAGATGCTCGGCGCGCACGCGCGTACGGTGGACGGCGAAAGCGGGACTTCGTTCGCGTTGTGGGCGCCCAACGCGAGGCGCGTGAGCGTCGTTGGCGACTTCAATGGGTGGGATGGTCGTCTCCTTCCCATGCGTTCGCTCGGCGCTTCCGGAGTGTGGGAGCTGTTCGTGCCCGGCGTGGAACCGGGTTCGCTGTACAAATTCGAGATTCTCACGCGTGACCGCTCGATCAGGATCAAGACCGATCCGTACGCGCGTGCCATGGAAGTCCCGCCGGGCACGGCTTCGCGAATCGTGCCGCCCGACGAATACGGCTGGAGTGATGCCGCCTGGATGGAGGAGCGTGCGCGCCGCGACTTCGCGCGCGAGCCGATGTCGGTGTACGAGCTGCACATCGGATCCTGGGCGCGAGTGCCGGAGGAGCACGGACGACCGCTCGGCTACAGGGAGATCGCACCGCGTCTGGTGGAGCACGTGAAGCGACTCGGCTTCACGCACATCGAGCTTCTCCCGATCATGGAGCACCCCTTCGCCGGATCGTGGGGGTACCAGGTGACCGGCTACTACGCGCCGAGCGCACGCTACGGGACGCCCGACGACTTCCGCTACTTCGTGGACTACTGCCACCAGTCGGGGATCGGGGTGATACTCGACTGGGTACCGGCGCACTTTCCGAAGGACGATTTCGCGCTTCGCCGCTTCGATGGCACCGCGCTCTACGAGCACGAGGATCCGCGGCTCGGCGAGCACCCCGATTGGGGAACGCTGATCTTCAACTACGGCCGCGCAGAGGTGCGCAACTTCCTCCTCGCAAACGCGCTCTACTGGCTCCTCGAGTTCCACGTGGACGGACTGCGCGTGGACGCCGTGGCATCGATGCTCTACCTCGACTATAGCCGCAAGTCGGGCGAGTGGCTCCGCAATCGTTACGGTGGACGCGAGAATCTCGAAGCGATGGAACTGCTGCGCACCATGAACGAGCAGGCGCATCAGGAGGCGCCGGGGTGCATCACCGTGGCGGAGGAGTCCACGGCGTGGCCCGGTGTGACGAAACCGGTTTCGGAAGGTGGACTCGGCTTCTCGCTCAAGTGGAACATGGGCTGGATGCACGACACGCTGCAGTACTTCTCGCTCGATCCGGTATATCGCTCGCATCATCAGGGGCAGCTCACATTCGCGATGATCTACGAGTACAGCGAGAAGTTCGTGATGCCGCTCTCGCACGATGAGGTCGTACACGGGAAGCGCTCGCTCCTGGACAAGATGCCGGGAGATATCTGGCAGAAGTTCGCGAACCTGCGCCTCCTCCTCGCGTACATGTTCACGCGACCCGGCAAGAAGCTGCTCTTCATGGGGACCGAGCTCGCACCGTGGAACGAGTGGAACCATGACAGCAGCGTCGACTGGCATCTGCGGGACGACGCGCGGCATGGAGCGTTCGAGGGATACCTGGAACGGCTCGGTGCGCTCTACCTCGAGCATCCGGCGCTCTGGCGCATGGACTACGAGACCGACGGCTTCCAGTGGATCGACACTGCCGACGTGCACAACTCCGTCGTGTCGTATCTGCGACGCGGCGGCGGCGAGCAGCTCGTGATAGCGCTCAACCTGACCCCGGTCCCGCGCGAGCACTACCGCATCGGCGTACCGCTGGCCGGAGCGTACTCGCGGATCTTCTGCAGCGACGATCTCCGCTTCGGGGGAAGCGGGATCGGCGGCTCCGGAGTGATCACCGCGGAAGCGGCGCCTTTCCACGGTTTCGGGCAGTCGCTGGAGCTCACGCTCCCGCCGCTCGGAGCGTTGGTGCTCGCTCCGGTCGGGAAGGGGAGAAACGGCTAGACCAGACCGCATGTCACATGACACGGCGCTGCGCGAGCTTGCGGAACGGCTCGGCATCATGTCCTCGTACCGCTCGCAGGATGGGACGGAGGAACGTTCGACATCGGACGATACGCGGGTAGCGATCCTGGCCGCGATGGGTCGTGATGCATCGAGCGAAGCGCATGCGCGCGCGGAGCTCGCGGAGCTGAACGAACGCGATGCCGAGCGGTTGGCCGAACCGGTGCGGGTGGTGCGAGTTGCTGGTGGGATGAGCGCGCGCGAAGATGGAGACCGGGAGCTCCGTGAGGCGGACGCACGAAGTGTGAGTACTCTCGTCTTCCGGCTTCCGACGTCGATCGCCAGCGGCGTGCGCGAGGGGGAGGCGGTGGAGTACGCGCTGGCGATCGCTGGAGACTCCATTGGAACGGCCGTGAGGGACGGAACGGCGCGCGCGGTGCGTGATGGCGTGGTGGAGGTGTCGCTCGAGCCGGGACTCACGTGCGGATACCACGACCTCACGATCGAGCTCGCGGTGCGCGGCCGCAGCATGGAGGCGCATCAGCGCCTCATCGTCGTGCCTGAACGGTGCACGATCCCTGCGCGCCCCGGCTACGGGATCGTAGCGAATCTGTATTCGGTCCGCGGCGCGCGCAGTTGGGGAGTGGGCGACCTCGGCGATCTCGCCGAACTCGCGCGATGGGCCGGCGCCAGTGGTGCCGCGTTCGTGGGCGTGAATCCGCTCCACGCGCTGCGGAGCGTCGGTGGCGAAGTATCGCCGTACAGCCCTGTGAGTCGGCTGTACCGCAACCCTGCGTATCTCGACATCGAAGCAATCCCGGAGCTCGAACGGTGCACCGAAGCGCGATCGATGTTCAGCGAAACGATGCAGGCGGAACTGACATCGATCCGTCGCAGCGACCGGGTGGAGTACGCGCGGCGTGCGCGGCTCGCGCGCCCTATCCTGGCTGCGCTGCATCGATGCGCCCGCTCGGCGGGTGGAAGCGAAACATCGCAGGCGTACGCCGCCTACCGGGAGCGCGAGGGGCGCTCGCTGGATGAGTTCGCCACGTTCATGGCGCTCGACGAATACTTCGTGGGGCGCAGCGATGCTTCGCTGACGTGGCAGGGATGGCCCGAAGAATATCGCACGCCGGACTCGCACGCGGTCCGCGACTTCGCGCGCGAGCACGAGCCCGAGATCGATTTTCACAGGTGGCTGCAGTTCGAGCTCGACAGCCAGCTCGCGAAGGCGGCATCGGCGGGAGCGAGTGCCGGACTTTCGGTCGGGCTGTACCAGGATCTCGCAGTCGCCAGCGTCCCGTACGGGAGCGATGTCTGGGCGAATGCGATGCTGCACGCGAACGGTGTCGAATTCGGTGCGCCGCCGGACGATTACTCAGCCACCGGTCAGAACTGGGGACTCACGCCGCTCGACCCGCATCGACTCCGCGAGAACGGCTATCGATACTGGACGGCACTCGTTCGATCCGCGCTTCGCCACGCCGGCGCGCTCCGCATCGATCACATTCTCGGCCTCTTCCGCCAGTTCTGGATCCCAGCCGGAATGAACGGATCCCATGGAGCGTACGTTCGCTTCCCGACTGACGATCTGCTCGGGATCCTCGCGCTAGAAAGCGCCAGGCAGCACGCCGTTATCGTTGGAGAAGACCTCGGCACCGTTCCCCCGGAGGTGCCCGGCACCCTTCGGCAGTGGGGAATCCTGGGAACGCGAGTCATGCTCTTCGAGCGCGAAGGGGACGGAGCATTCCGTCCCGCGTCGAGTTACGAGCCGCTCTCGCTCGCCACCGCCAATACGCACGATCTTCCAACCCTCATGGGTTTCCTGGAAGGAAACGATGTTGCGCTGGCGGCAAGGCTGGGCCGGCTTCCAGACGCGGACGCCGAGCATGCGGCATTTCGCGCCCGCCAGAATGACCGACGACTTCTGGCAACACGACTGATCGCCGACGGTGCGCTCGCAGCGAACCCGGGCGAAAAGACCGACATCGCCGATGATCGAACCACTGCAGAAACGGCGGCGGCAGCGACTCGGGTCGAGACGACCGATGTGTTCGATGATCGGATCAGCGCAGATGGCGCGGGGCCGATGCCCGAAGCGGGCGAGCTCAGGGATGCGGTCCATCGCTTCCTCTGCTCCACGCCGGCGCTGCTGGCAGGGATATCGCTCGACGACATCGCCGGCGAAACGGAGCCAGTCAACGTCCCCGGTGTGAGCGCGGACCGGTTTGCGAGCTGGACCCGGCGCATGCGAACGCCGCTCGGCGAGTTGACGGCGAGACCGGGCGTCCTCCCACCCGGCGGTTGCGAGACGCGAGCGAGAGAGTAGCGGGCGCGAGTACACCGGGATGCGCCAGGCGACTTTCCCCTCTCGCATCTCGCGCACGGCGCTGCTATCATGGGGCCCCAATCGATCCCGAGGATCGCCACTATGCGACCGCGCATCTGGTGTATCTCGCTCCTGCTGCTGCTCATGCTCGCGCCGCGACATGCATCGGCCCAGGGCCTGCTCGACAAGCTGTCCGAGCTTTTCATCTTCGGTCCGGGTGACGACCCGCTCTTCCTCGCCGGCTCCGGCAACCCGAACAATCCAGCTTCGCTGCGGGTCCACGGCAGCCACTTCATACCGTCGGCGGTGGGGAGCAACGGGACGATCATCGACTTCCTCAGCACGTCGATCACTACCAACGTCGCGCAGATTCCGGTGAGTGCGACGAGTGGCGGAATCACGTTTCGATTCGAGGGCGGCACGCCTGTCCCCACGTCGCGTTCCGCCGGCCCCATCTTCGGCGAACGCGCGCAGACACTCGGCCGCGGCCGCATGCTCGCCGGAGTGAATCGCACGGGGATCTCGTTCAGGACTCTGCGCGGCGTGGATCTGCATGACATCCGGCTCACCTTCACGCACGAGAACGTCGACTTCGACGGATGTGATTCCGTCGCAGGAGGAGACTGTTCGCTGATGGGCGTGCCGAACGTCGAGAACGACGAGATCGATGTGAATCTGTCGCTCGATGTCGAGCTCGCGGTGACATCCTTCTACATCACTTACGGCGTGCTCGACAAGCTGGACATCGGACTCGTACTTCCGGTCGTCCACACATCCTTCCGGGGTGCGAGCCAGGCCCAGATCGTTCCGTTCGGTGGACCGCCGGTTGCGCACTACTTCGGAGGAACTCCGGAAGATCCGGTGCTCACCGCATCACGCTTCGAGGAAGGGTCCGCGACGGGACTCGGTGATGTGGCAGTGCGCGTCAAGGTCAACGCGCGCGACCGCGAACCGGTGGCAGTGGCGTTCCTCGCCGACGCGCGATTTCCGACGGGAAGCGAAGCCGACCTGCTCGGCTCGGGCGACTTCGCGGCGCGCGGACTCGGGATCGTGTCGGCGCAGTTCGGCCAGTTCTCCCCGCATGCGAACGTAGGCTACCTGTATCGCGGCGGCGCGATGACCAACGATGCGGTGCTCGCCAACATCGGCTTCGACAACCTGCTCGCTCCGTGGGCCACGCTCGCAGCGGACCTGATAACGGAGCTGCAGGTCGGCACCAGCGGACTGCGCGTGCCAGGTACCGTCGTTTACGACGCGCCGTTCCACAGAACGGTGCAGCCCACGACCATCCCGAATGGGCGCGACGACATCGTCGACGCTTCGCTCGGTGTGAAGCTGACCATGGCGCCTGGCCTCACCGTGATAGCGAACGGAGAGTGGCCGCTGAATCGCGGCGGACTGCGACCGAACGTGATCTGGACCGCGGGGCTCGAGTACAACTTCTGACACGGCGTCGCGCGCGTCGCTCGCGCTCGGCTACTTGATCGCGCTGATCCTCCAGTTCGCGCCATCGCGTACGAGCGAGGCGCGGAAGCTGATCGGCTGCTCTTCGCTGCGGCGCGTGCTCGTGTTCTCGTAGCGATAGCTTCCGGTCACGCGAAGATCTGCAGTGCTGCCAGCGAGATCGAGCTGCGCGATCGCGAGCGTCGCACGAACGTTCTGCACCGTGCCGAAGAACTGTCGCCAGTCGCTCTGCTGTGCCGCGGTCATCCCCGGATAGAGCACCCGGATCGCCGGAATGTCGCGCGCCTCGATCGCGCTCTCGTAGCGCGCGAGAAGCGCTTCGATCGCGGCGCGATCCGTGGCCGGCGTCGTGGCCGGCGTCGTGGTCGTGGCCGGCGCCGTGGCCGGGCGGTCCGCCACGATCTCTGAATCGCGCGCTGCATGCACGGTCGCGGTGCGCGCCGTCGCGGAGCGAGCGCCCTCCGCCCACGCGTTGCTCGCGCCCACGAGTTGCGCCATCGCGTCCGACACGCGACCCGCCGCGGCAGATACCTCGGCCGCGCGTTCGAGCGAGTCGCCTCTGAAAAGCTCCGCCGCGTTTGCGCCTTCGCCCACCGCGTGGGTGCGGGCCGCGCGCGCGGCCGCATGAAGCGAAGCGAATACGCTGTCGTTGCGCGGCGAGACCGGCACCGGCACCGGCATCGGCACCCGTACCTGCGGCTCGCTCTTCACCCGTTCGGGAACTGTCCGCCCGGTCGCTGCGGCGGAAGATGTTGCGGCACGGTCCCGGGGAACCGCGGTCTCTCCGGAGTCTGCCGCAGCCCTGCCTGCATTCGTGACAGCGCCGCTGGCCATATCCCTCGTCGCTCCCGTGTTTGCAGCGCTGTCCGCACCAACAACCGCACCCGTTGCCGCACCCGAGGTCGCACCCTTGGCAGTGCCAGCCGCCGCACCCCTGCTCCGAACCGAAGTGTCGGCGGCGCCATTCGCGACCGCAGCAGCCCGACCATCGATCTGCGGGCGCGGCGCGTGCGGTTTCACGATCAGCAGAGTCCCCACCGTCGCCATTCCCGCCACGACTGCGATGCCGACCGCTGCCAGCCCGCCTACTTTCCACGGCTGATGCTCCCTGGCAGTCACGGCCCCGGCCGCGCTCCGCCGTGACGTGGTGTGCGCTCGGCCCGGTGCGTCGGCGTCGGGCATCGCACCAGTCGGCCCCGGACCCGCGGCGATGCCGCGTCGCAATGCGGCGCCGGTGTCGTCCCAGATCGCATCGGTGAAATCGCGCGCGTTCGTGAAGCGCTCGAGCGGATCGCGGGCGAGAGCGCGCTGCACGGCGAGATCGACGGACTCGGCTACGTCGTCGCGGACGGCGCGCAGCACCGGTGCCGGGTCGGTGAAGCGCCTCGCGATCATGACCTCGCCATCGGGTCCGGCGAAGGGCGGGACGCCGGCGAGCATCTCGTACACGACGCATCCCAGACTGAAGATGTCGCTCCGTCCGTCGATGTCGTGCTCGCCTGCCGTCTGCTCCGGACTCATGTAGGCCGGCGTGCCGAGTGCGACTCCACTGTCGGTCAACGTTTCCCACCGCTCGCCGCCTGCCACGTGTACCGCGCGTGCAATGCCGAAGTCCGTCACCATCGCGTGGTCGCCGGAGAGCAGTATGTTCTCCGGCTTGATGTCGCGGTGGACTATGTCGTTGGAGTGCGCGTAGTACAGTGCGTCGGCGACTTCGCGGGTGATGCGCAGCGCTGCACGAATGGAGAGCCGCTGTTCACGGCGGATGCGATCGCGCAGCGAATCGCCCGACACGAACGGCATCACGTAGTAGAGAGTGTCGTCCGCCTCGCCCGAATCGTACAGCGGGAGGATGTGCGGGTGCTGCAGTCTGGCGACGACCTTGATCTCTCGCAGGAACCGCTCGGCGCCGAGCAGGGCGCCGAGCTCCGGTCGCAACACCTTCACGGCCACGGCGCGGTCGTGCCTGATGTCGCGTCCGAGATAGACGGAAGCCATCCCGCCACGCGCGATCAGACGCTCGAGCGTGTACCGGTCCGCCAGATAATCTCGAAGTCCAGTCGGGATCTCGCCCGCCACCGCCGCTCCTCACGCAGGGCAGCGATAGTATAGGATGTGAGGGTTGGCCGGTCCAGAGCAGTGTCCCTCACATCCGTTCACACAGACGCCGCCGTTCCGGTGAGGGAACGGCGGCGTCTGCCATCTGCCATCTGCTTCCTGCTGTCTGCTTTTCCGCCGCTAGGGCCTCACCGTGACCTTGAATCCACCGTAGTACTTCGCCGTGTACGGTCCGTTGAGGTACATGTGCGGGTTGGCGGTGTCGAACTTGTGGTTCAGGAACACCAGCGTGTAGTAGCGGCTGTCGCCGAGGTTGTTGCCGCCGGCGAAGGCGTCGAGGGTGAACCGGCCGGCGACTTCGTGCGTGAAGCCGATCTTCGCGTTGAGCAGCGAGAAGCCGGGCGCCCAGTGCGCGTTGTCGTAGCTGATGGGCATGCCGTCGGTGTCGTGATAGGTCACGTTCCCGTAGATCCCCGAGCGGAGCCGGGCGTCGATGCCCACGTTGAACACATTGCGCGCGGTGCCGACGACGTCGTTGCCCGTGTAGTCGACCGTATTCACGTCGTTGTTCGCGTCGCTCTGGAAGTCGGTGTACTCGAACTTCGAGTAGGTGTACGACACGAACGGCTTCACGAGCGATACGGGACGCGCTGGATCATCGATTAGTGCGAAGCTCGCGCCGAGCTCGAGTCCGCGATCGCGCTGGTCGCCGGCGTTCACGGTGTAGCTGTAGAGCACCGTCCCGTCCGTGTCGAACACGGCTTCCGATGACAGCTTGTCGCTCACGTTCATCTGGAAGAGCGCGAGCGAGTAGTCGACGCGGCCATCGAGCAGGCTTCCCTTGCTGCCGACCTCGTACTGCCACGCGCGCTCGGGCTTCAGCCCATCGTTCGGCTCGCCGGTGTAGGGGATCACCGCGTCGGACGACGTCGGTGGCGTGTATCCCTCGCTCACGTTCGCGTAGAGCGAGATGCCCGGCGCTACCATCTTGCGCAGCGCGAACGTCGGGGTGACTACCGGGTCGTACACCTGCCGTCCCGATGCATCCTGGTGCGTCGGGTTGGCGCTGGTGGCCATCCGGTCCTGGATCGAATACTCGATGAAGTTCACGCTCGCACCCGCGGTGAGCGTGAAGCCTGCGGGAAGCGACGCGTCCCACTGGCTGAAGATGCTGTACTGCATGTTCGCGGTCTCGAGATCGCTGCGCATGGCGCCGAGTATGGCGTCGGTCATCCCGTATCCCTGCGCGGAGAGATTGGTCTTCTCGAAATCGATACCGGTGGTGCCGCGCAGCGGAAGCGACGCCGATGGGAAGGTCGTGTTGAAGAGGAGGCGCGCACCGAAGGTCTGCCCCGACTTCGCGTTCAGTCCTGCGGCGTACACGTCTTCCAGTGTGTTGCCCGCGTAGTACGCGGTAACGACGTTCTCGAGATGATCGTTCCACCTGTAGCTGTCGGTGACGCCGGCGCGGAAGCTCTCGATCTCGGAGCGCGCGTTGTTGGCGATGTAGCGATCCTCGCCCGTGTTGAGCTTCTGCTCGAACTGCGCGCTGTCGAGCTCACCGGCGCGCAGGTCGCGCGACTTCGCGTAGCTCAGGTATGTGGACACGTTCTGCTTTCCCGAAGTGCGGAAGTCGCCGAGCAGCGTGCCGTAGTCCTTTCGCGAATCGCTGTGGATGCGATAGCTGTCGTAGCCCTGATGGCCGTAGCTGAGCTGCACGGTGGAGTTGTCGGTCACGTTCGCGAGCCGCGTATCGGAACGGAGGAGGCCGTCCTGACCGGCGGTGATCCCCTGGCTCACGCTCACTCCCGGCATCGTGGGCTGCGCGGTATAGAAGTTCACCACGCCGCCGATTCCCGCACCGTAGATGCTCGTGGAAGGTCCGCGAATCACGTCCACGCGTCCGAGGCTGGCGAAGTCGATGTCATCGAGTATCGTCTGCCCCTCGGCGTCGGTGATCGGTATGCCGTTGATGTATGCCTTGTAGCCGGTACCCGTGAAGTTGCCGGCATCGCCGGTATTGCTGTAGCCGCGTATCCGGATGGTCTGCCCACCCGACATGCTGCGCCGCTGCATGTAGATGCCGGGTGTGAGGTTGATGGCATCCTGCAGGAACAGGCCGGTGCTTCTCTGAAGTTCCGCGGGCTGCAGAGTGGTGGTGGCTGCGGGACGCTGCACGGTGGGGCGCTCCGCGGAACCGACCACGTTGACCGCGCCGAGCATCTGTGCGCCCGGCTCCAGCGTGATCCTGACGCGCTCGTCGCAGTTCGAGATTCTGCGATAGGTGGTCTGGTAGCCGCTCCTCGAGAAGGCGAGCGTGGTGCTGCCCGAGCACGAGAGCGAGAACTGGCCGCCGGCGTCCGTGTAGGTGAACCGCGTGGTGCCGGAGTCGGCGACCGCGACGTCGGAGAGGCGCGCGCCGGAGCTGGCGTCCGAGACGATTCCCGTTACCTGTGCGTTGAGCGATGCCGCGGCTACAGCCAGGAGCAGCACCGGGATGGATAGGGCAGTCGGAAGCTTCATAAGGAGGGTGGGCGGCGACGAGGTGATTGCATGGCATCGCGGGCGGGATGGAGTGATCCTCGCGATGTTTCGATGGGGATAATTTATATCGGGATCACGGACGACAAGCGGGACAAATGGGACCCGTAGCATTTCGTTCCTCCATCGTTACGCCGGCGGCCGCCCTCCTGTTGAGCGCGTCTGCCCGCACTTCGCCCGCTGCCATAGTCGACTCCTGTACCGCTCGTGTATCCGCAAGAGCCTGCTTGACCGCGCGTGCGCCGCTCGCAACACTGAAAGGATGCTTCACCTGGCAACCGCGCTCGCCGGCGCGCCGCGGGCACTCGCCATCTGCTGCGTCGCTCTCGCGATGCGAAGCGGCACGCCCGTGTCGCTGCAGCATTCCGCCAGCGCGACCCGTGTCGAAGTCGGCGACAGCGCGGCGCCGGCAAACGCGACGAACCACGACTGGCCGATGTTCGGCTGGGATCTCTCGCGCTCGAGCGCACCGCAGGCATCGACGGGAATCGACGCGCGAAACGTCTCCGCGCTCGAACGCCAGGATGTCGAGCTCGATGGAATGGTCGATGCGTCGGTGATCTATCTGCACGACGTCCGCGTGAACGGCGCCGCGCACGATGCATTCTTCATGACCACCACGTACGGGAAGACCATCGCGGTGGACGCATCGAACGGCGTGGTCCTCTGGAGCTATACGCCTCCGGGCTTCGAGAGCTGGGAAGGGACGGCGCAGATCACGAACTCGACTCCGGTGGCCGATCCCGGGCGTCGGTTCATCTACGCAGCTTCCCCCGATGGACGGATCCAGAAGCTCGCCATCGAAGATGGACACGCACTGTGGCGTACGGCGATCACGCTGCTCCCGAGTCGGGAGAAGATCGCCTCGCCGCTCGGTCTCTGGCACGGTCGCGTGATCGCAGTTACCGGCGGCTACATAGGCGATGCACCGCCGTACCAGGGACACGTGGCCATACTCGATGCATCGAACGGTCGACTGCTGCACGTCTGGAACTCGCTCTGCAGCGATCGCACCGGATTGATCGAGCCCGATAGCTGTGCCGAGAGCGGCTCGGCGATCTGGGGACGCGCGGGCGCGATCGTGGACTCCACCACCGGCGACATCTTCGTGGCGACCGGCAACGGCCGCTGGGACGGCCGCACGTACTGGGGAGACGCCACGCTGCAGCTCGACTCCATCGCGACCACTCTGCTCGGCAACTACACCCCACCCAACACCGACGAACTGGCGGCGCGTGATGAGGACATCGGTTCCACGTCCCCCGTGCTGCTCGGCGGCGGCTACATCGCGCAGGGCGGGAAGGACGAGCGCATTCGCGTCCTGAGCGAGGAGCGCATGCGCGGCCCCGCCCCGCACCGCGAGCCGCCGCTCCAGGAAGTGCCAACTCCGTCGGGCACACGGCTCTTCACGGCACCAGCCGTACTGCGCACCTCCGCCGGAACCTGGCTCTTCGCCGCCGACAACGGCGGCACCGCCGCGTGGCGTTTCGAAGGTGACACTCTCCACATGCTGTGGGGTGACTCGAACGAAGGGACGAGCCCTGTGGTCGCGGGCGGACTGCTCTACGTCTACGACCCGGGCGGCCACCTCCGCATCTACGAGGCGCTCACGGGCAAACTCCTCGCCACGCTCGACGCATCGAGCGGCCACTGGAACAGCCCGATAGTGGTGGACGGCATGGTCGTCCTCCCCCAGGGCGGCTCCCGCCGCGGCCGCAGCGGCGGAGGAGTGCTGAGTATCTGGCGGGAGCGGCAATAGAAGAAGACAGCAGAGGGCAGAAAGCAGATAGCAGGAACTGCACACCAGTCGTTGTCGTCCCCGCGGAAGCGGGCATGACTTCATGGGTGTGCAGTACCTGCCGTCTGCCGTCTGCTTTCTGCTTTCTGCTGTCTGTAGTATCGCCCCACTGGCGCCCCCCGTCCCCCAACCATACCTTCGCTCTTCTTTTCGCCAGGGGCGGGCGTACGAGCGACGAATCCGTTGCGGTTTCGGGAGTCGAGCAGATCGTGCGGGGGACCGGCGCTCCACGGTCGCTGCTGCGCGTGCTCGGCGGAGTCTTCGGACTCGCGATGGTGGTGGGGTCCACCGTGGGCGGCGGGATACTGCGCACGCCGGGCGAGATCGCCACCGCACTTCCATCCACTGCGCTGTTCATGGCGGTGTGGTGTTTCGGCGGGATCGTCACGCTGATGGGCGCGAACAGCTGGTCGGAGCTGGGCGCGATGTTTCCCCGCGCGGGCGGGCCGTACGTGTATGCCCGACGAGCGTTCGGAGATGGCGTCGGCTTCTTCGTGGGCTACGCGGACTGGCTGAACTGGTGCATCGGTCCGGTGGTGCTCGTGCTCATAGTGGGCGAGTACATGGGTGGACTCTTTCCCGTCCTCGCTCCTCACGCGCTGCTGGTGGACTTCGCGACGCTCGGCGGACTCGCGATTCTGCAATGGATCGGGGTCCGCTCGGGCGGACGCACCCAGGAGATCACCACTCTGCTCAAGGCGATCGCCGTGGCCGCGCTCATCGTCGCCGCGTTCGCGCTGCCGCACGAGGAGATCGCCGCGGTACCGGTGCAGATCCCGCACGGCATGGGGCTGCTCGTGGCGTTCGGCGTCGCGATGCAGGGAGTGGTCTTCACGTACGACTCCTACTACGCGGTAGTCTACACGAGCGAGGACATCGTCGATCCGGGTGTCAACATTCCCCGCTCGATGTTTCGTGGCGTATGGATCATCATCGCTATCTATCTCCTCCTCCTCGCGGCGTATCTCACGACGATACCGGTGTCGCGCATGGCGGGCGATCCGTTCGTCGCAGCCACCATGGCGCGCTCGATCTTCGGCTCGGCCGGCGACACGATCATCCGCGTGATCATGATCGTCTCACTCCTCGGAGCGATGAACGCGCAACTCATGATCATGCCGCGCGTTCTGCTCGCGATGAGTCGCGATGGACTCTTCCCGCGCTTCGGCGCGCGCGTCAACGCCGGCGGTACTCCGACCGTAGCGCTCGCACTGAGCCTCGCGGTGGTCGTCGCGTTCCTGCTCACGGGTTCGTTCACGAAAGTGCTCGCGATGGACTCGATCCTCATCGTGACCCTCTACGCGATCGCATTCATCACCCTGTTCGTGCTCCGTCGCCGTGAGCCCGATACCCTGCGCCCCTGGCGCGCGCGCGGCTATCCCTGGCTCCCCGCCCTCACCCTGCTCGTCGCGCTCGCCCTCATCACCGCCATGTCGATGGCCGACCCCCGCAGCGCCCTCATCGTCTTCCTCCTCCTCGTCGCCAGCTTGCCCGTGGCGTGGGTGGTGCGGGGCCGGGGAAAGAAGACAGGCAGCAGAAAGCAGGAAGCAGACAGCAGGAACCGCTGACCTGTGACGTCAGCGGACGGGGTCAGGCACTTTATTGTAGAGGCCCAGGCAGCATTGCTGCCTGGGCCTCTACAATAAAGTGCCTGACCCCGTCTGCTGCCATCTGCTTCCTGCTTTCTGCCATCTCCCCTTACATTTCCATCCCCCCGGCGCCAGCCGACTTCTGCAATCGGACACCTGATTCGAGCATGCTTGAAGAGACGAATTCGAAGGTCGCGTACTTTTCCATGGAAGTCTGCCTCGAGCAGGCTATTCCCACTTACAGCGGTGGACTCGGCGTTCTCGCCGGCGACACGATACGCGCAGCCGCCGATCTCGGCGTTCCGATGACCGCGGTGACGCTCGTCCACAGGAAGGGATACTTCCGTCAGCACCTCGATGGCGCGGGGAACCAGAGCGAGGAGCCGGAGCCGTGGCGTCCGGAAGACAGGCTCGAACCCGCCGCCGAGCGCGTGGTGGTCAGCATCGAAGGGCGCGATGTCGCGGTGCGTGCGTGGCGGTATCCGGTGGTCGGGGTCGAGGACGATGTCGTTCCCGTCTATCTGCTCGATACCGACCTCCCCGAAAACTCCGACTACGATCGCACGCTCACCGACTTTCTGTACGGCGGCGATGCACGCTACAGGCTCTGCCAGGAAGCGCTGCTCGGGCTGGGCGGCGCTGCTCTGATTCTCGCGCTGAACGGCGATGCGCCAACGCAGTTCCACATCAACGAGGGACACGCGTCGCTGCTGACGCTCGCGCTCCTCGAGCGACGACTCGCCACGAGCGGGCATGCGACGCCGGACGACGCGGACGTGGCGGCCGTGCGCGAGCAGTGCATCTTCACCACGCACACTCCGGTTCCCGCGGGACACGATCGCTTCCCGGAATCGCTGGTGCGCACCACGCTCGGCGACGCACGAGCCACGCTCATCGCGAAGAGTGGCTGCGCCGGGTCCGGCGACTCGTGGCTCAACATGACGCGTCTCGCGCTTCGTTTCTCGCACTACGCGAACGGAGTCGCGATGCGGCACGGCGAAGTGTCGCGAGAGATGTTCCCCGAGTACGAGATCCACGCCATCACGAACGGCGTGCACGCTCTGACGTGGACATCGCCGCCCTTCCGTGAGCTGTTCGACGAGCACGCGCCCGACTGGCGGAAGGACAACCTCTATCTGCGCTACGCCGTCGGCATCCCGCGCGAGGAGATCGTCGCTGCGCACGCACGCGCGAAGGCCGCGTTGCTGAGCGAGGTGGCGAAGCGCAGCGGCACGAAGCTCGATCCGAAGGTGCTCACCATCGGCTTCGCCCGCCGTGCCACTCCGTACAAGCGCGCCGATCTCGTATTCACGGATCTCGCGCGCCTGCGCGCGATCGCGAAGAACGCGGGCGCGCTGCAGATCATCTTCGCGGGGAAGGCACACCCGCGCGATGAGGGCGGGAAGGAACTCATCCGCCACATCTTCGCCGCCGCGCACGAGCTCGATGGCGCGCTGCGCGTCGTCTATCTCGAGAACTACGAGATGGACCTCGGCGCGCTGCTGACGTCAGGCTGTGATCTCTGGCTCAACAACCCGATGAAGCCGCTCGAGGCGTCGGGTACGAGCGGAATGAAGGCCGCGCTGAACGGCGTTCCATCGCTGAGCGTCCTCGATGGCTGGTGGGTGGAGGGGCACGTGGAAGGGATCACCGGCTGGTCGATCGGCGACTCCGGCTCCAACGATTCCGACTCTTCCGTCGAAGCCGTGGATCTCTACGACAAACTCGAGAAGAAGATCGTTCCGCTCTTCTACGGCGACCCGCAATCATGGGCCGAGGTCATGCGCCACTGCATCGTGCTGAACGGCTCGTACTTCAACACGCAGCGGATGGTGTGGCAGTACGTGAGGGACGGGTATGGGAGAGGAAGCAGGAAGCAGAAAGCAGAGGGCAGAAAGGTCCCTCAGGGGTAGATGCCGCTCACTCCGTGAGCGGTTCCCTGCCGTCTGCCGTCTGCTGTCTGCCTTCTTCCTCCACCTCTCCACTGCGGCGCAGGGCGATGGAGAAGAGTATCTGACCGGCGATCTCGTTGATGGCGATCACGCTCAGTACCAGCGTCTGCATCTCGCTGCCGCGACTCGGATACGCGGTGGCGAGGATGGATGCGAGGCCGATTGCCACGCCGGCCTGGGAGATGAGTCCGAGCCAGACGTTCTGCTTCACCACCGGCGCGGCACCGACGATTCGTGAGCCGATGCGCGTGCCTGTGAAGATTGCCGCGGCTCGGACGCCCACCACCGCCAGCGCGAGCGGCCACAAGCTCACCAGCTCGCCGATGTGAATCGACGCTCCCGCGAGCGCGAAGAAGACCACGAAGATCGGGACGGAGGAACGCTCCATCGCGTGGAGCAGCTCACGTCCTCCGGAGCGGGTCACGTTCTCCGTGACGAAGCCGGCCGTGAGCAGCGTGAGAAGAGTCTCGACGTGCGCTATCCGCGCGATCTCGGCGCCGAGGAAGGCGACCACTATGGCGAACAGCATCAACTCGCGCTGCACGAAGCGCATGTACAGCGCGACGCCGCCGCCGAGCAGCGCGCCCACCAGGAGCGAGCCCAGGATCTCCCATGCTATCACTCCGGCCGAGAGCGTGGTGCCATCGCCGGGCGCGGGCACGACGGAGCGCGCGAGCGTGAGTATCCCGCTGAAGACGAGCACCACCACCACGTCCGCCACGAGAACCACGCCGAGCGTGGTGCGTGCCACGGGCCCCTGCGCGCGCGTCTCCGTGAGCAGTGCCATCGTCACGGCGGGGGAGTGCACGATCGTGACGGAGGCGAAAAGCGCACTGAGCGCGAGCGCCTGCAAATCGCTCACGCCGCCCAGGAAAGGCACGTGTGCACGCAGCGACCAGAGCACGAACATGATGCCGAGGAACGAGAGGATCATCTCGCTCGTGAGAAGCGTGAGGATCGTGCGCGCCCTCTCCTTCAGCTCTCCCCAGCGCAGCTCCGCACCCGCCATGAACGCGATTATCGCCACGGCCAGCCGGCTCACTGCCTCGAGCTCGATCACCGACTCGGACGACACGATGCCCATCACCGCCGGACCGAAGAGCAGACCCGCCAGCAGATAGCCGGTGATCTTCGGGAGACGCACCAGCGTCGCGAGCTCGCCCGACGTGTACGCGGCGAGCACCAGGAATCCGAAGATGAGCAGCGTGGTGGATCCCGGCCCGTGTGTAGTGTCGAGCGGGATCACAAGCTGCATCGCTGCGTAGAGAAGGACTAGCGTGAGCACGCGTCTCATTGTTCGTCTCCTCCCGCACCGGACCCGCCGCTCACCGCCGCGTCGCCGCCATTCCGCGCTCCCGTCTCGCCGTTCTTCCCATTGGCGCGCTCCGCGGCGGCCGCAGCCTCGCCGCGCGCGACCAGGCCGGGGAGGAGTCGCACCATCACGCCGCGGAGCAGACGCGCCTGCGCCACGTCGGTGACGAGCACGCTCGCGATTGCCGCCGTGAAGACGACGTTCTGCAGCTCGGCGCCCTGGAAGCGGGTGTAATCGAGTGCCAGCGCGAGCGCGAGGCCGCCCTGGCCGATCAGCGCGCGCCCCCAGTCGAGTCCAAGAGTGGGGATCGCGCCGTTGATCCTCGCGCCGACGCGAGCGCTGCCGATCTTCCCAGCCACCCGCGCGACGAGGAAGAGGAGTACGACTTCCCACCACCACGCGCTCGCACTCGGCTGCCAGCTCGCGCCGGCGAAGATGAGCAGCACGAAGTAGAAGGGCTGCTCGGAACGCGCGAGCGTCTGCGTGATCGCCTCGCGGCTGCGCGACGTGTTGATCAGCGTGGCGCCCACGATCATCGAAGTGAGCACGGGCGATAGATGGAGATACGAAGCGGCGCCGCTCGCGAGTATGATCGCGCCGGCGAGGGAGATGAAGAGCCGGTCGGGGTTCGTCTCGCCGCCGAGGAAGAGATGGAAGAGCGCGCCGCCCACCACGCCGATCGCGATAGTGATCACCGCCCACTCGGTGGGCGTGATCGGCCGCGACGTATTCCCGTTCGCGGGATGGAAGACACAGAACAGAATGCCCATGGTGACGATCCCCACCAGCGCGTCGATGGCGGTCGTCACCTGTAGCTGTCTGAGTATGGGCTCGCGCCGCCCGCCGATGCGGCGTGCCACGACCTCGATCCCCGCCGGCGCCGAAACCGCCGCGATCGCGCCGAGTGCCACCGCGGGCACGACCGCGTACGACTGCGGCCGCCCCCAGAGCCACGAGATGAGGAACACCTCGAGCCCGGCCACCACGAACGCCGTCGCCAGCGCCTCCAGGAAGGCGAGCCGGTACGCGAGCCCCGGAATGCGCACGAGCGCGGCGATGTAGAACTGCGTCCCGACGATCGCGCCGATCCACCCGAGCGCGAGCGTGATGAGCGGCGCGAACCCCGCCATCGCCTGCGCCGAGAGCACTCCGCTCACCGATGGACCGAGCAGAATCCCGAGCAGCAGATACTCCACCCCGCTGACGAGCAGAAATCGCTTCGCCAGCCAGTCGAACGCCACATGAGCCGCCAGATAGGCGACGATGACGGCGAGGACGAGGATCAGGGAGGGGGAGAGCATGTACCAGAAGGCAGGAAAAGGAAACAGGACACAGGAGACAGGAAACAGCAAGACGCTCGCGACCGAGAGAGTGCATGGCGGTGATGCGCGCTGCAACCACTCGATGACACGCCCGGGTGAAGATGCTGCTATTTCAAGGAATCGGCCTGCGTCAAAATATTCGTCGGAGGGAATGATGCGGAGTGAAACCGGCTACCGATCACTGGAAGTGTGGCAGCGCGCTATGTCTCTCACCATGGCGAGCTACGAAGTGGTCAATCGGCTTCCCGGCGTTGAGAAATACGATCTGGGGAGTCAGATCCGCCGCAGTGCGGTTTCCGTGCCTGCAAATATCGCGGAGGGATACGCTCGCGGTCACCTGGGAGAGTTCCTGCACCATCTCGGAATTGCAGCCGGATCCCTGGCCGAGCTGCAAACTCTGTTGCGTATTGCGGAAGGGATCGGCTACGTGACCTCAGAACAGTTGGTGGAACCCTTCTCATTGGCTATGGAAACCGAGCGGATGCTCAATCGGTTCCGCAACGTGCTTCGAGAGCGCCGCGCTGCGCACTCGGCTGGACATCGCCGCTAGGAGAGCGGGCGTCGCTCTTCCCTGTTTCCTGTGTCCTGTTTTCTTTTCACTATCAGTTACGGCCTCGGGCATCCCGACGCCCCAAAGTCCTCGTTCACGCGGCCCATGCGGTTCACGAGGTCGCGGT
>JBIQLU010000014.1:0-7574 GCA_044463985.1 Gemmatimonas aurantiaca | reverse complement strand
CCCGACGCCCCAAAGTCCTCGTTCACGCGGCCCATGCGGTTCACGAGGTCGCGGTAGCGGGCTTCGGCAGTCGTGTCGAGCGATTCGCGCGCGGCGCGGTGCGCGGATGCGAGGGAGATGAAGGCATCGTCGGCGGCGCTGTAGCCGATTGCGAGGCCGTCGCAGGTGATGCGATGCACGGCGAAGTCGTCGCTGCGATCCTGGAAATTGCGGATCGATACATCGAGACTGTCGGCCACCGTGTAGAAGCGCTGCACGGCGGGGTCCGACGATGCGGCCGATGGCGCGCTCGTCGAGATCGGAGCGCCGCTCGCAGGAGTCGCGGCCGCCGATCCTGCGGATGTCGAAGGTGCGAGCTGCGTGTCGTTGGACGAGAGCGCCGCGCCGGACGAGTCGGAGACGCGATCGTCCACCGGGATTCGTCCACCTTCCACGCCGGGGTTCGGACTGTCGCCGGCATCGCTGCCGAATGCGGTGCTGGATGCCCTCCCCCCGACGTCGAACCCCGGGAAGCCGGCAAGAAATTCGGGACGCTGGATGCGGCCGCTGTTGATCAGGTACACGTACGCGACCGCGCCCA
The DNA here is from genome assembly GCA_044463985.1 of Gemmatimonas aurantiaca. GTDB lineage: Bacteria > Gemmatimonadota > Gemmatimonadetes > Gemmatimonadales > Gemmatimonadaceae > JADGGM01. The sequence continues at coordinate 6,994 of JBIQLU010000014.1, read as the reverse complement.
CCACGATCGCCGCCGCGATGTAGCGCAGCAGCGAGCGCGTGCGCCCGCCGCCGATTCGCTCGCCGGAAGTCGGCTCGGCGAGCATCTCCTCGAGCTCGGCGGGCGAAGGGAGCATGACGAGTCCGCTCCCCGAGCGCGGCGTGGTGGCGCGAGGCGTCTGTGCGTCGTTCGCGCGGTCGGGCGTGCGCGACTGTGACGTCGGTGTGCTCCGTCCCGCTGCGGACGGCGGCATCTCGCGCGGACCCGCGACTCCCGATGTCGGTGTCGAGCGGCCTGCGCTCGCCGCGGGCGCGTCTGCTCGCGTGCCGCTGTCCGGGCGCCGCGTCGGCGCCGCGCTGCCGCCGTCCGCAGCGGGGCGGCGTGGTGCAGCACTTCCTCCACCGTCACCGGCGGGGCGGCGCGGTGCCAGCGGGATCACATCGGGTGAATCGTCGCGCGTCGCGCCGTTCTGCCGATCGGTCGCGCGGGGCCGGTCGTCAGCGGCCGGCGGAGGCGAGGACTGTGGCGGTGGCGATGACGATGCAGGACGAGATGGCGGAGCCGCAGCCGCTGCCGGTGGACGCTCGTCCTCCTGCTCCTCCTCCGGTGCACTCGGCACGCTCAGGATCACCGGTGCTCCATCATGCTTCGCGGGACGCGACGGGACGAAGGGGCGACGCTCCGACTCGTCGCGCTCCACGGTTCCACGCGTCTCGTAATTCACCCAGTCTATGAGTGTCCGCTTGCGGCCGTCGACGGGGATCGGCTCCTCCTCGTCGGGGAGCTCGTAGAACGGAATCAGCACGCCGCCGCCCGTGCGCTCGCCGAGGAGCGAACGGAAGAACGCGCCGGTCGGCGCATCGCCGGAGGTGGCGATCACGAGTCCGCACTGCCACGGCTCGGTGAACAGCGCGTTGTGCGTGTCGAGATCGGCGCGCGCCGGATGCGGGCCCACGAACGGTGCGCTGTGATACCAGCCGATGAGCTGCGTCCTGCGCCGCCGCACCTCGAGCTGCACGCCGAGCCACTCTTCCTCGGGGATGAGGATGCGATCGGTCTCGGCGATCGCGTGGCTGGTGCGCACTGCAGTGTTGACCATGACGTAGCGCGCGCCGGTTTCCGGGCACTCGTAGAGCTCCCCGAGCAGGAAGCCGAGCAGCTCCTGCTCCGGGTCGGAGCGCAGATGGCGCATGACGTCGCGCAGCGCACTCTGCGTGATGAAGAGCGCCAGGTCGTCGAGGGTCCGGGGCGGCGTGAAGAGCCCCGCCGGTACCCAGCGAATGGCGCGCGCTAGCGGAATCGGCTTCCGCAGGGTCAGGACGCTGCTTCTCATCTATTTTGAAGATGGCTCATCGAGGCTGGCCCGTCCATTGCTAAGGTCCGTGAGCTTTCCGAATCCAGCAGATTTCCTTGCCGAACGAACCGCCCATATCGCAGAACCCGTCCCCGTCGGGGGCCACGCCCGAGCCTCCGACGGCCGCCTCCGCTCGCGCGGACGGCTATTTCCGCACCGACCACCTGCGCGAACGTGTAGGGAGCCGCGTCATACGCGGCGGCGCCATCACGCTCATCTCGCAGGGCACGCAGTTCCTCATCTCGATGGCCGGCACCGTGGTGCTCGCGCGGCTCCTCACGCCACGCGACTACGGTCTCATCGGAATGGTGACCGTGGTCACCGGTTTCCTCACGATGTTCAAGGATATGGGGCTCTCGCAGGCCACGGTCCAGCGCGAGGAGCTCACCCACGGTCAGACGAGCAACCTCTTCTGGGTGAACGTGGCCGCGAGCACCGCGATCGCTCTCCTCACCATGGCGCTCGCTCCGCTCATCGCCCGTTTCTATGACGAGCCGCTCCTCGCCTGGATCACCGTGGCGCTCGCGGCCGGCTTCGTGTTCGGCGGTTTCACCGTGCAGCATCAGGCGCTCCTCAGGCGGCAGATGCGCTTCGGGCTTCTTGCGGCCAGCGGCATCATCGCCTCCATCTTCGGTCTCGCCGTGGGGATCTTCCTCGCCTGGCGCGGCGCGGAGTACTGGGCGCTGGTGGGCCAGCAGTTGGCGGTGGCGCTGGTCACGGCGGTGACGGTGTGGATCTTCTGCGGCTGGCGTCCCGCGCTCCCCTCGCGCGGGAGCGGCGTGCGCGAGCTGCTCGCCTTCGGTGGCAACGTGACGGGCTTCAACGTGGTGAACTACTTCGCGCGCAACGGCGACAATCTCCTGATCGGCAAGGTGTGGGGCTCGGCGCCGCTCGGGCTCTACGAGAAGGCGTATCAGTTGCTGCTCCTTCCGCTCAATCAGATCAACTACCCCGTATCGGCGGTTCTTGTGCCGACGCTGAGTCGTCTGGCGAACGATCCGGAGCGCTATCGTGCCGCGTTCCTGCGCACGCTCGAGAAGCTGCTCATGGTGACGATGCCGGGGATCGTGTTCCTGATGGTGACCTCGGACTGGGTGGTGAGCGTGGTGCTCGGCCCGCAGTGGACCGAGGCGGCGAAGATCTTCACGTGGCTCGCCGTCGCCGGTTTTCTGCAGCCGGTCGGGAGCACGACGGGGTGGCTCTTCGTGAGCCAGAACCGGACGCGCACGATGCTGCACTGGGGCTTCATAGGCGGGGCGACGGCGATCATCTCGATCGTGATCGGCCTTCCGTGGGGCCCGGTGGGTGTGGCGATGTCGTACGGTCTCATCGGCTTCTTCATCCGTACGCCGCTCAATCTGTGGTATGTGGGGCGCGAGGGGCCGGTTCGAACGAGGGATTTCTACGTGACGATGGCTCCGTTCGCGCTGGCGGCGATCAGTTCGGGGCTCGCGGTTCTGGCGTATCGCCGGCTGGCCGCACCTTCCACTCCACTCATCGGGCTCGTCGTGAGCTTCGCCATCGCCGCGCCAGTTGCGCTCGGCGTGATGGCGCTCACGCGTGCGGGCCGCAACGCGATAAAAGACATGATCCATTCGCTCGGACACCTCCGCCCCGCGCGCGGAGCGGAAGCGTGAGTACTTCGATGTCGAAGCAACCGGCCGTGCGCCTTTATCGGCTCGGCCGACTTCCCTTCGCGCTCAGCGGGGAGGGGGAGTGTGCGGACTATCTGCACGGCGAGCTCGAGTCGCTGCGCGTGGACGAGCGCATGGCTCCGCGTGTCGCCTTCGAATTCGTGCGTGCGCTCCCGCCGCTCCGCGACTTCACGGCGACCTCGCCCGTGCGCGCGATGGCCGACGCGTTCCGTGTGGCATACAACAGTCTGAGCTACCAGGTGAGCGGTCTGGATGGAGGGCCGGGCGGCGAGCAGGCGCGCTCGCTCTTCCCCGGGTCCGGACTCCGCGTCGCTCTCCTCCCCGACGACCAGGGGCGCCGCTATCGCTGGTTCTCCGCTTTCTACAGAGCGCGCGACTGGAACTATCTCTCCGCCGAGGAGACGCACGCGAAGAACTTCATGTACGGCGTGTTCGACTACATCACGCACATCGCGCAGCTCGAGCTGGGGCAGTCGTACATGCACGCGAGCAGCCTCGCGCGCGACGGTGAAGGCACGGCGATCGTGGCGTGGGGCGGGATCGGGAAGACTTCGGCCGCACTGAAGCTCATCACGGAGCACGGCTTCAGCTTTCTGAGCGACGACCTCGGGCTGGTGGACGACGGCGGCACGCTCTGGCGCACGCCGAAGCGGCTGCAGGTCTACGCATACAATCTGGAGGGCGAGGAGCGGCTCCGCTCGATGCTGCTCGACGATCGCCCGTTCCTCGACCGCGCGTCGTGGGCGTGGAAGCTCCGGCGCCGCGGTCCCAAGGGAGTTCGACGCCGCGTCACCGCCGAGGAGCTCTTCGGCGCTCGGTCGGTGGCGCGCTCGGCGCCGCTCACGCGAATCTTCTGTCTGGAGCGCGGCGACGTACGCGACTTCGAGGTGAGCGAGATCACGACGGATGAGCTCTCGCGCCGCGCGGCCGAGGTGGTGATGCACGAGATCGAGCCTTTCGGCCTGATCAGCCGCGCCCTCCATAGCGGCCACAATGCACCGCTTCTTCCGACCCAGGACGAAGTGGTCTCCGCCACGCGCGCCGTGCTCCGCCGCGCGTTCGACGGCGTCCCGGCCCTGAACGTCCGCATCCCCTTCGCCACCACTCCAACGTCCCTCGCCGCGCGCCTCCTCGCGTTGATGGGGGAAGGAGGAGGCCGCAGGCGGCAGACGGCAGATAGCAGGCAGCCCCCGACGCCCCGAACCCCCACCACGACGCGCGGCACCTAAGTTGCTCGATCGAACATGGATCCCCGCTTTCGCGGGGATGACAGTGACGGGTGCGCCGTTCCTGTTCCCTGTCTCCTGTTCCCTGTTTCCTTCTTTTCTGCAGTCTGCTTCCTGCTTTCTGGTAGTTTCCCCATGCGTATAGCAGTCGTAGTAACCGCATTCCCCTCCGTCTCGCAGACGTTCGTGCTCGGTCAGATCACCGGGCTCATCGACCGCGGACACGATGTCGACATCTACGCGGCGACCTCGGAGCCGGAGCTGGGCGGCGCGGAGCACGATGTGGTGAGGGAATACGGTCTGGTGGAACGCGCGCACTATCAGCCGGCGCGCGCTGTCGGGGCTTCGCGGATGCGGCGCGCCGCGGCCGCGGCGTACGTGCTGGCGCGCTACTGGAGGCGCGATCCTGCGAGCGCGTGGCGTGTGTCGAAGACGTCACCGCGCCGCCTCGGCTTCGATTCACGGCTGGTGCTGCTCAGCGCAGGCGCTCCCTTCGCGGGGCGTGGGCGGTACGACGCTCTGCTCTGTCACTTCGGCCCGAACGGAAACCGCATGGCGAGGCTGCGCCGCGCGGGGCTCGTGCACGGGAAGATCGCTACCGTCTTCCACGGCTACGACATGAGCCGCTACCTCATCACCGAAGGCTCGAGTGCGTACGAGCGACTCTTCGCCGAGGGAGATCTCTTTCTTCCCGTGAGCGACTTCTGGCGCACGCGGCTCATCGAGCTTGGCTGTCCGGAAGAGAAGATCGTGGTGCATCACATGGGGATCGAGCTCGCCCGCTTCCCCGAGCCCGGACCGCACGATGACTCGGGTGATGGTACGCTGCGTCTGCTCACGGTTGCGCGGCTGGTCGAGAAGAAGGGAGTGGAATACGCGATCCATGCGGTGGCTGCGCTGCGCGATGCGACGCAGCGGAAGATCGAGTATCGGATCCTGGGCGACGGACCGCTGCGCGGCGACATGGAGCGACTGATCTGCGAGCTGGAAGTGGAGGACAGCGTGCAGCTCGTGGGGGAGATGGATCAGGGCGGTGTGCGCGATGCGATGCGTGATGCCGACATCTTCGTCGCGCCGAGCGTGGTAGCAGAGGACGGCGACATGGAAGGAGTGCCCGTGTCGATCATGGAAGCGATGGCGTGCGGGCTGCCCGTCGTGAGCACGCGGCACAGCGGAATTCCGGAGCTGGTGCACGATGGCGAGTCGGGCTATCTGGTACGCGAGCGCGATCCGCTGGCGCTGGCTCGCGCGCTCACGCGTCTGGCTGGCGACGCTGCGCTGCGTGCGCGGATGGGTGCCGCGGGGCGTCGCGCCGTGCAGCGGGGCTACGATCTCGACGCGCTGAACGATCGACTCATCGACCTCCTCGGCTCGATGGGGAGGCGGCGCGCCCATCCGCGTGTCGCAGCGAGGCAGGCCTCGGGCGCTGCTCGTTAGCCTGGGAAGGCTCGGCGACTGCGTGGTCGGGCCTTCTACGTCGAATCGTCGTACGCATCGTCGCTGCAGACTTGCGCGCGGAACGGACTGTTCCATACGTTCCAGCGTACCATGCGCATCGCTGTAGTAGTCGGCGCCTTCCCCACCGTATCGGAGACCTTCGTCCTCAGCCAGGTCACCGGACTGCTCGACCGGGGGCACGAGGTGCGGGTCTTCGCCGCACGCGCGGGGCGGCCGGGCGCCATCCACGACGAGATCCTCAGTTACAGGATCATGGACCTCGTCCGCCACTCCGCGTGGCTTCCCGAGCACCATCCGCACAGGTTCGTCGTAGCGCTCCCGCTGCTCGCGAAGGCGCTGGTTCGCCGTCCCGCGAACGGCGCCCGCCTCCTCGCCGCGGCGAAGCTCGGTCATCGCTTCGCGCCGCTCGAGCTGCTCGCCGATGCCGCGGCCTTCCGCGAACACGATTCGTTCGACGTCGTACTATGTCACCACGGCCACATGGGAGCGCGCATCGCGCGGCTTCGCGAGGCGGGAGTGGTGACCGGCCGCATCGCGACTGTGTTCCACGGCTCCGACGCGAGCGCGTACGTGCGGCGCGTGGGGTCGAGCACTTTCGCGCACCTCTTCGCCAGCGGCGATCTCTTTCTGCCGGTGAGCGAGAGCGGACGACGACGTCTCATCGCGCTCGGCTGCCCCGCTGAACGGATAGTGGTGCACGCGATGGGCGTGGACTGCGCGCGCTTCGCGTTCACGCGCCGCGAGCGACGCGTCGGAGAGCCGCTGCGGCTGGTGACCGTGGCGAAGCTGGTCGAGCGCAAGGGAATCGCGCACGCGATCCGCGCGGTCGCTGCGCTGGAAGCTGCCGGCCAGCAGGTGGAATACACCATAGTGGGCGATGGTCCGCTCAGCGGCGTACTCCTCCAGCTCGCGCGCGAGCTCGGCGTCGCCGAGCGGGTGCGCATCATCGGTTCGCTCTCGCACGGCGCGGTGGCGGCGATACTCGCGCGCTCGCACGTGATGGTCGCGCCGAGCACCACCGCGTCGGACGGCGACGTGGAGGGAATACCGATCGCGATAATCGAGGCGATGGCGAGCGGCGTACCAGTGGTGAGCACGGAGCACAGCGGCATTCCCGAGCTCATAAGCGACGACGCCACCGGCTACCTGGTTCCGGAGGGAGACGTCGATGCGCTCGCCGCGCGTCTCGAGATGCTCGCGCGCGACTACATGTCCACCTGGCGAGTGGCCTCCGCCGCGCGCAGGCTCGTCGTGCAGCGCCACGACATCGAGAAGCTGAACGACCGCCTCGTTCGCCACTTCGAGGCGCTGGCGCACGACAC
>JBIQLU010000013.1:35212-38799 GCA_044463985.1 Gemmatimonas aurantiaca | reverse complement strand
CTCCGCGGTCTGCTTCCTGCTCTCTCCCCTCCCATGCCCCGCTCCCTCGGCTGGCGACAGCTCGTTCCCGGGATCGTGATCATCGCCGTGATCGCGCTCGCTGCGATCGCGGTGCTCGTGTTCGCGAGGGTGGGGGCGCTGCACGGCGACACCTATCGATTGTACGTCCTCGCTGACGACGCGCGCGGCGTCATCGGCGGAACCGAAGTATGGCTCGCCGGGCGGAAGATCGGAGCGGTGCACGACATCACCTTTCGACCCGTCACGAACGACTCGCTGGGCCGACTCGCGGTCGCGCTCGATCTTCTGGAGGACTACGGACCGGCGATCAGGGCCGACTCGCGCGCGGAGTTTCGCAGCGGCAACACTCCGATCGGCGCCACGATCATCTCGATCACCGTTGGCTCGCCCGGCGAGCCGCAGCTTCTGGAGAACGACACGATCCCGCGCGCGGTTCAGATCGACGCCGACTCGGTGCGCGCCGCACTCTCCTCCGCGGCGAGTCAGATCCCTGCTCTCCTCTCCGACGCCAACGGACTCGTTCGGACCTTTCGCAGAGCGCTCGGATCCTCCGCCGGCGATTCGACGACGCGTCTGGTCGTGATCGCGAATCGCCTCACCGTGCTCGCGAGGCGCATCGACGAGGGAGAGGGCTCGCTTCAGAAGATGTCCCGCGACACGGTCGTGGGACGTCGGCTCGACTCGATCGCGCTTCGCGCGCGCTCCCTCACCAGGGCGCTCGACTCTCATGACAACACGCTCGGCCGCGTCATCGGGGACAGTGCTCTGTCGCAGGCCATCGCGGAACTGCGTGCCGACGTCGACACCCTGCACGCGCAGCTCGTGGAGGAGCGCGGTACCGCCGGACGCCTGCTGTACGACGATGCGATCCTGCGTCAGCTTCGCCTGCTGCGCGAGCGACTCGACCGCACGAAGCTCGAGACCACACCTTCCGCCGACGGCAGCCGGTGAAGCGGCTGACGTGACGCGCGCTCGAACCGCTCGGCGGTTCAGAAGACCCAGGGACGCGGCATGAAGGTGGCGAAGAAGAGCGCGACCGCGAGCCAGCCGAGTAATCGTCGTTGCGGGTCGAGCTCCCGCTCGGGCGATATCACGCTGGGGTGCGCCAATCGTCCCCGCCCGAGGAGGATCCCGAGCAGCGCCCAGACCCACCACCCCGGCCACCAGAAATAGCCGAGCGGGATGAGCGATATCCAGAACGCGCGAGCGATCCAGACGTGCGCTCTCCCGAACATTGCGTACGCGATGTGACCGCCGTCGAGCTGCGTGAGCGGCAGCAGGTTCAGTGAGGTGACCAGCAGACCGACCCAGCCCGCCATCGCCACGGGGTGCAGGCGTACGGCTCCGTGGATGCCGAGCAGCGCGCGACAGCCCATCATGAGGAGCGAGTCGCCAATGAAGATCCCGCCGAGGCCGGGCGCACCGGCGAAGTATTGATGGGCGAGCGGGAGCACCGGCCCCGATGGTTCGACCGTACTCAACGTGAGTCCCATGAGGAGCACTGGAATCGCGACGGCGATCCCCGCGAGCGGGCCTGCTATGCCGATGTCGAAGAGCGTTCTGCGATCGAACAGTGCGGAGCGGAGCCTGATGAACGCGCCCATCGTCCCGAGGATGTTCCACTGCGCCGGGAACGGAACGAAGTACGGCGGACTCGCGTCGACTCTGTACTGCCGAGCGGCCACATAATGGCCCGATTCGTGCGCGAGGAGGATGCCGAGGAGCGGAATGGAGAAGGAAAGCCCCGCGCGAAACTCGGCGAGTGTGGGGTGATACCAGACGCCGGAAATGCCGGCGAGCGCCGCGCCTCCCAGCGATGCCGTCGCAAGTGTGACGAGAAACAGGAGGGCGTGAAGCCACCACCGCTCGCGCGCACGACCATGCTCTTCCACGAGGACCAGCCAGCGGCCTTCGGGTGAGCTTTGCCAGTAGTGGTGTCCGTCCCATTCCGCGATGGTGCGCGCGAGCGCTCGGGATGGAGCCGCATGCTCCCGCGCCACCAATCCTTCCACCACCCGAGAGCTGCCGATTTCGATTGCGCGCCAATACGTAAAGTACTGCGTGACAACGAGCTCGGTCACTCTTGACCACCTTTTTGGCGAGCGTTACCTTGCCACCCTCTGTAGCACACCAGCACACCCCCCCGCTTCGAATCCCCCTCTCTCCTCTCCGGATCCCCGCTCCAGCAACAGGGCGAGGCAGGCCGGCCGTTGCGCGCGATCGGATCGCCGCAGAGACCCTTCAAGGCGTAGACCCGCCTGGCTCCCGGAGCCCACTTCCGTGGATATCACCGAGCTGAAGCAAAAGTCCGTGGCCGAGTTGCAGAACATGGCCGAGGATCTGAATATCTCCAACTTCTCGGGGCTGCGAAAGCAGGACCTGATATTCCGCATCGAGCAGAACCTGCTCGACTCGGACATCGTGCTGCGTGGCGAAGGAGTGCTGGAGATCCTCCCCGAAGGCTACGGCTTCCTGCGCAGCCAGGACTGGAACTACCTCTACGGCCCCGACGACATCTACGTCTCGCCCTCGCAGATCAAGCGCTTCGATCTGCGCACGGGTGACACCGTGGCCGGCCAGGTGCGTCCGCCCAAGGACGGAGAGCGCTACCTCGCGCTTCTCAAGGTCGAATCGATCAACAACACCGAGCCCGAGGAAGCGAAGCACCGGATCGCGTTCGACAACCTGCGTCCGCGCTACCCCGACGGGAGGCTGCACCTCGAGACGACGGACGGCGACATCAGCATGCGCGTGGTGGACATCATCGCGCCCATCGGAAAGGGGCAGCGCGGCCTCATCGTGGCGCCGCCGCGCGCGGGGAAGACGATCCTCATGCAGAAGATGGCCAACGCCATCCTCGAGAATCATCCCGAGGTCACGCTCATCGTGCTGCTCATCGACGAGCGCCCCGAAGAGGTGACCGACATGCAGGCGAACGTCGCCGCGGAGGTCATCAGCTCCACCTTCGATGAGCCGGCGGACCGCCACGTGCAGGTCGCCGACATGGTGATCGAAAAGGCGAAGCGCCTCGTGGAGCACGGCAAGGATGTCGTGATCCTCCTCGACTCGATCACGCGCCTGGCGCGCGCGCACAACGTGGTGGTCCCTCACTCGGGGAAGATTCTTTCCGGCGGCGTCGACGCGCACGCGCTGCACAAGCCGAAGCGCTTCTTCGGCGCCGCGCGAAACATCGACGAGGGCGGCTCGCTCACCATCATCGCCACCGCGCTCGTCGAAACCGGATCGCGGATGGACGAGGTGATCTTCGAGGAGTTCAAGGGCACCGGCAACATGGAGCTCGTACTCGACCGGAAGATCGCCGACCGTCGCATCTTCCCCGCGATCGACATCCAGCGCTCCGGCACCCGCAAGGAAGAGCTGCTCCTCGAGAAGGATGAACTGAACCGCGTCTATCTCCTCCGCAATTTCCTCGGCGACATGCCGCCGGCCGAGGCGATCGAGTTCCTCCTGCAGCGCATGGGACGCACGAAGAACAACAAGGAATTCTTCGCGACCATGGCGCAGGGGTGATGGAGAGAGAGCAGAAAGCAGATAGCAGAGAGCAG
>JBIQLU010000013.1:31596-35112 GCA_044463985.1 Gemmatimonas aurantiaca | reverse complement strand
ACATCGCGCGGCGCGCGGGGAAGCGGCCGCCGATCGCGGCGATCGTGCGTCACGCCGAGGAACTCGAGGCCAACGCGTTCGTGCTGGGCCTTCCGCTGGATGACCGCGGCGACGAAACAGCGCGCTCCCGCGAGGTACGCCGGGTGGGCGCGGAGCTCGAACGGCGTACCGGACACCCGGTCTCGTTCGTCGATGAGCGGTACACCACCGCGGCGGCTCTCCGAACGGTACGCGACCTCGGGGGAACGACGCGCGGACGCAAGGGAGATGTGGATGCGCTTGCCGCTACTATCCTGTTGCAGCATGCACTCCGACTCGGCGGGTGAAGCTCGCCCGCGGCCCCTGGCGCGCGCGCGGCGCTCCGGCATCTCCCCGCCGGCGAGACGCTGCGTGCGGGCGGCCGCGATTCTGTTGCTCGCCTCGTCCATCGCGTGCGGCTCTTCCGGCCGCGGGGGCTACGCCCGCGTCACGATCCCCGATGGCGCGGCCTTCCGCACCGCCGCGGACTCGCTGCACGCCGAAGGCTTCATATCGTCGCCCTGGCTCTTCCGCGCGTATGCGCGGCTCACGGGACGCGACCGGCAGATCCGCGCCGGCACCTACGTGCTGCAACATGGCCTCTCGTGGAATGCGCTCGTGGAAGCGCTTCGCAAGGGCCAGGGAATCGAGCGGCGCATCACGATACCCGAAGGGTGGTCGCTCGCGAAGATAGTTCCGGAGCTCGCCACCGACCTCGGCGTCCCCGAAGACTCGGTGCTCGCCGCGGTGCGAGATCCGGCGCTTCGCGAAGAGCTCGGCATCGCGACGCCGACGCTCGAGGGGTACCTCTTCCCCGACACCTACATCTTCTCCTACGGCACGCAGGCGCGAACTGCGGTGAAGGAGCTGGTGCGGCACTTCGAGGAAGTGTGGAAGCCGGAGTGGAACGACAGGCTTCGCGAGCTCGGGATGAGTCGCAACGAGGTCGTGACCCTCGCGTCCATCATCGAGAAGGAAGCGCGCCTCGCCGAGGAGCGACCGGTGATCTCCGCCGTGTATCACAACCGGCTGCGGATCGGGATGCCGCTGCAGGCCGACCCCACCATCCAGTACGCTCTCGGCGGGCATCGCGACCGCGTGCTCTACCGCGACCTCGATATCGACTCGCCGTACAACACCTACCGCCACACCGGCCTCCCGCCGGGGCCGATCGCATCGCCGGGGGAAGCGAGCCTCGAGGCGGCGCTCTATCCCGCGTCGGTGCCGTATCTCTACTTCGTGGCGGACTCCGATGGGCATCACGAATTCCGCACTACATTCAAGGAGCATCGTGCCGCCATCCAGCGCATCAGGCGGGAGCGCGGCAGGTGACCTCGTTACGAGATCAGGCTTCCTGATCGTGGCTGAGATCGGGTCGCAGCGCCGCGGCATCGTGCAGGTAGACGTGTCGCAGCGCATCGCGCCCGAGATCGGTTTCCACGTGCAGCAGCACGCGAATACAGCGCTCGAGGCCGCGAGTGGCCGCGATCTCGAGTGCACAGAGAAGCGGTACGTCCAGCCAGCCGAGCTCTCTCGCCGCGCGCGCCGGAAACTCGCTCGTGATGTCGGGCGTGACGGTGAAGATCGCGCTCACCACATCCTCGGGCGAGAGCGCATTGCGTTCGGCAATCGCGTGAAGGAGCTCGCTCGTGGCCGCGAGAACGAGCTCCGCTTCATCACGCTCCACCGTCGTTGCACCGCGTACGGCGCGCAGTGTACGCTCACCCATTTCTGAACGTGTTCGAATCCGCCTCGTTGAAGCTGCTTGCGATAACCGGAGAGCTGGGCGACGATCGCCACGCATTCGTGGCGCGCGCGGCGAATGTCGTGCGCGGCGGCGCCACGATGCTCCAGCTTCGCCTCAAAGATGAAAACCCGAGAACGATCGTGGAAGTGGCGCACGCGCTGCTCGCTCTGATCCCGCGCAGCGTGCCGCTCATCATCAACGACCGCGTCGACGTGGCGCTCGCGGCCGGCGCCGCGGGCGCGCACCTCGGCGCCGATGATCTCCCCGTCGCCGCGGCGAGGCGTATCGCGCCGCCCGGTTTCATAATCGGCGCGTCCGTGGGCTGCGATGCCGAAGTCGCCGGCTCGCGCGGCGCCGACTACGTGGGAATCGGCCCCATCTTCACGACGAGCTCCAAGCCCGACGCGGGCGCGGCGATCGGTCCCGAGGAGTTCACGAGACTCGCGGCGCTCTGCGGGCTGCCGGCTGTGGCGATCGGGGGAATCACATCCCTCAACGCGCGCGACGCGATCGCCGCGGGAGCGGACGGGGTCGCGGTGGTGAGCGCGATCTTCGACGCCGCCGATCCGGAAGCCGCTGCTCGCCAGCTACTCGCCTCGATGGAGTCCTGAGAGGAGGGCGGGCGCGGGACGCGACGTGCCCGCCGGTCGCTCGCGGACGCGCAGGCGCAGCCCTGTGCGCGGTATTCGCCTCCCTTCCGCTCTCCGCGCTCCCATCGTATTGTGAGGGCCAGCCAATCTCCCCTTCCCCGTCCCTTCCCGCGCACTCGCGCGCCGCAGCAGCGGACTCCCCCGGCATCCCCACATGCATCTAACCACCTTCGACTGGCTGATCGTCGCCCTCTCGATCGTCGTCTGCTTCACGCCGGCGATCCTCCTGGCCAAGCGTGCCGGATCCAGCACAGCGGAATTCTTCACTTCCGGTCGTGCCGCGCCGTGGTGGCTGGTGGGCGTTTCGATGGTGGCCACCACCTTCAGCACCGACACACCCAACCTCGTCACGAATCTAGTTCGCGAGAACGGAGTGGCGAACAACTGGGCCTGGTGGGCCTTCCTGCTCACCGGCATGGCCACTGTGTTCTTCTACGCGCGACTCTGGCGACGCTCGCACGTGCTCACCGATCTCGAGTTCTACGAGATCCGCTACGCGGGCAAGCCTGCCTCGTTCGTGCGCGGATTTCGCGCGCTGTACCTCGGCCTCTTTTTCAACCTGGTGATCATGGCGTCGGTGAACCTCGCCGCCGTGAAGATCGCCAACGTGATGCTGGGCTGGCCGATGGGGAAGACGCTGGCCATCTGCGCCGTGATCAACATCGCCTTCGCGGCCACGTCCGGACTCTGGGGCGTGCTCGTCACCGATTTCATCCAGTTCGGCATCGCGATGACCGGCGCGTTCGCCGCGGCGTACTTTGCGCTGAAGCAGCCGCAGGTCGGCGGACTCACCGGGCTGTTTCAGCGAGTCGACCCCGCGAAGCTCGACCTCGTCCCCGACTTCGGGAACTGGTCGCTCACGCTCACGGTGCTCGTCATTCCACTCACCGTACAATGGTGGTCGGTCTGGTATCCCGGTGCCGAACCGGGGGGCGGCAGCTACATCGCGCAGCGGATGCTCGCCTCGAAGAGCGAGAAGGACGCCATGGCGGGCACGCTCTTCTTCAACGCCGCACACTACGCGCTCCGCCCCTGGCCGTGGATCCTCGTGGCGCTCGCATCGCTCCTCGTATTCCCGAATCTCTCGGACATAGCCAGTAC
>JBIQLU010000013.1:28620-31496 GCA_044463985.1 Gemmatimonas aurantiaca | reverse complement strand
CTGCTCATGGTGCTGGCGGCGTTTCTCACGTACGCGCTCGACTCCGCGCGCGAGAGCTTCGAGCTTCTGATGTCGGTGGGCGCGGGCACGGGTTTGATCTATCTTCTCCGCTGGTTCTGGTGGCGCATCAACGCATGGAGCGAGATCGCCGCGATGGCCAGTTCCTTCCTCGTGGCGGTCGGCTTCTTCATCGCCGCGAAGCTCGGTTCGCAGATCCCATCGCACATCTCCCTCCTCGTGACCATCGCGGTGACCACGGTGGTGTGGGTCTCCACTACGTACCTCACGAAGCCCGCCGATCGTGCTACTCTCGTACGCTTCTATCGCCTCGTGCGGCCTGCGGGTCCTGGGTGGAAGCAGCTCCGCGCCGAGACGGGACTCCCGCCTTCGCCCGACAGCCTTCCGCAGGCCTTCCTCGGGTGGATCGCCGGGTGCGTGTTCGTGTACTCCGCTCTCTTCGGCGCGGGGAGTCTGCTGTACGGAAGGCGTGCGCAGGCTGCGATCTGGATAGTGCTCTTCCTGATCAGTACCTGGTACCTGTCGCGGCTGCTCCCGAAGATGTGGTCCTCATCTTCGGATGACGCGGACGAGCGTCCCATACTCGCGCGCGTCGGTGTCGAGGCTGACGAATAAGGCAGTCGTCCTCGCGCGCGGGCTCGGCACGCGGATGCGCGCGAGCGACGGTGCGGCCGCGCTGGATGCCGAGCAGGAGCGCGCCGCATCGGCGGGGATGAAGGCGATGATCCCGGTGGGGCGACCGTTCCTCGACTACCTGCTCTCCGCACTCGTGGATGCGGGGCTGAGCGACGTGTGCATCGTCATCGGTCCGGAGCATCACGAAGTGCGCGAGCGCTACGGCGAAGCGGGAACGCGCGCCCGGATCAGCTTCGCCATCCAGGAACGGCCGCTCGGCACCGCGGATGCGCTTCTCGCGGTAGAGGGATTCACGGCGGGAGAGGAGTTCGTGGTGCTGAACTCCGACAACTATTACCCGACGGACGTGCTCGAGCGTCTCGCGTCGCTCGGCGAGCCGGGGCTTCCTGCATTCGGGCGGTTGGCGCTCCTGGCGGACGGCTCGATAGCCCCGGAACGGATCGCGGGCTACGCGCTCCTCGACGTGACGCACGATGGCTACCTGCGCAGAATAGTGGAGAAGCCCGATCCCGCCACGCTCGCGGAGTTCGGCGAAGATGCATTCGTCAGCATGAACTGCTGGCGCTTTTCGAAGGAGATCTTCGCGGCGTGCCGCACGGTGCCGCCGTCGTCACGCGGCGAACTCGAAATACCGGTGGCGGTGCAGCATGCGATGGACGCATACGGACTTCGCTTCCTCACCTTCCCCGTGCACGAAGGAGTGCTGGACCTCTCGCGTCGCAGCGACGTGGCACTGGTTCGAGACCGACTCGCGGCGATCGAGCCGCGGCCGTGACGAGCGAAGCTGAAGAGAAGCTGCGCGCGGGTGGAGTGTCGCGCGCATCAGCGGCGAGGCATGCGGCACGCTTCGCGGAACTGCAGTCGGCGCTTCGCGCGGCAGGAGGTGATCCGTCGCGCGCGGCGCGCTACGTGGTGCCGGGGCGGATCGAAGTACTCGGCAAGCATACCGACTACGCGGGCGGCCGCAGTCTCCTCTGCGCGGTGGAAAGGGGCTTCACGCTCGTGGCGGTCGCGCGCGACGATGCCCGCATGCGTATCCTGGATGCGCGCACGATGGAACTGGCGGAGAGCGAGATCGGCCCGGCGATGGAGGCGCCTCCGCGCCACTGGAGCACCTATCCTTTCACGGTGGCTCGCAGGATGGCGCGCGACTTCCCCGCGCTCTCGAGCATTCGCGGCGCCGACATCGCGTTCGCATCCGATCTGCCGCGCGCGGCCGGCGTCAGCAGCTCGAGCGCACTGGTGGTGGCCACATTCCTCGCGCTTGCCGACGTCAACGAGCTGCGCGCACTCCCGGAGTTCACCACCCACATCGCCGACAGCGAGCATCTGGCAGGCTATCTCGGTGCCGTGGAGAACGGCTGGAGCTTCGGCGATCTCGCCGGGGACACGGGTGTCGGCACGCTGGGTGGAAGCGAGGATCACACCGCGATACTCTGCGCCCGCCCCAACGAGCTGGTGCAGTACACGTTTCGACCCGTCGAATTCGAGCGCGCGGTGCCCTTGCCCGACGGCTATTCCTTCGCGATCGGAGTGAGCGGTGTGCGCGCGGAGAAGACGGGTGCGGCGCGCGAGCGCTACAACCGCGCATCACGCGCGCTCAGTGTGATCGTCGAAGTGTGGCGTCGCGAGACCGGGCGAAGCGACCAGACGGCTGCGGCGGCGCTCGAGTCTTCACCTTCCGCACTCGCGGAGCTGCATGCTATTCTCGAACGCGCGGATACCACTGGAACCGGCTTCACGCCCGCGCAGCTCCTGACGCGGCTCGATCACTTCGTGGTCGAGAGCGAGGAGCTGATCCCGGCCGCGTCGGAAGCGCTCTCGCGCGGCGATCTGGCGGCGTTCTCCGATATCGTACGACGATCGCAGGAGCGGGCGGAGCGGCTGCTCGCGAATCAGACGCCCGAAACGATCGAGCTCGCACGCTCGGCCACGGAGCTCGGTGCCGTGGCGGCGTCCGCGTTCGGCGCAGGCTTCGGCGGAAGCGTGTGGGCGCTCGTCAGCACGGCGGATGAGGAGGAGTTCCTGCGGCGCTGGGAGCGGAACTATCGCGCGAGATTCCCGGCTCGTACGCCGGACGACGACGGATCGTTCTTCACGACCCGGGCTGGTCCCCCGGCGATGCGTATCGATTGAGATCGCGGCGGCCGACACGCCACCGCACGAAACGAGGAGGAAGTAGTGCAAGGTCCCGGCAATCCACACCGCGCGACGTGGTACAC
>JBIQLU010000013.1:9734-28520 GCA_044463985.1 Gemmatimonas aurantiaca | reverse complement strand
CTTCAGATCGACAGCGCCTTCACAGTGGTGATTCGACGTTTCCACGACGGGAGGCTCGAGCGCGGCGTGAATCGCGCGCTGCTGCGCCTCGAGCGCCGAACCGGCGTGGACATCCCGCCGGTCTCGAAGGACACCGCCGGCGCGTCGCTCGTGATAGATGTCGACGGGCCGGGCCAGAAGATTCAGTCGGTGAATGAGGATGAGTCGTACTCGATCGACGTGTCGGCACAGCGCCTCACGCTGCAGGCGAATACGGTGGTGGGTGCACTGCGTGGACTCGAAACGATGCTCCAGCTCGTCGAGAACGATTCGCGAGGGTTCTACTTCCCGCTGGCGCACATCGAGGACCAGCCGCGCTTCCCGTGGCGCGGTCTGCTGATCGATGTCTCCCGTCACTTCCAGACCAAGGAGGAGATCGAGCGGAACCTCGATGCCATGGCAGCAGTGAAGCTCAACGTGCTGCACTGGCATCTGAGCGATGATCAGGGCTTCCGCGTCGAGAGCAAGCTCTACCCCGATCTGCAGCGACTCGGATCCGACGGCCTTTTCTACACGCAGGCGCAGATCCGTGAGGTGGTGGCCTACGCGCGCGATCGCGGGATCCGCGTGATCCCGGAATTCGACATGCCCGGCCACTCGACTTCGTGGATGGTGGGCTATCCGCAGTACGCCAGCGCGCCCGGCCCGTACACCATCGGCCGGCGCATGAGCGGCTACGAGGCGACGTTCGATCCTACGCGCGAGTCGGTGTATCGCTTCATCGACGGTTTCATCGGCGAGATCTCGAAGCTCTTCCCCGATCCCTACTGGCACATCGGAGGAGATGAGGTGAACCCGAAGCAGTGGAACGGCAACACCCGGATCCGCAGCTTCATGAAGAGCCACGGGTTCGCGGACAACGCCGCGCTGCAGGCGTATTTCAACAGGCGCCTCTCCACGATTCTGACGAAGCACGGGAAGCACATGGTCGGCTGGGACGAGATCATGCACCCGAAGCTTCCCCGCAGCGTGGTGGTGCAGTCGTGGCGCGGCCAGAAGTCGCTCGGTGACGGAGCGCGCCAGGGCTTCAGGGGAATTCTTTCGGCGGGCTATTACCTGGACGCCATGCACACGGGACGCCAGATCTATCTCGTGGATCCGGTGCCACCCGGAACCGATCTGGACAGCGCGCAGCAATCGATGATCCTCGGTGGCGAAGCGACCATGTGGGCGGAACTCGTCACCGACGAGAACATCGACTCGCGCATCTGGCCGCGCACGGCGGTGATCGCCGAGCGCTTCTGGTCGCGCGGTAACGTTCGTGATGTGGACGACATGTACCGTCGGCTCGCCTACACCAGTCTCGAGCTCGAGACGCTCGGCATCCGCCACGTGTCGGGACCCGAAACGATGCTGCGGCGCATCGCAGGTCCGGGGAACGACGCCGAGCTCGAATCGCTGATGCAGCTCATGCGTCTCGTAGAGCCGCTCAGTCTCGGGCAGCATGTGCGGGTATTCCGGCCGCTCCTCACGTATCCACTCGTACGACCCGGCGACATCGCCAGGCCGGATCCCGAAGCCGCGCGCGCGCTCGCCGCGAAAGTGAACGCGCTGCTATCCGGTTCGCCGAACGCCGCTGCGTACGCAGACACTCTGAGTCGCGAGTTCGCAGGCTGGACCGACATGGCTGCCTCGATGTCCGCGCTCGCGAAACGCACACCGCTGGTGGATGGTGCCGACAGCGCGGCCGCGTTGATCGCTCGACTCGGCGTGATCGGGAACGAAGCGATTTCCTATCTCGCGCGCGGCGAGAAGCCGCCCGCCGAGTGGAGCTCCAATGCTCAGAGTCTGGTGCGACGCGCCGAGACGCCGATCGGTTTGTTGCGCGTCTCGGTCGGCGATCCGATCGGAAAGTTGGTGAGCGCCGCGACCACCGGCCGCGGACAGGGATCCGGAAGCTGAAGGACTTCGAGTTGACCGCAGCGCATCCGGCCGGTCAGAATTCCCCGGTGCAGACACGAGAGGCAAGCGACGCGACGACGCCGCGAACAGGCGCCAGAAGAGGTTCCGAAGTACGCGCAACGCTGCTCGTGATCCTGCTGCTGAATGCGCTCGTGGTCGCGGCGAAGTTGGTCGTGGGCTTGCGGACCGGGTCGCTCTCCGTGCTGGGCGCCGCGCTCGAATCGAGCTTCGACATGCTCAACAACATCGTCGGGATCGTGCTCGTGGGGATCGCCGCGCGCGGCCCCGACGAGGACCATCCCTACGGCCACGAGAAGTTCGAGACGCTCGGCGCGCTGGCGATCGTTGGCTTCCTGTCGATCTCCTGCTTCGAGCTGTTGCGCGAGGGCGTGAGCTACATGGCTTCCGGCCGCGTTCCCCGCGCACCGAGCACGGCGGAATTGCTGGTGATTCTGGCGACGATGGGAGTGAACTTCGTGGTCGTGTGGTACGAGCGTCGCCGCGGGCGGCAGCTCGAGAGCCCGTTCCTCCTCGCGGATGCCGCGCACACCGGAAGCGACATCTACGTAACGGCGGCGGCGCTCGGATCGCTCTTTCTGGCGCGCGCCGGACTCGGTTTCATCGATCCGATCCTGGCGATAGCCGTGGCGCTCATCATCGCCTGGAACGGCTACAAGATCGTGCGCGGTACGGTCCCGGTGCTCGTAGACGAGCGTGCCGTGGACGCTTCGGAGATCCGGCGCATCCTCTCGGTGATCCCCGAGATCAACGACGTTCCGTCGGTGCGCTCGCGCGCCATGGCGTCGGGGGTACTCTTCGCCGAGGTGACGATCTGCGTCGACGCATCCACCACGGTAGAGGAAGCACACCGCATCGCCGACGCCGTCGAAGCCCGCCTCGCCGAAGAGCTCGGAGCATCTGAAGTGCCTGACCCCTTCGCTGCCGTCTGCTTTCTGCTTTCTTGCACTTCCCCCCTTGCGCCATCTTCGCTCATGCCTAGGTTTTAGGGGCGCGACGGTTCTGCTGCTGCCATCTGCCCGCGACGCTAATGTCATATCGTCAACGCTCCCTCAAGCACGAGTACGAGCTGTACGTCGATCGGGAAATCGAGAACTACAAGGAGTCGATACCTCGCGGTGTGATCCTCGGCATCGGCGAGGAGGCGGTGCGGTCGCTATCGTCGCAGCCGCAGCTCGCGCTCACGGAAATCCTCCTCTGTGCGGAGGTGGATCGGCTGATCCGCGGCAGACTGCGAATCCCTTCCTTCTCGACATGGCGGCGCCGTCGACTCAAGTCGCTGCGGGAGTTCTGCCGACCGGAGCGTTGGGGAATGCGCGCGGACTCGGCGATCGCGCGCACACCACTCGAGGCGGCGGAAGGTCACGTACTCGTCGCCGGCGCTGCGGAGGAGGGGCCCGCGATCTACCTCGCCGCCAACGGCTGCGCTGTCACCGCAGTGGACACCACTGAAGACGTTCTCGAGCGTGTGCTCGACGCCGCCGCTGAAGTGGGACTCATCGGCCGCGTGCGCGGCCTCGTCACCGATCTCGCGAACTGGCTCCCCGATATCCCGCTGAACGCGGTGGTGTGCGCAGCGGCGGCCTTCCGCGGACTGAGTGCCGAGGAGCGTGAACGCGCCATCGCGATCCTGCAGGCCGCCACGACAGCGGGTGGTTTCCATGTGGTCGAGACCGGCGGCGAGGAGAATCAGCAGGTACCGCTGGACGAGCTGAAGGCGAGCTACGACGGCTGGCGCATCTCCACGGAAGGCGGGGTCAAGGGAAAGGAAACGTTCCTCGCATGGAAGAACGTTGCGTAGCCAATTGACACGGTAAGCGGGCGCAGCGGCGTGTCATTTAGAACCGACCGACGGTCACGACCGTCGGTCGGTTTTTCGTACAATGTTGTTACGCAATGACTTGCAAACGCCACGGGTGCTGGCACGCAAGGTGATATAGAGGCGTCCAGCCCTCGACCGTTCCGGGGGCTTTCTACTATCAGTAAGAGGTAGCCATGACGCCGACACGGAAGCGCGACAGACGCGCTGACAATAGTATGAGTGAGGAGCCGATCGGGATCATCATTTCGCGCGGCCGCCGCGACGAACCGGTTCCGGCGTTCTCCGCATTCGTCTGGGGGATTCCCGAGGCGGAGCAGGGCGTTCGAGCAGGAGTGAAACCTCGAGCGGCCTGACCAGACTCGTCGGCCCCGATTCGGAGGCGACCTGGCTGCGGTGAGAAGCGGCAGCAGCAAAAAGGCCGGCGAAGTTCGCCGGCCTTTTTGCAATCCGTACATCTATCGAAGGTGTTCGGAAGTTACGCGCGCTTCCTCGTAGCCTTCTTCTTGGTCGCCCGCTTCCGCGTGGCCTTCTTCGCGGTGGTCTTCTTGCGCCCGGCGGTCTTCTTCCGAGCACCAGCGGACTTCCGCGCGCCCTTGCGCGCCGAAGACTTCTTGGCAGTGGCCTTCTTCCTGGTCGCCTTCTTCGTGCTGCTCTTCTTTCTGGTTGCCATTGTAATTCTCCAGTACTGGAGTGTGGCTGCCGACCGATCCCCCGGTGGACCGACGGCGGTGTGGGCGCGCTCCTGAGAGCACGCCGCACTTCCTTACACGGCCTCCGAGAGGCTCGTGAAGTTGAAGTCGCGCACCTTGATGGCGGGCATGACGATGTCGCCACCCGCCTCCGTACCCGCCAGCCGTTCTGGCCTGCCGAGCACCTCGAGGTTGTTCAACATGAACAGCGGTGATTCGTTGAAGCGGAAGTTTCTGATGGCCTTCGTGATCTTTCCGTTCTCGACGAGGAATGTACCGTCGCGTGTGAGGCCCGTGTACAGGATCGTGCGAGGATCCACCTCGCGCAGATACCAGAGCCGCGTCACGAGGACGCCACGCTCGGTGGCCGCCACCATGTCATCGACCGACGACGATCCACCAAGCATCTTGATCGACTGCGGTGCACCGGTCGCGGTCGCGTTCTTGTTCTTCGCCCAGTAGCGCGAGTAGTAGAGCTTCTTCAATACTCCCTTCTCGATCCAGATCTGATTGCCAAGCGGAAAGCCTTCTCCATCGAACGGCTGCGAGAGCAACTGTGCGTCCGACGGATCGGACAGGATCGTGACTCTCTCATCGACGATCTTCTCCCCGATCTTGTTACCTCCTCCCTGCTTGACGAACGGGCTGCGTCCTTCATCGGCGGAACGTGCATCGATGTATCCGGAGGTGAGCTGCACCAGATCGCCGACCGCCTGTGGCTCGAGGATCACGGTGTAGCGACCTGGTTCGATCGCCACCGGACCGCGCGATGCGCGCGCCTTGTCGAGTGCGCGCTTGCTCACTGCCTCGAAGTCGATGCGCGACCAGTCGGGATGATCCGCCCCCGCCCACCCCGACCCGGTGCCGTCGGCGGTGCGCACCGTGAGCGTATAGTTCGCGCTCGTATTCCGGTGATAGGCGAACAATCCCTTGTCGTTACCGATCGCATTGGAACCTGCACCCTTCACGATGAAGCCAGCGACCTGCAAATCCCCGGCCGCACGTGCCGGTTCGAGCGCAGTCATCGCTGCTCGCGCCATGTCGGACGCACCGAGCGATGCAGTCGATTCGAAGTACGCCTGCACCGACTGGTACTGCTGCGCACCGAGCGGTGGCATCGCTTCCGGATCATCGGGCGCGAGCTTCGCCAGCGCCTCCGACTGTGCCACCGCCTGTCGCAGAGACTCGTCCGAGAGGTCGTTCGTCACGACCACCGCGTGCTTCTTTCCGAATGAACTCTGTATCGCGAGCGTGACATCGAAGATGCTTCCCGATGTCGACATCTGATTTGCGGCGAAGCGGGTGTTGGAGCTGTGCGCACTCTGCAGTTGCACCTGCACGGAGTCCGCTTTCGAGAGTTCGGCCGCGCGAGCTATGATGCGCTGCGACTCCTCGCGCGAGAGCGGCCCCTCTTCGCCCGGCGCACGGATGAGACGATGCGGGCGACTCACGCCTTTCTCCCGGTGTTGATCACGTTCACCTGCCGGAAGCGCGCCGGCACGCAGCCGTGACTCACGGCGTTCGCCTGGCCAGGCTGCCCCTTCCCGTCGAAGAAGCTTCCACCGAGCATGTAGCTCTTCTTCCCGCCGATCATGTCCATCGAATTCCAGAAGTCGGGCGTCCGCATCTGGTAGGCCACGTCCTTCAGCATGCCGGTGATCTTCCCGTTCCGGATCTCGTAGAAGAGCTGGCCGCCGAACTGCGCGTTGTAGCGCTGCTGGTCGATCGAGAACGAGCCGTCGCCGATGATCGCGATCCCGCGCTCGGTATCCGCTACGATCTCGTCCCAGCCGATCTCCTTCTCGCCGGGGAGGAGCGAGACGTTCGGCATCCGCTGGAACTGAACCGCGTTCCACCCCTGCGCGTACGAGCAGCCGTGCGACTTCGCTTCCCTTCCCTGCTGCTTGTACCACCAGTCGAGCCAGAGCGCCTGCTCTCGCGTTGTCTGGTAGTCGTTCACCACGCCGTTCTTGATGAGGAGGAAGTCCGCCGGCTTGACGCCTTCATCATCGTAGCCGATGGTGGAGAGACCGCCTTCCTGTGAGCGGTCACCCTGAATGTTCATGAACTCGGGTCCGTAGCGGAACTTCCCGAGCATCTTCTCGGGCGGCGATACGAAGCTGGTTCCGGCGAAGTTCGCCTCGTAGCCCATCGCGCGGTCGAGCTCAGTCGGGTGGCCTATCGATTCGTGGACGGTCAGCCAGAGATGGCTGGGGTGCAGCACGAGATCGTAGCGCCCCACGTCCACCGGCTTCGCCTTCAGCTTCTCGGCGGCCTCCTCTCCCCACTTGCCCGCGTTCCCGGGGAGATCCGACTCGAGCACGAACTCCCACCCCCGCCCCATCGGCTGGACGACGTTGCCGCGACTCTGGAAGTCGGAGAAATCGGGCGAGATAGCCGTGATCTGCATCAGCGGCCAGCTTCGGATGGCCGTCTGGGTGATGAAGGACCCTTCGCTCGAAGCGAAGTTGCGCTCCTCCTTCACGAAGAACAGTCCGCTGAACACGTACTTCACGCCTGCGATCTTCATAGCCGCGGCATTCGCTTTCAGCAGGAGATCGGCCTTCTCCTCGATGGAGATGGTGAACGGATCGATGCTGTAGGCGCTCTTCCAGGTGGCGTTCGGAACGGCGGGCGCGGGCGCCAGCACCACCGGCCTGTCGCGCGCTATCCGATTCGCCTTGGCGATCGCCACGGCTTCACGCGCAGCCGCGGCCACTCCGTCGCGGGTGAGATTGCGGCTCGCCGCGAAGCCCCACGTGCCGTCCACCAGAGCGCGTACGCCGCAGCCGATCGAGTCGGTATCGACAACGTTCTGGATCTGCTGCTCGCGCGTGAACACGAAGTTCTGGCGCTGGCGCCCTATCCTCACATCCGCGTAGCCAGCACCCGCCGATCGGGCGGCGTCGAGCGCGGCGAGCATGAGATCCTTGATCGTGTCGTCGTCGGGAAGCTCGGATGCGAGCGGTGCCGGCGCAGCGCTCGCCAGTGCCACGCCGGCCGTCGACTTCCACGCCGTGGCAGCGGCCAGCGCGGCCGCGGCGGCCGCACCTCGCTTGAGGAACTCCCTTCGATCAGTCATCAGATCGCGTCGCTGAGACTCGTGAAGGTGAAGTCGCGCGTCTTTATCGGCGGTACCACGATCGCGAATCCCGGACTGCCATCCTCGCTGGCGCTCACGCGCACCGGCTCGCCCATCGCCTCGAGGTTGTTCAGCATGAAGATCGGCGATTCGTTGAAGCGCAGATTCTTGACCGCGCGCGTGATCTTCCCGTTCTCGATCAGGAAGGTCCCATCGCGCGTGAGACCCGTGTAGAGAATCGTGCGCGGGTCCACCGGCCGGATGTACCAGAACCGCGTCACGAGTATGCCGCGCTGCGTCGACGCGATCATCTCTTCCACCGACTGATCGCCACCCGACATCCTGAGCGAGCCGATCAGGGGCGTCGGCTCCTTCCCCTGCTTCTCCGCCCAGTAGCGATCGTACGCCAGGTTCTTCACCATGCCGTTCTCGATCCAGACGGTGCGCTTCACCGGGAGGCCGTCGCCGGCGAACGTCATCGCCGCGGCATCCGGATCGAGCGGGTCGGACACGAGCGTCACTCGTTCGTCCACCACCTTCATTCCGATCTTGTTGCCGCCGCCAGGCTTCGTGAAGAAGCTGCGCCCTTCATCCGCGCCGCGCGCGTTGAGCGCGAAGGCGACGAGCTGGACGAGATTGCCGACGGCGGTGGGTTCGAGGATGACGGTGTAGCGGCCCGGCTCGATCGCCGCGGGCCGGTCGGAGAGCCGCGCTTTCTCGATCGCACGCGAACCCAGCGCCGCGGGTGCGATCCTGCTCCAGTCCGAATGTGCGGCACCGGCCCAGCCGCTTCCCGTGGCCTCCGCCGTCCGTACCGTGGTAGTCATCGATACGGCCGTCGCGCGACCGTAGGCGAAGAGCCCCTTGCTCGTGGCGACCGCGCGAGCTTCGCTGTTGGCCTCGAGGTATCCCGTCGCGTTCATCCCCGCCGCGCGCGCGGGCTCGGTGATGCTGCGCACCGCAGCCACACGTCCGGCCGCATCGAGGGCCGCGGTGGAGTCGCTCCATCCCTTCGCTTCCGCGTACTGCTGCGGCCCCAGCTCCGGCATCGCTTCGGGATCCTCCGGCGCGAGCTTCGCCAGCCGCTCGGATGTCTCCACCACCCAGCGCAGCCCTTCATCGTCGAGCTTGTTGGTGGTCGCGCTCGCGCTGCGCTTACCGAACGAGCTGTTTACCGTGATCGTGGTATCGCTGTCATCGCCCGCAGTGGACACCTGGTTCACCGCGAAGCGGGTGTTGCCGCGCACCGCGCCGTCTATCGTGACTCGCGCTTCGTCCGCGGTGGAGAAGGACAGAGCGCGTTTCGCTATCGCTTCCGCATCGGAACGGGAAATCGGCGCCGCACCGGCGAGCAGACTCCTCACCCGCCTCATGCCTTCCTCCCCGTGTTGATCACGTTCACCTGTCGGAAGCGCGAAGGTACACAGCCATGGCTCACCGCGTTGGACTGGCTCGGCTGACCCTTGCCATCGTTGAAGGCACCGCCGAGCATGTAGCTGCTCTTCCCGCCGATCATGTCCATGGAGTTCCAGAAGTCGGGCGTTCGCATCTGGTACGCCACGTCCTTCAGCATGCCGGCGAGCTTTCCGTTCCGGATCTCGTAGAAGAGCTGGCCGCCGAACTGCGCGTTGTAGCGCTGCTGGTCGATCGAGAACGAGCCGTCGCCGATGATCGCGATTCCCCGTTCGGTATCCGCTATGATGTCGTCCCAGCCGATGTCCTTCTCGCCGGGGAGGAGCGACACGTTCGGCATCCGCTGGAACTGGACGTCCGCCCACGATTGAGCGTACGAGCAGCCATGCGACCTGGCTTCCTTCCCCTGCTTCTCGTACCACCACGACAACCACGGCGCCTGCTCGCGTGTGGTCTGGTAGTCGTTCACCACGCCGTTCTTGATGATCAGGAACTCGTCAGGCTCGACGCCTTCGTCGTCCCAGCCGCACGCCGAGAGCGAACCCTCCTGCTTCCTGTCGCCCTGGATGTTCATGAACTCGGGACCGTAGCGGAACGAGCCGAGCATCTTCTCGGGCGGCGACACGAAGCTGGTTCCCGCATAGTTGGCCTCGAAGCCCATCGCGCGATCGAGCTCGGTCGGATGAGCGATCGACTCGTGGATGGTGAGCCAGAGATGGCTGGGGTGCAGCACCAGGTCGTACCGCCCGACGTCTACCGACCGTGCGCTCAGCTTCTGCACCGCCTCTTCCGCCCAGCGCGCCGCGTTCTTCACGAGGTCGGCATCGACCACGTGCTCGTATCCCCGACCCATCGGCTGGATGTCGGTGGAGGAGCGCGACTGGAAATCGGAGAAGTCGCTCGCGACCGCGGTGACGTTCACCGATGGCTGCGAGCGGAAGATGGTCTGCACGGCATAGGTGCCGTCCGTGGTGGCGAGGGTCTTCTCTTCCTTGAGGAAGAACATCGCCGAGTTCACGAAGCGCGCACCCTTCACCGCCAGCGCCGACTCGTTGGCCGCGAGAAGGAGCGCGACCTTGTCCTCGATGGGTATGTCGAACGGGTCCGTTTTCGCCGGGCTCCGCCAGGAGCCGTTGGCAACCGGCGTCACCGGCGCGAGCACTACCGGGCGCACGAGCGATGCCCGATTGGCGCGCGCCTGCGCCACGGCCTGTTTCGCGACGCGAGGCACCTCGTCACGCGTCAGCTCGCGGCTGGCGGCGAATCCCCACGCGCCATCCACCAGCACCCGGACGCCGAAGCCGAACGTCTCGCGATCGGTGATCCCCTGCACCCGATGCTCGCGCGTGAAGACGCGCTGGTTGCGATTCCGACTGATGCGCACGTCGGCATACGAAGCGCCCGACGACTTCGCAGCGTCGAGCGCGAGAAGGGCGAGGTCCCGGAACGTCGGGTCACCGACGCTGCCGGAGTTGCCGGCGGAATTGTTCTCTGGTTTTGGTGCGGGAGTCGGAGCTTGCTCGAGGGGACGCTGCGCCGCGCCACATGCCGCGAGTCCGATTGCCGCGGCGGCAGCTGATGTCGTTTTGAGGAACTCTCTTCGTGAATGCGCCACTCAGTAGACCTCGGATGACGTACACTCATTAATTTCCCTCGCGCGAATATAGGAACGGCGCAAATCGCACGCAATAGTTGGCGGCACGCGCGATACCGACGACGATCGATGTGGGAACAGCGAGGAGCGATGTGAAGAACGTTCGGGTACTCGTGATCGGCAGCGGTTTCTCCGGTGTGGCGGCGGCCGTCGCGCTCCGTGCGCGCGGCGCGACGGTCTCTCTCCTCGACGACCGCGCCACGCTCGGCGGACGCGCGCGGACCGATGTGATCGACGGACTGCACGTCGACATCGGGGCGCAGCTCATCTCGTCGTCGTTCGCGCGCACCGTCGCGCTCCTCGGTCGCCAGGTGCCGCCCGGCGCCGACGCCGGTGCATCCGACGTCGGGCATGGCGCGTCCCTGCTGCATCACGTGCCCGGTCGCGATGCCTATCTGCGAGATGGCGAGCGCTTCCCGCTCCAGTTCGGATCCGTGCGCAGCCTTCTCGCATTCGGCGGACTCAGCGCCCTCGAGAAGCTGCGCCTCGCAACGCACCTCCTCCCGATGCTCACGGCGAATCACGCCGCCCTCGATGCCGGCGCGACGAGAATCCCGGTCGGCGTGGACGCGCTCAGTGCGCGCGCCTACATGACGTCGAACGTCGGCGTGCGCGCCGCCGACGTTCTGGTGGAACCGCCGCTCAATGGTTTCTACGGCGCGCGTGGCAGCGAGGTCTCGCTCGCCTTCTACCTCATGCTCGGTCGCTACGTGAGCGAAGGCGGCATGCTCGCCCCGACCGAAGGATGGTCGCGCGCCCTTTCCGCGATCCTCGGCGACGTCGACTACCATCCCGATACACGAGTGGCAGCGCTCGCCGCGAGCGGCCGCGGCGTGGTGGCGACCTCCGACGATGGCGACTCGTTCCCGGCCGACGGCGTCGTGGTGGCAACCGGTCCGCGTTCCGCATCGGCCCTCGTCGCACCGATGCTGGGTGCGGAGCATCCGCTGCCGCGCTGGCTCGACTCGGTCGCCCTTCGCTCCACGTGGACGGTCGCACTTCTTCTCGACCGGGCGGTGAGACGCGATGCATTCGGCGTCTTTCACGATGCGCCGCATGCCCGACGCGTCAGCGCCTGCGCGGTGCACGGCGCGAAGATGCTGAATCCACCCGACGACTGCGATCTCGTTCTCGCGTGGCCGACGCCCGAGGCCATCGCCGATTCGAGCGAAGCGTCTTCCAGGGAGCTGGTGGCCGCCATGCTCCCCGAGATCGAGACGCTGATTCCCGAGGTGAAGGGCCACGTGGTGCGCGCACGAGTGTACCGCTTCGATGAGGGCACACCGATCGCGCATCCCGCGTTCGCGACGGAGCGCGCGCGAGGCCGGGAGCTCGCCGCCGCGCTCGATGTGCCGGTGGCTCTCGCCGGAGACTATCTCACCGCGCCGCTCATCGAAGGAGCCGTCGCGAGCGGCAGCGAGGCGGCCGCGCTGCTGGAGCTGCGACTTGGTGGGGCGCCCGACGCGCGATAGTATCCTCGTGTCCACCGTACGAAACCGCCCGAGGGCGACAGGAGAGGGACGACGCTGACATGGATCTCGGACTCGAAGGAAAGGTCGCGCTCGTGACGGGCGCTTCGAGCGGACTGGGGAAGGCCGTCGCGCGAGAGCTGGCGCGCGAAGGCGCCGCGGTCGCGATAGTAGCGCGCAGGAAGGACGAGCTGGCACGCGTTGCCGCCGAACTCGCGGCAGAGTCGCGGCGACGGGTGCTCCCGCTCGTCGCGGACGTCACCGATGAGAGCGCGACCACCGCCGCCGTGAACGAAGCAGCGAGCACGCTCGGACCGATCGACATCCTGGTCGGGAACGCGGGCGGTCCTCCATCGACGCGGGTGATGGACACCTCGCTCGATCAGTTCCGCTCGGGAGTGGAGCTCAGTCTTCTCTCGCAGATCAGGCTCGCGCAGCTCTGCGTCCCGGGAATGCGCGAACGCCGCTGGGGGCGCGTGATCTTCCTCACATCCGTCGCGGCGAAGCAGCCGATCTCCTCGCTGATTCTGTCGAACACCGCGCGCGCCGGCCTGGCGGGATACGCCAAGACCCTGGCCACCGACTGCGCCGAGTACGGTGTGCTCGTGAACGTGATCCTGACCGGCTACTTCGCGACCGATCGAACCGTCTCCCTCGCGAAGACACGTGCCGAGCGGGAGGGAGTTTCGATTCAGGAGATCGAACGGGCGCGCGACGCGCAGACGCCGATGCACCGTATGGGCGATCCCGCGGAGATGGCCGCGGTGGTGGCGTTCCTCGCGTCGGAACGCGCGAGCTTCGTCACCGGCGCGTCGATACCGGTGGACGGCGGCTACGGAGGCACCATCTTCTGACGCGCGCGTCGGGCGATTTCGCATGGCGGCTGGCACTGGAATCCCCCCGACGAGCCTATCAAGTTTCGACGCGCGACCGACCGGGAAGTGCAGCGGTTCGTCGCGCACTCACCCTGAAGCATACGACATCCCCGACAGCGGAGAACCAGGCGGCGTGAGAGCACTGGTCAAGCAGAATTCGGCAGCCGGCTTCGTCCTGGCGGAAGTCGCCGAGCCTGCAATTCGTGACGACGAAGTCCTTATCCGGGTCCGCCGTGCCGGCGTGTGCGGAACCGATGTCCACATCTACGAGTGGGATGACTGGGCGCGCGGCCGGTGCAAGCCTCCGTTCATCGTCGGACACGAGTTCGCCGGCGATGTGGCCCGGGTCGGCGGTCTCGTGACCGACGTTAGGGTGGGCGACCGCGTCACGGCGGAAGGCCACATCGTCGACGGGCGCTGCCTTCTCTGCCGCACCGGCAATTCGCACGCGTGCCCCCATACCCAGGTCATCGGGGTGGATCGCGACGGCTGCTTCGCCGATTACATCGCGATGCCCGCCACGAACGTCTGGCACCTCGACGACGACATCTCGTACGACGTCGGTGGAATTCACGACCCGATGGGGAACGCCTTCCACACCGCACTCACCGCCGACATTCCGGGCTCCACTATTCTGGTGACCGGATGCGGTCCGATAGGGATTTTTGCTATAGGCGTCTGCCGTGCGGCAGGCGCCTCTCGCATCATAGCCTCCGATGTGAACGACACGCGCCTCGCGCTCGCCCGGCAGATGGGGGCACACGACGCCGTACACCCGAACGAGGTCGAGGCGATCGTGAAGGGTGCGACGGACGGCCTCGGTGTGGACGTCGTTCTCGAGATGTCCGGCCACCCCTCGGCCATCCACCAGGCATTCGCGCTGGTGCGCCCCGCCGGACGCATCCAGATGCTCGGCGTTCCCGCCCGGCCGCTGGAGTTCAACTTCGCCACCGAACTGGTATTCAAGGGCGTCACGGTCTACGGCGTGACCGGCCGGCGGATGTACGACACCTGGCTCCAGATGACACGCTTCCTGCGCTCGCGCGAGTTCGACCCCACACCCGTGATCACGCATCGCTTCCCGCTCGAGTGCTTCGACGATGCGATCCACGCGATCAAGTCGGGTGAGGCCGGAAAGGTCATCTTCGAGATCGCCTGACGCCGCCGCGCTCTCGCGCGCTCCGTCACGAAATGCTCCTCGAACTCTACACGACACAATGAACAGGAATTTCGCAGCCTCCCTCGACTCCGCTCTCGATCAGTTCCGAAAGGAGGGCGTGTACAAGCGCCTCAACTATCTCGAGTCGCCGCAGGCGGCGCGGGTGCGCATGGAGGGACGCGGCGAGGTTCTCGTGATGTCGTCCAACAACTACCTCGGTCTCTGCGACGAGCCGAGCGTGATGCAGGCCGGCAAGGACGCGCTGGACGAGTTCGGCGCCGGCACGGGGAGCGTGCGATTCATCTGTGGCACGTTCACGGTGCATCGCGAAATCGAGAAGGCGCTCGCCGGCTTCGTCGGTACCGAGTCGTCGCTCACGTACGTGTCGGCGTGGAACGCGAACGAGGGACTCACCGCGACCGTCGTGGAAGAAGGCGACGCCGTGATCTCCGACGCGCTCAACCACGCGTCGATCATCGACTCCATGAGGCTCGCCAAGGCGATCACCAAGTGCACCACGGCCGTCTACAAGCATTCGGACATGGACGACCTGAAGGCCAGGCTCGAGGCGACGCGCGGCGCGCGCAGGCGGCTCATCTGGACCGACGGCGTGTTCTCCATGGAAGGCGACATCGCGAAGCTCCCCGACATCCTCCAGCTCGCTCGCGACCACGATGCGATCGTGGCCGTCGATGATTCACACGGCACCGGAGTGCTCGGTGAGAAGGGACGCGGAACGGCAGAGTACCACGGAGTGCTCGGCGACGTCGACATCATCACCTCCACACTCGGCAAGGCGCTGGGCGGCGCAGCGGGCGGCTTCACCGCGGCGTCTGCCGCGCTCACCGACTATCTCACGCAGCGCTCGCGACCGCAGCTCTTCTCGAACGCGCTTCCGCCCACGGTGGCCGGCAGCGCGCTCGCTGCCGTGCGTTTCGTCGAGCAGCATCCTGAACGCGTCGCGAAGCTGCGCGAGAACACCGCCTACTTCCGGAACGCGATAACCGAAGCTGGCTTCTCGCCGCTGGCCGGCGACACTCCGATAGTCCCGATCATAGTCGGGGAAACCGCTCTGGCGATCTCGATGAGCGAGCGGATGCTGCAGGAGGGAGTCTTCGTGACGGGCTTCGGCTACCCCGTGGTTCCGCAGGGTCACGCGCGCATCCGCTGCCAGCTCTCCGCCGCGCACACCCGCGAAGACCTGGACAGGGCAGTGACCGTGTTCAAGAAGGTGGGACGGGAGCTCGGACTCCTGAAGTGACGGGGAGACGGGGTCAGGCACTTCAAGTAGAGGTCCGACGAGCGTTGCTCGTCGGACCTCTACTTAAAGTGCCTGACCCCGTCTCATGCGGCGAGTCTCACCCTGATCACCAGCCGGCGCCAGCTCGCCACATCGTCGCTTCCAACCTTCTCGACGTTTGCGCCGCAACGTCCGCCGTCGAGCATCCACGGCACGAGCCAGTGGGACACCGTGAACGGCAGGTGACCGACGACATCCCCGCCGCTGGCGTGCACCCAGACGGCGGGGTTGTCGGTTCCCGGCGGGTCCGGCACCAGGATCAGGCGGTCACCGGCCTGAAGGCGGTGCACGACACTCATTCTCTGACCGAACACCGTACCGTAGACCGCGCTGCGGAATTCGTCCACTTCGGGCGGCACCGAGCTTCCAGCGTTCATCACGACTCTCCTGACACGGTCCATCCGCCACGCTCCCTCTGACCTGAAGGTGCGGCTGGGTCGCGGGGAGGGCAAGGAGAAGAAGACAGGCGGCAGAGGGCAGACAGCAGGAACCGCCATGAGAAGGAAACAGGACACAGGCGACAGGAAACAGGGACTGCACACCAGTCTCTGTTTCCTGTCGCCTGTGTCCTGTTTCCTTTCTCCCTCTCTCCCCGTTACCCGCCCGCCCGCCGCATCGTCTGAGACATGTAACGAGGCATACCGCACCCCTATTCCATCCATCAGTATGAGGATTTCCACAATGCGCACGGTCCGGTGGCTGACGTCAGGGCTCGCCCTTGCGGCGCTCGTGCCGTCGCTCGGCGTGGCACAGCAGTCGTCGTCGCGTCTCTTCGAGAACTCCTGGTTCTGGGGTGCGAAGGGCGGTGTGATGTCCTTCTCCACCGAGGTGGACGGGAACACTGCCGCGCCGCTGGTCGGCGCCGAGTGGCTCATCACGCGCACGCACGGCGCCCTGTACCTCTCGGGCGAGCAGGCGTTCTTCGATGCCACTTCGTCGGTGATGGACCGCTACGGCCAGGAGTATCGCGTAGGCATCAAGGACATGCGCCGCTACACGATCGCCGCGCTCGGCTTCCCCTGGACGTGGGGAACGGTGCGGCCATACGGCGGCATCGGCTTCTCGCTGAACAACATCCAGCGAACCTCGGTGATCGACGCGCCGGCCACCGACACTTCGACGTTCGACGTCCTGTCGCAGATCGACCACCAGAAGGACCGCGTTTCGTTCCTCACCATGGTGGGGATCCAGGGTCAGTACCGCCGGGTCTCGCTCTTCGGCCAGGTGAGCTACATGCCGGCCAAGACAGGCTTCCTTCTCAACGGTCGCTCCACGTACATCCTCGAGGCCGGTATCAGATACAACTTCGGTTCGTCGAGAGAGCGGCTCGAGCGGTAGCAGCCGCTCGCGCGACGCGAGCAAGTCACTTCGGAGCGGCGGGCCGGGTCGATTTCACGACCCGGCCCGCTCTCGTTGCGTCACGCCGCGGCGCGCTCGTTCTCCTGCATCACCCGCAACACATTTCCGCCAAGAAGCTTCCGCACGTCCGATTCGGCGTAGCCACGCCCCAACAATCCCTCGGTGATGGATGTAACGCAGGTCACATCCTCGAGTCCTTTCGGAGCTGCGCTGATCCCGTCGAAGTCGCTGCCGAGCGCACCGACATGATCGACCCCCGCCACCGCGACCATGTGATCGATGTGGTCGAGCACCACGCTCAGAGGAACGGGTGCGATTTCCGCGACCATCGAGGCGCGCAGGGAACGCAATTCGGCCGGCAGCGGGTCGCCGGCCGCGAGTCCGAGCTCGATCCGGCGCATCGTCACTTCCGCTTCGACTCTCTCGAACGCCACTCTGAATTCGGTGTCGAGAAAGAGCGGGAAGAAGTTGAGCTGCGCCACGCCCCCGTTGCGCGCGAGCGCGCGAAGCTGATCGTCGTCGAGGTTGCGCGGATGGTCCGACAGCGCACGGGCGCACGAGTGAGAGGCGATGGCGTGCCGCGTGGTCACCGCCAGCGCATCGTAAAAAGTTTCCTCGGACACGTGCGACAGGTCCACCAGCATGCCGAGCCGGTCGAGCTCGCGAATCACATCCTCGCCAAACGGAGTGAGACCGCCGGTGCGCGTCCCATGCTCGCCGATCGAGGAGCCCGCCCAGTCGTTGCCGTTGTTCCAGGTGAGCGTGAGATAGCGGGCGCCGCGCCGGTGCAGTTCACGCAGATTGTCGAGCGAGTTCTCTATCGCATGACCGCCCTCCACCCCGATGAGGATCGCCACCTTCCCCTCTCGCTTCGCGCGCAGGATCCCTTCGCTGTCCGTGGCCAGCAGAAGAGAGTCGCCGTTCCGCTGCACGGCGGCGTGGATGGCATCGAGGTAACGAAGCGCGCGCGCGAACGACTGGTCGGGACGCGCCAGGGCATACGGTGCATCCACCCACGCCGCCATGAACTGCGCCGTGATCCCCGACTCCGCGAGTCGCGGCACATCGGTGTGCGCTTCACCGGGCGAATGCCGCCGATCCGGGTCGTAGCCGTCGTCCAGCACGCGGGTGAACATGTCATTGTGCGTGTCGATCACTATCGCTTCGCGATGGACGCGCAGCGCGCTTTCGGATAGGTCGTGTGAACGGGACATGGGAAGAGTTCGAGGAAACGACTAGCGGTCACGCACGCGATCACGCATGCGGCGGCGCACGGCGGGTGTGCGCGACACGTACGGATTGCCGAGCACGCACCAGCGCAGCGGCCACGCGCTGGCCTTCGTGATTCCGATTCGGGGCGTGACGTCGACCTGAGCGTCGGGTATCGCATCACCTCGCACGATCTCGAGCGAGGAGTCGTACAGCCGCAGGCCGTTCATGGCACCGGTGATGCCGAGCGCGATGCACAGCTTGCCCGGCCCATTCGTGAGATCGACATCGCGTCGCGGGAAGTTGCGACGTTCGCGCATCGACTCGAGACCGTCCATCGGTTCGATCGCGCGCACGAGAACAGCACTCGGCAGATCCACCGCTCGCGTGACCGCGTTGAAGCACCAGTACATGCCGTAGATGAAATAGACGTACGCCGTGCCGGGCGGCCCGTACAGCCAGTGGGTGCGACCGGTACGGCCGGCCGCCGCGTGGCATGCCGCATCGTGTTCGCCGAGGTACGCCTCGGTTTCCACGATTCGCCCACTCACGACTCCGTCCGCCGTTTTCAGGCGCAGAACGGAACCGAGCAGGTCGCGCGCGACCTGCTCGGTTTCACGATCGTAGAAGGAGGCCGGGAGCGCTTCGCCGACACGTGTGCGTCGCGCGCGCCCCGCGGACGACGCCGTCATGATGCGGAGCTCTCGCCTCCTCCAGCAGCAGCGGCGTTCGTCGCGGCGGCGGCAGCCTTCTTCGCAGCGCTCTTCTTGCGCGCGCTGCGCTTCCGCTGCGGCTT
>JBIQLU010000013.1:0-9634 GCA_044463985.1 Gemmatimonas aurantiaca | reverse complement strand
TCGCCGCGGAACTCGCTGCCGCCGGCGACTCCACCACACCGAGCGCCAGGAGCTCCGGCGGAACTTCCGCAGGCCGGCCGCCCGGACGTCCGCCACGCGAGCGAATACCGCGGCGCAACGAAGCAGCACCCGCCGCGCTCCGCGCCGCCTGACTCGTTTCGGGCTCGCTCGCTTCAGCGGCGACTTCGACCGCCGGCGGTGCTTCGGGCGCGGGCGCCACCTCGTACGTATCGCCACGCTTTCGCAGTTCCACGACCTTTGCGTCATTCGCATCGGTGAGGATCCGATTGAAGAAGCGCTCGCTCAGGCTCTCGCTGTCGCGTCCGAGAAGCTCCCTCGCCTTGCGACGCACATCCGCGGCAGGCGAAGCCGCAGCGCCGCCGTCCGCCAGCGCGACGACGGCTCGATGCACGAGATCGAGTGCTTCATCGCGCGTGAGCCGCTCGCCAGTCATCTCCGCGGGGAGCCCGGAGTGATCCTTCGCGGGAGCCGCTGCCTCGACAGCGGTCGTGGCTCCGTCCGCCTGCGTCCCCGCCGCCGTCGTGGTCGCTGCGGTAGCGGTTGCGGTAGCGGTAGCAGCGGGACGGCGGTCGCGCCCGCGGCCGCGACCACGACGACCGCGGCGAGCACCCTCCTCGGAGGCCGGAGCGCGCTCGGCATCGGCGGCCGGCTGCGCCGCGTGCGCCGCGTGCGGCGCGGGCTTCGCTTCCGTGGTGCGCGCGGCCGTCGCAGGATCCGCCACGTCGACTTCCATCTGCCCGTTCTCGAGGCGCGTGACCTTGATCAGGCCGCGCTGCGCCGCTTCCTGACAGAAGCGCGAGAACTTCGCCATGCCGAGATCCTTCTCGTCGAACGTCGAGTCGATCTCCTGCATCACCTGCTTCAGACGGTCGGAGCGCATCACATCGCCGTTGCGCTTCATCCGCTGGATCCCTTCCACGACCAGCTCCCACGGATCGTGCTTTACGACTTCCTCCTCGCCGGACTTCACGAGCCCCGCGAGCGCGTTGTAGCTGTAGTACTCGTCGCAGTTCATGACGAGCAGATCGCTCGACGACTCGCGGATACCCACTCCGATCACGTACTTGCCGTACTCCTTGAGCTTCGTGACGAGGCTCGCGAAGTCGGAGTCGCCGGAGAGGAGGATGTACGTGCCGATCTCCGAGCGGGTGAACACCAGCTCCATCGCGTCGACCGCGAGGCGGATGTCGGTGGCGTTCTTCTTGGAGGAGCCGTACGCCGGCGCCATGATCATGTCGATCGACGACTCGGCGAGCGGAACGATGTACTGGGGATAGCGTCGCCAGTCGGCGTAGGCGCGCTGCACGGCCACCTTCCCCTTGATGATGTCGCTGCTGAGCAGGTTCCGCAGCTCGTTGCCGAGGTCGGAGCGAATCCCCATCGTGACGTTGTCGAAGTCGATGAGGAGCGCGGCATTGGGCGCGTGGACGTAGGGAGGATTGCCGTACGGCGCGACCGCGAGGGGAGAGACTGCCTGGGGGCCGCGGTGCATGGGAGCGACCGAAGGACGATGCGCGCCTGGCCTGGTGTTGCGTGTGTTCATGAACTTCCTATCATGGCTGGATACTCGAGCGCCATCATGCGCTCGAGCTCTCGCCGCTTCACCTTCCCGCTCCCGGTCATCGGAAAGGCATCGAGGAAGCGAACGAGATCTGGTAGTTTGTAGTCGGCCATGGTGTCGCGCGCGAACTCCTTCAGCTCGCCGCCCGTTATGACCGCGCCTTCGACAGGGACGACGCACGCGCAGACCAGCTCTCCCATGATGTCATGGGGGACACCGATCACGCAGACGTCATCCACGGCAGGGTGCGCACGGAGCATGTTCTCGATCTCGCGCGGGTAGATCTGATAGCCGCCGCGCACGATCGTTTCTCTGGTGCGTCCTACGATCCGCAGATAGCCCTCCTCGTCGATGATCCCGAGATCACCGGTGAGGAAGAACCCTTCGGGGGAGAACGACCGGGCGGTCTCCGCCGGCATGCGGGCGTAACCCTGCATGACATTCGGACCCTTCACGGCGATCTCGCCGACTGCTTCGGGTCCGTGCAACGCCCCGGTAACGAAATCCACAGCCTTGATCTCGACGCCGGGAATCGGACGCCCCACCGTGGTGAGGCGCTTCTCCTCGGGATCGCCGAAGCTGGTGATCGTCACCGTGGGCCCCGTCTCGGTGAGGCCGTACGCCACCTGCACATCGCACCAGCGGCGGATGCGGCGAACCAGGTCCTCGGGGACCGAGCCGCCCGCCACTACGCCGGTGCGGAGATGCGGGAACCGCTCCGGGTCGAAACCCGGCGCGCGCATCAGCATGTGGTACATCGTGGGAACGCCGTGGATCACCGTGACATCCTCGCTCGCGAGAATGTCTACGGCGCTCTCGGGCTCGAAGGTCGCCTGCAGCACGAGCGTGGCGCCGGCGGCGATCGTCCCGACCGCGATACTGAAGCCGAAGATGGTGAAAAGCGGGACCGCAACGAACACGCGATCCGCGGGATCCATCTCGAGCGCCTCGCCGGTGCGCACCGCGGTCTCCACGACCGTGCGATGCGAGAGGCGGACACCCTTCGGCTTTCCCATCGTTCCCGAGGTATACAGGATCGCGAGATCCGAGTCGTCATCCACGGAATCCGGGATGCCCATCTCGCGACCTTCACCGCTCGACAGAAGGTCCTCGAACTGGAAGATCCTGTCGTCGTACCAGAGATCCTCGTCGCCCACCGTGACCAGATACAGAAGGTCTGGCAGCTCGGTGACGATGTCCTCGAAGATCTGCAGGTAGTCCACGCCCCCGTGCCGCTCCAGCGCGAAGACCGCGGAGACTTCCGCGTGCCGGAGCTGGTACTTCAGCTCGTGAAAACTGAGGCGTGGGTTCAGCGGCACCACCGTCGCGCCGAGTCTGGCCGCCGCGACGAGGGTGATGATCCATTCGGGCCAGTTCGGCATGACGATCGCCACGCGATCGCCTTCCTCGATGCCCAACTCCGCCAGCGCGGCCGCCAGCGCCGCCGACTTCGCGTCTACCTGCGCGTACGTGAGCGAGCGGCCATCCGCCACCAGCATGGTACGCCTGGGATGTTCCTGCGCGCGTGCGGCGAAGGTGCGCGCGAGGGTCCACGAGTTGGACATCAGACTCCGTCGGACTCGAACTTCATCATTCGTCTAATGTAAGCGAGCCGAAGGAGTTGCGTAAAGAGCGGGCGCCCCCGATCGGCTACCGGAACATGGCCGGGCTCACCTCGATCGCGATTTCAGTGATGCGATCCACCGGCAGGCCCGCGCGACGCGCGTGCTCGCGGATGGCCTCTTCATCCGGAGCGTCGTACTCGCAGAAGATCTTCCCCTCCCTGTCGGAAACGTAGCTCCGGATCCACTGGACTCCCGACATCCCCTCCAGCACTCGCTTGGACGTCAGCGCCGCGGCTTCCAGCTCTTCCCGCGTGATAGGGCCCACCGTCCGCTCGATCAGGTAACGCGCCATCTCTCACACCTCCTCGGATTGCAGTTCAGATCGTTCCAGCTCCCCGGCGCCCGCCCGCAGTTCGGCATCCTCCATCGCAGTCGCGATGTCCAACGCCTGCTCCAGCGATTCCCGCGCACTCTCCCGCCTCCCCAGCCTGCACTCCACGCGCGCCAGCGCCAGACGCATCCACCCCTCGCCGCGGCGGTCGCCGGTGGCCAGCCTCAGCGCGAGCGAACTCTCGTAATGCTCTCGCGCCGCGACGCCGTCGTTCGCATCCAGCTCGATGTCGCCGAGCAGCGCTTCCGCGTGCGCCTCCGCCATCTGGCTGCCGCTGCCGCGGGCCAGGTCGCGCCCCTCGACCAGGTATCGGCGCGCTTCGCCGGGCCTCTCCATCGCGCGGAACGTGGCGCCCACACTGTTCAGCATCACGGCGGCGTGGCGCTCGTCGCCGGCCTTCCGGAAGAGCTCGAGCGCGCTCTCGAAGTAGTCCAGCGCTGCCTCGAAGTCGCCGCGCTCCCACGCCGCGATTCCGAGGCTGTTGCGAGACTCCGCCTCCGCGCCTGGCTCGCCGGCCTCTTTCGCGAGACGCAGCGTGCGCTCCAGCTCCGCAGTGCACTCGGCCGCACGCGATGGGTCGATCCGGCGTACGGTTCGAGCTACGCCCACGCGTGCCTTCAGCTCGGCCGCTACGTCGCCGCGCTCCGCCTCGAGCTCGCACAGTCGCGCCCATGCCTGCAGCGCGCAGTCGAAGTCGCGAACGCGCTCCGCGATCAGCGCGGTTCGAAGCACTGTCGAGCGCTCCATCCCGGCCCGTCCGAGCTGCCGAAACACGGTCGCGGACTCCGTGAAATGATCGAGCGCCTCACCGTGCCTCCCCAGCCGCGTGAGAAGCTCACCGAGCGAATGGAGCGAACGGGCGAGTCCATCCGCGTAGCCGATGCGGCGCGCCAGCGTGACGGAGTCCTCGGCCTCCTCGAGCGCGCGATCGAGCTCTCCACGCGCGAGCGAAACGTGGGCGCGCGCTGCCAGATAGAACGCGTCGTAAACCGGATTGCGAGCGCCGGTGACGACATTCCACGCGAGACCGAACGACTCGTCCGCGCCATCCAGGTCGCCGAGCGTCCGGTACAGCGTCCCGCGGATGTAATAGATGGCGGAGATCAGGTGCTCGTTGTCGGTACCCTCGAGCGCATCGATGGCGGCGTTCAGGTCGTCCATCGCTTCCTGAACGCGGCCGAGCGCCTTGAGCACCTGCGCGCGGGCGCTCAGCGATACGACTATGGCGCGGTGATCGTCGCGCGCGCGCTCGATCACGAGCGCTCTGTCGAGATACTCCAGCGCGAGCTCCAGTTCGCCGCTGTGCCACCCCAGGAAGCCGAGGCTCCGCAGCACCATCGCCTCGGCCACGGCGTCGCCGCGTTCACGTACGAGATCGAGCGAAGTGTGGAGCGCGCTTCGAGCTCCGTCGAAGTCGCGCAGAAGTGTGAGGCGGTCGCCCTTGCGGCGATGGACTTCGGCGAGACGCACGCGATCGGCGCGTACCTGGGAGAGTCCCAGCAGGCGCTCGAGGATCTCCCCCTGCCGGTCCTGGAACCCCAACGTCTCGCAGATGCGCTCCTGGTCGAGAAGCACGTCCGACAGCATCTCGTCGTGCGCTTTCCCGTCAGGGGCGAGCGAGAGCCACTCCTCGACGGACTGCAGAATCTCGAGCGCATCGACGTGCTCTCCCAGTGCGACGCTCCGCTGCGCGCCGAGCCGGCCGTAGCGCGCGGCCTCGAGCCACGCCTCGCAGTTGCGGAAGTGCCATGCGAGGCGCGCGGCGTGCTCGTCGAGACGCCCGGCGTAGACGGTTGCGATGGCGCGCGCGGCACGCTCGTGGAGCTCGACGAGCTGCTGCGGCAGCAGAGTATCGTAGGCCACATCGTGGATCAGCACGTGGCTGAATCGGAACGAATGCTCGGGCACCACCCGCACGCGCCGAACGATTCCCAGGGTGGCGAGTGTGGGGAGAACCCGCGAGAGCTCGTAGCGCTCCATCCCCATCGCCTCGAGAAGCGGGTGCGTGAAGTCGCGGCCGAGCACCGCCGCGGCACGCACCACTTCCCTGGCAGACGGGGAGAGCCGGTCGAGGCGGCTGCGTATCACGCCCTGGATGGTTCCGGGAAGGTGCCGGTGCTCCTGCCCGACGGAGAGCTCGGCGCGGCCCGCGACGCCGCGCAGCATTCCCGTTTCCCGCATCGAACGACAGAGCTCCTCGAGGTAGAACGGATTCCCTCCCGAGCGTTCGTGCAGCGCACCGGCCACGTCATCGGGCACGTCGTTCGCGTCGAGGAGCGCGCTGATCATCGCCGCGGTGTCGCCGATGGCCAGCGGAGAGAGCTGGATCGACGTCTTTGCGCGCAGTCTGTCGGCGTCCACTCCGTACCCCGGTCTGAAAGTCACGACGATCAGGATCGGATAGGACGCGCCCACCTCCGCCAGCTCGCGCAGAACATCGGCCGATGCATCGTCGCTCCAGTGCCAGTCTTCGAGCACGAGAACGAGCGGCGCGGACTCCGAGGCCACGGTGAAGAGCGCAGTCAGCGCGTCGATGATCGCGCGGCGCGCCGACTCGCCGCGCTGCGGCGGCTGCAGCGGTGAGCTGTCGGGGAGTATTCCGAGGAGTTGCAGATAGATCTTCTTGAACGGATCGAGCAGCGGATCCACGGCATCGATCGCGGCTTCCACCACCTTCGCGTCGGCGGCGTAGCGGTCTTCGCCATCCAGCGAGAGCACATCCCGAACGGCATCCTCGAACGCGTGGTACGGCTTGCTGCCGGCGTACGACTGACAGCGTCCGACCACCATGCGGATGGCGCGATCGCCAAGTCGCTGTCGCAGCTCGCGCAGCAGGCGGCTCTTCCCCGTTCCGGCCTCACCAACGATGACGGCGACCCGTCCCTCTCCGGTGACTGCGGAGTCTAGCGCCCCAGCGAGCGCCGCGAGCTCGCGCTCGCGTCCGACGAACCGTGTGAGCCGCGCTTCACGATCGTTGTCGGCGTCCGCGCTGCCGGTGCGGCGCGCCAGCAGCCGCACCACCGGTATGTGTCCGCGCCCCCCTTCGCCGGGAAGCGTCCGCCACGGCTCGAGTGTGAAGTGCTGTTCGACCACGCGCCAGTCGGGATCGGCGAGGAGAATGCTTCCGGGCGGCGCGCCGCCTGCGATTCGGGCTGCACGATCCAGCGCCGCGCCAGTGAGCTCGTACATCCCCTTCGACTCCGCCGCCTCGCGGACGTCGGCGGAGCCACGCGCGATTCCAGTCGCGATCGAGGTACACTCTTCCTCCTCTCCCAGGGCGGCGAGCTCGTGGAGATCGAACGCGGCGCGCGCTGCGCGAAGCAGGTCGTCCTCCCGGGTCACGGGAACTCCGAACACCGCGATCATCGATCCGTCGGCGGAGCGGATGAGCACACCGCCGTGCGATTCGACTACCTCACCGGCCGCGGTCGCGAAGCGGGCAGCATCGTCGGAAGTCACCGAAGCGAGGAGGAGCGAGTTGACGATCGTCACCTGACGCCGCTCTCCACCGCGCGCCAGACCCGCGCCCGAGTCGGCCATCTCTTCGGTGCGATCGTGCAAGGCCGCCACCTCCTCGGCCAACGCGTGGAGCACCGCCTCCGCGCTGGAGGGACGCTCTCCCGGATCGCGTGCAAGAAGCTGGCGCACGATGCGGATCACCGCGAGCGGCGCCGCGCTCCGCAGAGCGCCGAGCGGCACCGGAGAGTCGTCGCGGATGTCCGCGAGCAGGCGCGCCCAGTGATCGCCCTGAAAGAGCCGCGCGCCGGTGAGCATCTCGTACAGCACCACGCCGAGCGACCAGAGATCCGTGCGATGGTCCACACGATCGCCACGCGCCTGCTCGGGACTGAGATACGCGAGCGTACCCAGGAAGGGCCCCGCATCGGCCAGAGTGCTGTCGGCCACCATCGCTATCCCGAAATCGACGATCTTCACCACGCCATCCGAGGTGATGCACAGATTCGCCGGCTTGATGTCGCGATGCACGACGCCGGCGGCGTGTGCCACCGCCAGACCGCGCGCCACCTGCATGGCGATGTCGACCGCATCCTCCCAGTAGATCGCTCCGCGCTCGATCCGCGCGGCGAGCGTCTCTCCGTCGTACAGCGCCATCGCGATGAACATCCCTCCGTCATCGCTCTCGCCTATTTCGTGAACCGTGCAGAGGTTCGGGTGATCGAGCGCGGCTGCCGCTCGCGCTTCGCGGATGAAGCGCTCTCTCGCTACGGAGCTGGTGTCGCGCTGCCGCGGCAGGAACTTGAGCGCCACTTCGCGACCCAGCCGCGTGTCGCGGGCGCGGTGCACGACTCCCATCCCTCCGGCGCCCAACTCGCCCAGGAGCTCGTAGTGATCGGCCACGAGAGCCGGGTGCGTCAGGCCACCCGCCCCGCCTCGCGCGGGGTCCATCGTCTGCCGTGTTCCGTCTCCACCCACCTCCGCCGCCGCATCACGACCGCCCGTGAAGAGCAGCGAGTGCAGACGATCGAGCGGCCCCGTCGAGTCGTGCACCTCGAGAAGCAGCTCGACCTCGCGCTTAAGGGCGGGCTTCGTCCGCGTGTACCGCTCGATCATCTCGCGACGCTCGCCGTCGGGGAGCTCCAGCGCGCGGTTCAGCAGCTCGTGCGCCTCGCGCCACTCGCGCGCGCCATCGCGAGTACGCGCTCCTTCGCGTGTTCGCGCGCGAAGCAGCAGCGTGAGCACGCCCGCGATCGCGGCGCACGCGATCACGATCAGCGCCAGCCACCTCACGCGGAGAGCTCCCGATTCAGCCACGCGCGCGCAGCGATCCAGTCGCGCTTCACCGTCATGGGCGAGATTCCGAGCACTTCGGCGGATTCCTCGATGCTCATCCCGGCGAAGAAGCGGTGCTCCACCACGAGCGCCTGCCGAGCATCGAGCTCGCGCAGCCGCTCCAGCGCCATGTCCAGCGCGAGCACATCTTCCGCCGACGCCTGCGTCGACGGCACATCGCCGCTGAGAGTCACGGGCATCGCCCCGCCGCCGCGCTTCGCCGCCTTTCGGCGCACCGCATGGTCGATGAGGATGCGGCGCATCGCACCGGCGGCGGCGGCGAGAAAGTGCGCCCTCCCCCGCCACTGCATCCGATCCAGGCCCACGAGCTTGAGGTATGCCTCGTGAACCAGCGACCCCGTCTCGAGAGTGTGGTCGGGGCGCTCGTGCGCGA
Organism: Gemmatimonas aurantiaca; assembly: GCA_044463985.1. Lineage (GTDB taxonomy): Bacteria > Gemmatimonadota > Gemmatimonadetes > Gemmatimonadales > Gemmatimonadaceae > JADGGM01. The sequence goes on along the minus strand of JBIQLU010000013.1, from coordinate 911 downwards.
GTTGCCGGCGAGCTATTCGCTGCAGTTCGCCGTAGACGAGCGGCACGAGACGATCCAGCGCCGCTGCATCGCCGGCAGCCATCGCCGCCAGCAGCCCGTTCACCTCCTCTGCACGCGTCAGAGTCCACCTCCCAGCGTCGGCACTCGCGTCGGAGTGAAGCGTTCCCGCCAATGTATGAATTCCCATCGGGACCCTCAACCGTTGCGGTCGGTACGTGTGTGACTGCGCTCTGGCGACGTCGATGGTCCGATTCGTCGATGAGCTGCGCCTCTCCCATCGAGATAAGGCCGGAATCGCTCCGAATCGGACCATCACCGGGAAGTGACGGCGCGCGCCGGTACACACGCAGCGGCGGATGCACCGCCGCCCATTCCGCAACGGAGGTTGTGATGCGAATCCCGAGGAGCTGCATTGCGGCGTTACTGATGGCAGCCGTGCTCGCGACGGGCGCGGCATGCAGCGATGACGATGTCACCGATCCCACCGCCGAGGAGCTGCAGGCGCTCCGCGAATCCACCTCGCCATTCCAGGACTTCGACGCGGCCGTCGCGGCGGGCTACGACACTCCGATCACATCCTGCTGGTATCACCACGACAAGGGCGGGATGGGCTACCACTACGCGATGGCGAGCCTGATCGACTCCGTGCCATCGCTCATGCATCCGGAAGCCCTCATCTACGAGCCGGAGCAGGACGGCTCGATGACTCTGGTGGGCCTGGAGTACCTCGTTCCGATCGCCGCGTGGACGCACTCTACACCTCCCACGTTCGCCAGCGCCGCGATGACGAATTCGTCCGGTGCTGGTGTCGCGGCGGATGTGGCGCCGCGCCTGGACGACCGCGAGTTCACGCGCGACGATGTCAACGGCGTCTACTCCCTCCACATCTGGCTCTGGAAGGACAACCCGGC
>JBIQLU010000012.1:36971-39600 GCA_044463985.1 Gemmatimonas aurantiaca | reverse complement strand
AGCAGGAAGACGAGAGGGACGGAGATCGCGAAGAGGAGGGTTACGAGAAGGAAGACGTGGTTGTAGGCGAGGGTCGCGGCCTGGCGCGTGACGCGGAGGTCGAGGATCGCGAGGGCGCGCTGGGTCGCTTCGAGTGCATCGAGGCCGCGCGCGCGCATCGCGGCGGCGGTCATCTGGATGAAGTGCTGCGCCTGCACGAGCTGCGTGGTTCCCATGTGCGTCACCAGCTCGGCTCTGTAGATCGCGGTGTGGGTGGTGAGCTGCGTTGCAGCTACCGCGATACCGACGCTCCCGAATACCTGGCGAACCACGTTGTACAGGCCGGTGGCGGCCGTCATCTTCGGCTTCGGGATCGTCGCGAGCGCCGCGGTGCTCAGCGCCACGAAGATCAGACTGAAGCCCACGCCCTGCCACATCTGGGGGAAGAAGATGTCCCAGAAGCCCATGCTGGTGGTGAGCCGGCCGAGCGCCCAGAACGAGTACGCGCTCACCACGAGCCCCAGTCCCACGAGGAAGCGCGGGCCGAGCTTGTTGTAGAAGCGTCCTCCGATCGGCATCACCACGGCCATCGCCAGGCTGCGCGGCATTAGCGCCAGTCCCGAGAGCATCGCCGAGTAGCCGAGCAGATTCTGGAGGAAGAGCGGGAGCAGGAAGAGCGATCCGTAGAGCCCCATCCCGAGCACGCCGCCGATCGCTGTAGCCGATGCGAAGGACGGGTTGCGCAGTATGCGAAGATCCACGGCCGGTCGTCGCGCGGTGAGCTCGCGCCAGATGAAGAAGATGAGCCCCGCGCCCGCGATGACGCCGAGCGTGACGATGAACGATGATGAGAACCAGTCCTCGCGCTCGCCCTGCTCGAGCATGAGCTGCAGCGAGCCGAGTCCGATGGTCATGAGCGCGAGACCGAGCCAGTCGATCTCTCCCTTCTCGCGAACGAGGTACGGCGGGTCGTGGATGAACCGGCTCACCAGGATCAGGTTGATGATCCCGATCGGAACGTTGACGTAGAAGATCCACGGCCACGAGTACTGGTCGGTGAGCCAGCCGCCGAGGGTGGGGCCGATGGCCGGGGCGAGCACCACGCCCATCCCGTACACGCCCATCGCCACGCCCTGCTCCTCCACCGGGAACGTTTCCCGCAGTATGGCCTGCGACACCGTGATCAGCACGCCGCCGCCGAGCCCCTGGATGATGCGGAACACCACGATCAGCGGGAGATTGCGTGCGGCGCCGCAGGCCATCGACGCGCCGGTGAAGGCGAGAACGCTCAGCATGTACACGCGCTTGCGGCCGAAGCGCGCCGCGAGGAGCGCGATGATCGGCATGATGATCACGTTGGCCAGGATGTAGCCGGTGATCACCCACGTGATCTGCTCGATCGTGGCGCCGAGCGAGCCGCTCATGTCGGGGAGCGCCACGTTGACGATGCTGGAGTCGAGTACAGCCATGATGGTGCCGGTCATCACCGTACCGGCCACCACCCACTTGTTCGGTGCGCTATCGTTCACGTTGTCTCATAGCTCCTTTACAGATGGAGGCGCCATGCAGGGCGTGACGTCGCTATGAAGTGGTCGTGGAAGCTGGGGCGTTTCGCGGGGATCGATGTCCGCGTGCACGCCACGTTTCTCATCCTGCTCGCGTGGGTGGCGATAGCCAGCTACCAGCTTCGCGGAACCGTGCGCGATGCGGTGGACGGCGTCGTGTTCATCCTCGCCGTGTTCGCGTCGGTGATCTTTCACGAGTACGGGCACGCGCTCACGGCGCGGCACTTCGGAATCCCCACGAAAGAGATCACGCTTCTGCCGATAGGCGGAGTGGCGCAGCTCGAGCGAATCCCGAAGGAGCCGCAGCGGGAGCTCGCCATAGCGCTCGCGGGTCCGGCCGTCACGGTCGCGATCGTGGTGCTGCTCTACCTGGTGCTCGTCGCAACCGGGCTTCCCACGGGGCCGCAGGTTCTTCTGCGCGAGGGCGCGCCGCTCCTCTCGCGACTCATGTGGGTCAACGTTCTGCTCGCGCTCTTCAACGCCATCCCCGCCTTTCCGATGGACGGGGGGCGCGTGCTGCGCGCGGCGCTCGCTACCCGGATGCCTCACGTGCGTGCCACCCGCATAGCCGCCGAGGTCGGGAAGGGCTTCGCGCTCATCTTCGGCATCGTCGGACTCTTCGTGACCGGCGATCCGTGGCTGGTGCTGATCGCCCTCTTCGTGTGGCTGGGTGCAGCGGGCGAGGCGTCGATGGCGCAGCAGAACAGCGCCTTCGAGGGGATCCGCGTGGACCACGTGATGATCCGCGACATGCGAACGCTCGCCCCCGAGGATCCTCTATCGCGCGCCGTGGATGAAGTGCTGGCCGGCTTCCAGCAGGATTTTCCCGTCGTGCAGAATGGCGACGTGGTGGGTGTGCTGACCCGGAACGACCTGATGAAGGCGCTCGCCTCGCACGGACCCGCGAGCAGAGTGGGCGACGCGATGGACCGTGCCTTCGCGGTGACGAGTCCTGATGAAGAGCTGGAGGACGCGTTCGCGCGGCTGCGAAGCTGTCGCTGCAGAACGCTGCCAGTCGTTCGCGGTCGTGAGCTGGTTGGTGTGCTCACGACCGAGAACGTTGGAGAGTTCATGATGATTCAGTC
>JBIQLU010000012.1:20194-36871 GCA_044463985.1 Gemmatimonas aurantiaca | reverse complement strand
AGCGCGTCGAGGCTGAAGCTGCCGGCGCCGAAGGCGGCGAAGAACAGGAAGATGAAGCAGAGGAGCACCGGCGTCTCGCCGCCGTTCTGCACCGGCCAGAAGGCGCGCGGGAAGTGCGCCTGGAAGAACGCCACCGCCATCTCGCCGGAGAGGATGAACGCGGCCGGGCGCGTGAAGAGACCCACGAGCACGAGCAGCGCGACGAAGGTCTCCAGAACGCCGGCCAGTCCCATCTGCGACATGATCTCGACCGTTCCGCCGTTCGGCCCTACACCGCCGAGCAGGCCGAAGAGTTTCTGGACGCCGTGCTGCATCATGACGGCCGCCGCGACGATCCTGAGGAGGGCGAGCGGCAGGCGCTGGTAGAGCGGTGCTTGCATGGTCGGGCTCCGTGGAGGGTCCGGACTACGGGACTGCAGGGAAAATGGGGTCAGACCCTCTGGATAACGGGGTCAGACCCTCTCGGTCCCTCTTCGACTCTGCGAATTCGGGGCCGACCTGCTCTCATCCTCTACGCGCGTCCCCATCCCGATCGCTGTGGGCGACCCCGAGTTTACGGCAGAGCCTGCCCAGCTCCTCCTGCTCGCGCGGCGAGAGCGCGCTCATCGCGCGCGCCACCCGCTCGGTGTGCGTGGGGATGAGCCGCTGGATCAACCTGCGCCCGCGCGCGGTGAGATTCACCACGTGCGCGCGCCCGTCGTTCGGGTCGCGAGTGCGCCGCACCAGCCCGTCGCGCTCGAGATTCGCGATCACCGTGGTGAGGTTGCTGCTGCTTCTGCACAGCTTCGCCGAGAGCTGTCCCGGCGAGAGAGCGCCGATGTGATAGAGCGCGTCGAGCACGCCGAACTGGCTCTCCGTGAGCCGCTCCTCGATGAGAAGCGGCGTGTAGAGCCCGCCCGATGTGGACGACATCGCTCGCTTCAGCTCGATGTAGGCATCGAGCGCGCGAAGCTGGCGCTGCGTGCCACGATATCTGGTACCCACTGGCTTCCGTTGTGAGAGATCCGGAACTCGGCTCGCGACGGCCGGATTCCCACTCGCGGCCGTCGGGGCCCTGGACTGTGGGCGAACCGCCCATCATAACGACAGATGAGCGCGGATTTCGTTTCAGCGGAGCCAGTCGTCCAGCCGCTCGGCCACGAACTCGTCGTCGTTCATCCACGGGTACGCGGCGGCGACGCGGTCGATCTCTTCGAGCTGGCCCGGGGAGAGACATTCGTCGGGATCGAGGCACCACGTTCCCTGGAGCAGTCCCTGACGGCGAAGTATTTCGTGGATGCCGGGGATGCAGCCGGCGAATCCGTTGCGGGCATCGAAGATCGCGCCGTTCGCGTCGGTGATCCGGGCGGCGCGAGCGAGCCAGTCCGAATCGAGCTGGCGCTCGTCGCGCACGGCCGCGATCTCCTCGAGCAGCCTCACCGCGTTGCGCGTCCAGAATGCCCAGTGACCGAGAAGGCCGCCCACGATGCGCGGCGCGAAGTCGGGCGGCCGATCGGGATGGAGCGCTATCACACCGTCGGCGTCCACGCGAGGGCGTGCACGCGCGCCGCCGGCGGCCGCGGTGGGAAAGCGCGAGAGGAGATCGAGGATGATGTTGTCGTCGTTGCCGGTGTAGAGCGCGACGTCGCGGCGGCCGGAGTCGGCGATGGCGCGTGTGACATCCAGCGTGCGATAGCGGTCGAAGGGCGCGATCTTGATCGCCACCAGTCCGTGGATCTCGGCGAGTGCGCGCCAGAAGTCGTAGCCGAGCACGCGTCCGCCGACGGCGGGCTGCAGATAGAAGCCGATGATGGGGATCGCGCCGGCTACCTCGCGGCAGTGATCGAGCAGCTCCGCGTCGCTCGCGTCGTTCCAACCCGCGAGGCTGAGGAGCGCGGCGTGGTAGCCGAACTCGCGAGCGAGCGTGGCCTCGCGCATCGCCTGTTCGGTGGGGCCGCACACGCCGGCGATCAGCGCGAAGTCGCGGGCCCGGTGGGATGCCGAAGTCTCGAGCGCCGCCTCGGCGGCGAGCTGCAGTACGGGAGCGAGGAGAGAATGTCGCGGGTCGCGGATGGCGAACTGCGTGGTATGCACGCCTACCGCGATGCCGCCGGCGCCCGCTGTCGCGTAGTAGCGCGTGAGTGCGCGCTGGCGCCGCTCGTCGAGCCTGCGGTGAGCATCGAGCGCGAGCGGATGCGCGGGTATCACCTGTCCGTCGAGCAGGTGTGCGCGCAGAGCGTCGATGTCAGAAACGTCCACCGCGCTCCTCGAAGTGCGTCGGCTTGTCGAGTAGCGGGCGGCCGCGCTGAATCCAGTCGGCGATCCACACCATGATCTGCCCCACCGACACGCCGGGTTCGCCCATGAGCTCCGCCATCTTTCCCGCGTTGGCGAGCAGGGCGTCGTCGTCTTCGACACCTTCGATGATGGCCGGCTTCCCGAACACGTTGCCGAAGTAGTCGGCCACCGAACGCGTGGGGAGAGTCTGCGTCCCGGTGACGTTCAGAACGAACGGTGGCGAACTGGCGTGCTGCAGGCACTCGATCGCCGCTGCGCACGCGTCTCCCTGCCATATGACGTTGAAGTAGCCCATGCTCACATCCACGGGCTCGCCGCCGTGCACCCTGCGCGCGATGTCCACGAGAACGCCGTAGCGCAGCTCCACCGCGTAGTTCAAGCGCACGATGGCGACCGGCGTACCGGACTTCGCCGAATGCCACGCGAGGATGCGTTCGCGCGCGAGGCACGAAGCCGCATACTCACCCACGGGGCCCGGCGGTTCCTCCTCGGTGGCGCCGCCACTCGCCGCGGGCACGAACGGATAGACGTTCCCCGTGGAGAAGGCGACGATGCGCGACTTCGAGTAGCGCTCGGCGACGATGGACGGAACGACGGCATTCATCATCCACGTGGCACCGGGCGCGTCGCTGGTGCCGAACTTCTGTCCCGCCATGAAGATCACGTTCGGCGCATCGGGGAGCGCCGCGACCGCGTCGCGATCGGTGAGGTCGCAGCGGATGGTGTCCACGCTCGCCGCGCGCAGCCGGTGCAGCGCGCCGTCGCTCGAGAAGCGCGACACCGCGATCACGCGGCTCGCCGGCCGCACCTTGTCGAGCGCTCTCCGCACCATGGTCGCGAGCGTGGGCCCCATCTTCCCGCCCGCTCCGAGCACGATGAAGTCCCCTTCCGTGCGCGCGAGCGTCTCGAACACCCCGTCCGTCGGCTCGGCGAGCGCTCTCTCGAGCTCCTCCTCCGAATTCGGCGGCGGCGCTCCCATGGTCATGCTTGATTGGCCCTGGAGTTTCGTTCGACGGAGCATGGGGGAAGGGGAGAAAAGGAGACAGGACACAGGAGACAGGTAACAGGAAGTGCTGCGGCGTGGGGAGCTCGTCTCGCGTGAGCTGGTAGCTGTTTCCTGTCGCCTGTCTCCTTCTAACTTTTCGTGGTTTCTTCGGCCGTTCTCTTCACCCTGCTCACCATCGCATTCAGCCCGACTTCGCGCGAGCCGAGGCCGATGTCGTTCATCATGCGGCGGGCCATGTCGGAGGGGAGGGAGAGGGCGACGGAGGGGGGCTGGTCGTTGACGGCGGAGAAGAGGATAGAGAGAAATGCGGCGATCGTGGGCGACTCGCGGATGTTGACGTCGGCGTAGAAGTGGAGCTTGCCGTCGTGGATCTCCGGGATGATGTCGACGCGCGTCTGGCATTCCGGTATCTCGAAATTCGACCTGTCGATAGCGGCGTAGCGCGGCGGGAGCGGCTCGAGCTTCTTCGCGTAGGCGACGAGCGCCTGCATCTTCTCCTCGCGCCCCATCGAGCGGAAGTGGCGCAGCACACGCTCGATGGTCGGTGGAAGAGACTCGGTGGCGGGATTCTTTGACAGGGTAACTGCAAAATAAGGGGGGGGCCAGGCATTTAAAGTAGAGGGCGGGGCAGCTCTGCTGCCCCAACCTCTACTTAAAGTGCCTGACCCCGGCTACAAGTTGCTAACCATCAGCCTTTCGGAGAACTTGCCAGAGGGCGGCGCCGCGGGGGCGCGCCTGTTCTCATGATACACGATGCAAGGAGCGAGTGATGCCGACACGTAAGGCGAGTGCCGTTTGGGAAGGAGGTCTCAAGACCGGGAAGGGGACGTTCAACGGTGCGAGCGGCAAGATCGGCGGCTCGTACTCGTTCGGAACGCGCTTCGGCGAAGAGGCGGGTACGAATCCCGAGGAACTCCTCGCGGCCGCTGAAGCCGCCTGCTACAGCATGGCGTTGAGCCTCGGCCTCGAGCAGAACGGGACGCCGCCGAAGAGCGTGCGTACCACTGCGGAGTGCACCATCCAGCAGGACGGCGGCGGTTTCACCATCACCACCATGAAGCTCACCGTCCGTGCCGATGTGCCGGGCGTGGATGCAGCCACTTTCCAGAAGCTGGCGGAGGCAACCAAGGATGGCTGCCCGGTCTCCAAGGCGTTCAAGGGGAATCTGAAGTTCGAGCTGGACGCCAAGCTCGACTGATTCACCTCGGGCTGTTATAGTCGTAGCTCATGGTCGCAGCGCCGCGGCCTTCGGGTCCCGCGGCAGATCTCGCCGTGCCGGTGTTCTCTCCGGCACGGCGTACTTCCACTCCTTCCCAGGGAGCTCTCCTCCATGCGCTCGACGCGTACACTCGGCGCCGCAGCTCTGCTAGCCCTTTTCGGTGCCCTGCCAGTGGTCGCGCAGAACGACGGTGCGCGCCGCGCCTTCACTCCGGACGACTGGTATCGCGTGACCACCGTGGGCGACGCCGCACTCTCGCCCGACGGCAGGCTCGTGGCGTTCACCGTCACGACGGTCAACGAGAAGGAGAACGAGCGGCACAGTGAGGTGTGGGTGGCGCCCACCAGCGGATGCCCGGCAGCTACGCGTCAGGCGGCGAGAGGTGCGAGCGCATCCGACGTCGAGAGCTGTGCTCCCACACGCTACACGTCGCCGGGTACCGAGAGCTCCAATCCGCGCTTCTCGCCGGACGGTAAGCTTCTCTACTTCGATTCGCGTCGTCCCGGCGGCGAGAAGGGGAGACGCGGTCGCACGTGGGCGCTGCGCATGGATCGTCCGGGCGGCGAAGCGTTCCAGCCGGTGGATGCTCCGCCGGCGTCGGCCACCTTCACGCGCGATGGTGGTGTTGCCGCGTGGAGCGACACGGATGCCGACAGCTCCACCGCGGACTCCACGAAGAAGGATCCGTGGAAGGGAATGCAGCCGATGGCGCGCCCGCCGTACGGCGCGATCACCCGCCCGCTCGACGCACGTCGCTTCGACGGACGGCACATCACGCAGGAACGCTTCAAGTCCAACAACACCGGCTACGTTCCGGGCCCGCGCGAAGCGCGCGTGTACCGCGCGTCGCAGATCTTCGTGCGAGCGAATGGCGATACTGCCGCGCGCCAGCTCGACACCACGCTCTACTCCCGCCGCGGTGCGAGCATCTCGCCCGACGGAAAGTGGATAGCGTTCTCCGCCGATCCGAAGCTGCGTCCCGATTCCGTGGTGGAAGCGGAGCGCGATTCGCTGGCGCGTCTGCCGTACGACTCCGTGCGCGACGAGGCGCCGGAGAACCGGTCGGACATCTTCGTGATACCCGCGAACGGCGGCACTCCCAGGCGCGTGGCCGAGTTCATGGGCGACGAACGTCAGGCGACATGGTCGCCCGACGGGAAGAGCATCGCGTTCATCGCGTCACCCACGCGCACGAGCTCGCGGCGCATCTACCTGGTTAGCGCGAGCGGCGGCGAGCCGGTGAACGTGCTCGGCGACTGGGTCTACGAGCCGAACGACTTCGCGTGGCTCCCCAACGGTGAAATATCCTTCACCGCATCCATCGGCGGACGCAGCGCTCTTCTGCGTCTGGATCCGAAGTCGAAGAAGGTGCGCGAAGTGCTCGGCGGCCGTCGCCAGCTCCGCGACGTGGCGTACGACGCCGCTCGTCGGACAGTTGCCTACGCGTCCACGAGCGTCGACGAGCCGACCGAGATCTACGTGGCCGACATCGACGGAAAGAACGAACGGCGCATCTCGAGCTTCAACGATTCGCTGAACGCCGAGATCGCGTGGGCGAACTCGGAGCGCTTCACCTACCAGTCGGTGGGCGGGCTCGAGATCGAGGGGTGGCTCATGAAGCCGTACGGCTACGAGCCCGGGAAGAAGTATCCGCTGGTGCTCTACATCCACGGCGGACCGCACTCGCAGTACGGCGAAGGGTGGTTCGACGAATTCCAGAACATCGCGGGCGCGGGAATGTGGGTGCTCTACACGAACCCGCGCGGCTCCAGCGGCTACGGCGCGGATTTCACGTACTCCACACGCGGCCGCTGGGGCGCGGAAGACTACGAAGACCTCATGAAGGCCGTCGACATCGCGGTTCAGCGTCCCGACGTCGACTCGACCCACGTCGGCGTGACCGGCGGCTCGTACGGCGGCTTCATGACGGCGTGGATCACCACGAAGACCGATCGCTTCGAGGCGGCGCAGGCCGACCGCATGATCAGCGAGTGGACCTACTGGTACGGCGCTTCGGACGCGCAGGGACTCACGGAGTTCGAGTTCTACGGGAAGCCGTGGGACAACTTCGCGATGTACGACTCGCTCTCGCCGATTCGCCACGTGGCCAACGTGAAGACGCCCACCTTGATCGTGCAGTCGGAGGAGGACTTCCGGACGCCGATGGGGAACGCCGAGCTCTGGTTCATCGCCCTGAAGAAGCAGGGCGTGCCGGTGGAGCTGGTGCGCTACCCGCGCTCCACGCACGAGCTCTCCCGCAGCGGTGAGCCGTGGCTGCTGGTGGACAGGCTCGGCCGGCTCCGCCAGTGGTTCGGCTACTGGCTGCAGGGCGGAAACGAAGTCGTGGGAGCGGCAGGGAAGGAGTAGCGCCCGCTACCGATACGACTCCGGAAAGCGCGCCTTCAACGCCCGCACCTTCGGCACATCGTTGATCAGAATGTACGGAGAGTGCGGGTGGCGCTCGGCGTAGCGCTGCTCGGAGGGATCGGCGGCGTGGAACGACTCGAGCGGCGCGACCTGCGTTACGATCGGGCGAGGATAGCTGCGTGCATCATCGAGCGAGTCGATGTACGCGCGTACGAGCTCGCGTTGCGCCTCGCTGCGCGGAAAGACGATGGACCGGTAGTTGGGGCCCACGTCCGGCCCCTGGCGGTTCAACTGCGTCGGATCGTGCGCAACCGTGAAGAAGATCTCGAGGAGCCGGTGGTACGACACCATGGTGGAGTCGTACTCGATGCGGACCGCTTCCGCCGAACCCGCGAAGCGTTCTCCCTTTTCGGTGACGGGGATGGCGTACCCCGAGGTCACGCGCCCGACGCCGCGCACGTGGTCGAACACGTACTCCATTCCCCAGTAGCAGCCGCCCGCGAGCACGGCGACAGATGCGTTCGATGCGGCCGGAGCTCCGAACGCCGAGTCATCGGAGTAGGCCGCAAGTGCGGGGCGTGCGGATGCGGCGCGCCACGCCATGATGGCCACGCCGCCCGCCAGGGCGAGCGAGAGAGTCGCGAGTGCGAGGGACGCGCCGTGTCTGGACATCCCGACCTCCTTCCGTCGTCGACGAGATGGTCGCGTAATTGACGTCACATACCGTCTCACATTGTGAGACGTCAGCGATCGAACATCCCCCGGCATTTCTCCGTCGTCATGCGTCGGTGCGCAGCGTGGTGGCGGGGTCCACCGCCGCGGCGCGCCGCGCCGGTATCCAGCTCGCCGCCAGAGCCACGATCCCCATGAGGAGTGCGGCGCCCACGAGCGTCGAAGTGTCGTTGGGGCTCACGTCGTACAGCAGCGCCGCCATCACCCGCGCCGACAGCGCCGCGACGCCAATCCCGACGGCGATACCCACGGCTGCCACGGCGATCGCCTGGCCCAGTACGCGACGTCGCAGCGCGCCGGGCTGCGCGCCCAACGCCATGCGCACCGCGATCTCGCGTTCGCGCAGGCTGACCATGTACGAGACGACCCCGTACAGCCCGACCGCGCCGATGATAAGCGCCGCGAGCGAAGCGACCTCGAGGAGCCCCAGTGTGAACGAAGTGCGCGCGGTGGAGCGATCGACCACTTCCGCCATCGACCGCACGCCGTACACCGGCACCGACGGTGCCAGCTCGCGCAGCGCGCGCTGCACGGGGAGCGTGACGTCGTTCGGATCGGCGCTGCTGCGCACGGCGAAGGCGAGGGTGCGCGGTGCCCACCGCACGGAGTCGGCGCCGCCGTTCGCGGTCGCGGCGCCAGGCGCCACCACGAGCGGGACGTACACGGTTTCATCCGGCGGTTCATCGAGCCGCGTGCCGTGCACGTCGCCAGTCACGCCGATCACGGTGAACCACGGCCCCACTGGCGCGAAGCGGACGCGCCGTCCCACGGCTGGTTCGTTTCCCCAGTAGCGCTTCGCGAACGCGCGCGTCACCAGCGCCTGGAGCGGCGCGCGCGACGCGTCCGGCTCGTCGAAGGATCTCCCCTCGATGATGGGGATGCCGAGCGCGCCGAAGCTCGCCGGTGTGGCGTACGCTACCTGGTGTATGTCAGGCATCTCCTGCCCCATCCCACCGGCGGGAGCGCTCCCTTCCAGGAACACCGCCGTGTCCTGCCGCGCTTCGGCCTCGAGCGGAACCTTGGAGATCGCGCCCGCCGCCTGAACGCCGGGGAGCGTGGCGATCTCGTCGAGCGCTCGCGTGACGAAGCCGACGACTGCTCCGGTGGTGGGATAGCCTGCGTCGGGGAGTTGCACCCGGAACACGTACGAGCGCTCGGTATCGAAGCCCGGCCGCACCGAGTGCAGCGCGCGGAAGCTGCGCGCCATCAGTCCCGCGCCCGTGACCAGCACCAGCGCCAGCGCGAGCTGCACGATCACGAAGAGCCTGCGCGTGCGGTGGCGACTGCGCCCCGCGGTGCTGCCGCGCGCTGCCCGGATCAGCGCCGACTCGCCGCCCGAACCGTACGAGCGTACCGCCGGTACGATGCTCATCACGAGCGCGGTGAGCAGCGTGACCGCGAGTGCGGCGCCGAGCACACTCGCGTCGATCCCCACCGTGGAAATCCGTGGAATAGAGATCGCCGATGGGAGCGCGCGCAGCGCACGCAGTCCCAGCCCGGCGAGCGCCACTCCGATCGCGCCACCCACCGCGGCGATGATCAGTCCCTCCGAGAAGAACTCGGCGACCACCACGCCGCGCCCTGCGCCGAGCGCGCGGCGCACCGCCATCGCGTGCTGTCGCTCTTCCGCGCGCACGAGAAAGAGGTTCGCGACGTTCGCGCAGGCGATGAGCAGCAGGAACGCCGCGGCGCCGAGTACTACCCAGAGCGCGTGTCCCACGCCGCCCAGCATCACGTCGCGGAGCGGGCGCACGACCGGCTCCATGTGCGTGAGTGCGATCGCGTTCGCGGTGAGGCGTCCGGGGAACGCTTCGGGAGCTTCGGGGAGAAGGCGCGCGAGCTCGGCTGCCGCGGCACTCGACGTGACGCCGGGACGGAGTCTCGCCACGGCCCGGTAGTCGAAGGCGGCGGTCTTCGTGTTTGCGGGATCGATGCCGATCGGCAGCCAGAGCGAGGTGCGCGCATCGGGGAACGCGAAGCTTCTCGGCATCACGCCGATCACCTCGTGCGGCACGCCGTCGATCACGATGCTGCGGCCGATGATGTCGGGATCGGCAGCGTACTGCTCCCGCCAGAGGCGCTCTCCGATGATCGCGACGGGGGCGGCGCTCGGCAGATCTTCATCCTCGCGGAAGACGCGTCCGCGGATCGGCGCTACACCGAGTACGCCGAAAAGGCCGGCGCTGGCCTTCGCCGCCTCCTCGCGTTTCGCGCCGGCTGCATCGCGCTCGGTCGTCGCGCTGAGATTCACATCGGCCGCTCGAAAAGCGCCGACGTCGGTGAAGACGTGGTTCGCGCGACGATAGTAGAGGAAAGTGCCGTCCGACTGATCGACGTGGCTGATCCCCTGCAGTTGCATCGAGTGCGAGAGCTCGACGAGCCGATCGGGGTTCGCGAAGGGGAGCGGTCGGAGGAGCACGCCGTTCACCAGGCTGAACACGGCGGTGGTGGCGCCGATGCCGAGCGCGATGGTGAGCGTGGCGGTGATGGCGAAGATGGGAGCGCGAAGGAGTCGTCGCGCGGCGCGGCGAAGGTGCAGCGGAACGGCCTCGAGCCAGGCAATGGTGCGGCGGCGGTGGAAGTCTTCCTGCGCGATGCCGACGTTACCGAAGCGGCGGTGCGCCTCGAGGGCAGCGGAGTTGCGCGGAAGGCCCTCGGCCACGAGGCGGTCGGTCTCGAGAGCGAGGTGCGAAGCGATCTCCTCGGCGAAATCCGCGTCGGAGCGGCGCCGGCGCCTGAGGAAGTGGAGAGGGTGCCGCATGGATCACCCCGCGGAAGAGTGCGGATCGAGGACGAGCGCCATCGCATCCGCGAAGGACCACCATTCGCTCGTGGCGCGCACGAGCTGGCGGCGTCCCGCGGCGGTGAGCTCGTAGAAGCGCGCCCTGCGATTGTTCTCCGAAGTACCCCATTCGGCGCGGATCCAGCCGCGCTCCTCGAGCCGTTGGAGGGCGGGGTAGAGGGAGCCGTGGTCGACGAGGATGGAGTCGCGGGAGGCGGACTGGATGGCACGCGCCACACCCTGTCCGTGCGCGCGTCCGGAGGCGAGCGTGCGGAGGACGAGCAGGTCGAGCGTGCCCTGCAGGAGCTGGATTCGTTCTCTGGTAGGCATTCTACCCTACCATAGGGCCCTTCGGGTAGAATGTCAACAGGAGGCAAACGGTGGGGTCAGGTACTTCTTGTAGAGGTCCCGGCAGCTCTGCCGCCGGGACCTCTACAAGAAGTACCTGACCCCACCGTTTGTAAGCGCTTGCAGTCCGCCTGCTCGATGGATACTGTATCCTCGTGACCTCGAGCCGTCAGCCCACCACTCTTCCGGGAGATGCCATGAGCAACCGCGAGTCCTCGTCCAAAATCACCCGGCGCCAGTTGCTCGGGACGCTGGGCAAGGCGGCGCTCGGTGCCGCGGCCATCTCGCCCGTTCTCCAGACCGCAATCCTCGGCCAGGCGCGCGCGCAGTCGCCCGCCAGGCGCGGCCCCCTGCCCGGCATGGGTGATGTTCCCGTCAACGGCGTGGCCGGCGTCGATCGCGTGGTCGTCATCCCCGGCAAGAGCTACCTCCGCGGCTGGGCCGGTTACGGCGAGCCGCCCGAGAGCAGGCCGCGCCGGCGCCGCGGCGCCGATGCCGACTCCGCTCCGCCCGTGCCCACCGGCCCGACGCCGAAGGTGCGCTGGAGCAGGAAGTCCGGACCCGGTCGCGTCTCCTTCGCCGACGAGAACGCGCTCGCGACCACCGCCACCTTCTCCGCACCGGGCGTCTACGTCATCGAGCTCACCGCCGACAACGGCGAGAGCAGGGCGTCGTCCACCATTACCGTGAAGGCCGAAGAGCCGCCTCCGGCGAAGCAGCTCGATCTGGTGCACACCCGTCGCTACTCGATCGACAGCCAGCTCTGGAACCATCGCGTCAAGGCGCTGATCGTGAGCTGGATTCCTCACTGCATCGAGATGCTCGAGAGCCCGGATGTGCAGGCGGGTGGACTCGACAACTTCATCGAGGCGGGGAAGGCGCTGCGCGGCGAGCCCCACGGCGCCCACAAGGGCTACGTGTTCTCCGACGCCTACGTGCACAACGCCGTCGAAGCGATGAGCATCGCGCTCATGGTGGATCCCGGGGGAGACGCCGAGATCGTGAAGGCACAGGATCACCTGCGCGCGACGCTCGAGCGCTGGATCCCGATCATACTCGCGGCGCAGGAACCCGATGGCTACATGCAGACGGCGTTCACGCTGCCGCGCACGAGCAATCGCGGCGGCAATCAGCAGCCCGGCCCATTTCTCCACTGGACGCGCCGCAACGATCACGAGGGCTACACCGGCGGCTACTTCCTCGAGTCGGCGATCGTGCACTACAGCATGACCGACCTGAAGGATGCCCGTCTGTACGACGCGGCGAAGAAGCTCGCCGACTGCTGGTACGCGAACATCGGTCCCGCCCCGAAGAAGGCGTGGTACGACGGCCACGAGGAGATGGAGCAGGCGCTCGTGCGCTTCGGGCGGTTCGTGAACGACACCGAGGGGAAGGGGAAGGGCGACAAGTACATCGAGCTCGCGAAGTTCCTCCTCGACAGCCGCTCCCGCGCCGCCAACGATCCGCGCGAGCGCTCCGAGTACGATCAGAGCCACGTACCCGTGGTCGAACAGTACGAGGCCGTGGGACATGCGGTCCGCGCCGTCTATCTGTATTCCGGCATGGCCGACGTGGCCATGGAGACGCACGACCACGACTACCGCAGCGCGGTGAAGTCGCTCTGGGACAACATCGTTCACAGGAAGTACTACGTCACCGGCGGCATCGCGAGCGGCGAGACGTCCGAGGGGTTCGGCCCGAACTACTCGCTCCGCAACGAGGCGTATTGTGAGTCGTGCTCGAGCTGCGGCGAGATCTTCTTCCAGTCGAAGCTGAATCTCACCTACCACGACTCCACCTTCGCCGATCTGTACGAGGAGACGATCTACAACGCGCTCCTCGGCTCGCTCGCGATGGACGGAGAGACGTTCTTCTATCCGAACCCGCTCGACGCACGCAGGGTGCGCACCTCGTGGCACGGTGTACCGTGCTGCACCGGCAACATCCCGCGCACGCTGCTCCAGATGCCGACCTGGATCTACGCCAAGAGCCCCGACGGCGTCTACGTGAACCTGTTCGTGGGGAGCAAGGTGGAGCTCGGCGATGTCGGAGGCACGCACGTTCAGATGGTGCAGAAGACCAACTACCCGTGGGACGGAAAAGTGGCCATCACCGTGAACCCCGCGGCTCCGAAAAAGCTTCGACTACGTGTGCGCGTGCCGAACCGCGATGTGAGCGAGCTCTACTCGAGCACGCCGGCCGCGAACGGCATCGCTTCGCTGGCCGTGAACGGATCGTCCGTGACGCCGAAGATCGAGAATGGCTACGCCGTCATCGACCGCACATGGAAGGCCGGCGACACCATCGAGCTCGAGTTGCCGATGAAGATCCAGCGTGTGCGTTCCATCGACGCAGTCGAGGCCGACAGAGGGAAGGTGGCGCTCCGCTACGGTCCGCTCGTCTACAACATCGAGAAGGTCGACGTCGGCGACATCGGGAAAGTGCTCCCGGCTAACGCACCGCTCACCACCGAGTGGCGCGGCGATCTGCTCGGCGGCGTGATGGTGATAAAGGGGAAGTTCGCCGATGGCACTCCCATGATCGCGATTCCCAACTACGCGCGAATGAATCGCGAACCGCCTCCGCCGCCGCGTCCCGCGGAGAGCGAAAGCGCATCTGGCGAGCGGCGCGAGCGTCCCGCGCCGCCACCGATCGCGTCCGTGGTGTGGATCAACGAGCGCGCGACGTGACGAGCTGAGCGATCGCTCGTGGTGGCACTACTCGCCGTGTGCTTGTAGGTTGAGTGCCGGGGTTGTGCTTCCACGAGCGAGGAAGGTGGATGGAAACCGTCGAGTACCTCCAGCGGCTCGCCGATCACTGTCTGGCTGCAGACGCGGCTCTCGCCGAGTCGCTGCGCTCGGCGTCCGCACCGAGCGCGATCGTCCGCGAGTACGCGCACATCCTCGGCGCCGAGGAAACGTGGCTGGCGCGCATCGAAGCGCGCGCATCGCGCGCAGCGATCTGGCCTTCGGGACCGTTGAGCGAAGTGCTGGCGCTGCGAAGGGAGGTCGCCGAATCGTTCCGCGCGTATTTCTCCGAACTGCGTGAAACGGATCTCGAGCGGATGGTGGAGTATCGCAACAGCGCCGGGATCACGTTCTCCACGAGTGTGGTCGACATCCTGCTTCAGGTCATGCTCCACGGGCAGTATCATCGCGGCAAGGTGAACATCCTGCTGCGACAGAGCGGGCTGCCGCCGGTTCCCACAGACTACATAGCGTTCGTGCGGGGAATGCCCGCCGTTACGCCGGCCGATGCAACGAGGGTGAACCTCCCGCACCACGGTTGAAGCGGCGCTCGCACGGCCGCGCGACCTCCACGTCGGATCGGGGACGAATTCCGGGACCCGGCGAAACGCACGCCCGCGTCGATCCGTAGGGAAGTCCGTTGCGGCGATCGCGAGCACCGGGCGTGATCTGCCGCGACTTCGCGGGAAGGCGTGCCAGCACTCGGTGTGTACGCGTCGCTCCGAAGCCACCTCCGGTAATCCTCAGTCCAGCGAGTCCCTCCGATGCGCGATCTCCGCTTCGCGTTCCGCACTCTGTCGAGAGCGCCATTCTTCACGATCGTTGCACTGCTCACCCTCGCGCTGGGGATCGGCGCGACCACCGCGATCTTCACGGTGGTGGACGGCGTACTTCTTCGGCCGCTGCCTTATCCTGAATCGCAGCGACTCGTTCGACTGTCGGAGGTCGGGACGAAGGGCGGGCACAGCAACTTCTCCGATCCCGACTTCGAGGACATCCAGGAACAGACGCGCAGCTTCACCTCGATGGCGAAAGCGTCCGACTGGGGGATAGTCTCGGTGGTAGGCGGTAACGAGCCTGTGCGCGCGCACTCCGCGGTCGTCTCGAAGGACTTCTTCCGCACCATGGGGATACAGCCGCTGCACGGGCGCTTCTTCCTTCCCGACGAGCAGCGTGAGGGCGGGACGCCGGCGGTGGTGGTGAGCGCTGGTTTCTGGCGGAGCGTACTGGGCGGCGCGCCCATCGGATCCGGTATCACGCTGACGTTCGACGGCATGGTGTTCACCGTCGTGGGCGTGGCGCCGCCGCAGCTCGACTATCCCGCGGGGACCGCACTCTGGTCGCCGGCGGAGCTGGTGGGTCGAAACCCGTATCGCACCGCGCACAACTGGCCGGTGATCGCCAGGGTCGCGCCGGGCGTGACTCTCGAGCAGGCCAGAGCCGATGCCGACAATATCGGCCGCAGGATCAGAGCGCAGTACGGCGAGGAGACGGACATGGCGGGCGTCGCGCTCGTGCCGCTGCGCGAGCAGATGGTGGGACAACTGAAGCCGGCGCTCCTCATATTGCTCGGCGCTTCGGGCGTCCTCCTGCTGATCGCCTGCGCCAACGTGGTGAATCTCATGATGGCGCGCACGGCGGCGCGCGATGGTGAATACGCGCTGCGCGTTGCGCTCGGTGCGTCGCGCGCGCGACTCGTGAAACAGTTCGTGGCCGAGTCACTCGTGCTGGCCATCGGCGGCGGGATACTCGGAGTGTTGCTCGCGGCCGTGGGGGTGCGAGCGCTGCTGGCGCTGCAGAGCGGCGACATACCACGAGCCGCCAGCGTCCACGTGAGCTGGACGGTGCTCGCGTTCGCGTTCGGAGTCTCGGTAGCAGCCGCGCTGGCCATGGGACTCCTCACCGCGATGCGCGCCGGCCGCGGCGATCTGCGTGCGGCGCTCGCGGAGTCGCAGCGCACGCAGGCGGGCGCCGGCGCCACGATGAGGCTTCGCGGAGCGCTGGTCGTAGCGCAGATGGCCGCCACGATAGTGCTGCTCGTGGGCGCGGGACTGCTCGGCAGAAGCTTCCTCAAGCTGCTCGAGGTGAATCCCGGCTTCCGTACCAGCAACGCTCTCGTCCTGGATGTCACTCTGCCATCCTCGGCCGATCACGACAGCGTCTGGGCCACCCAGACGGTGAGCTTCTACGACCGGCTCATCGAACGGCTTCGTGCAATCCCCGGAGTGCGCGACGTTGGCGGCGTGACGGTGATGCCGCTCGGCGACGACTTCGGCGGAAACGGGACCTTCATCATCATGAACGGTCCGAACGAGCAGATCACCATGGACTCCTTCGGGGACGTCGCACGCGATCGCTCGCGCACGGGGAATGCGTACTTCCGCGTCGCGAGCAGCGGCTATTTCCGCGCCATGGGGATTCCGCTCGTGAAGGGGAGGCTGTTCGACGAGCGCGATACCAGAGGGTCGCCGCACGTGGCGCTGATCAGCGAGTCGCTGGCGAAGAAGCGCTGGCCGGGCGAGGACCCGCTGGGGAAGGTGATCCAGTTCGGCAACATGGATGGCGATCTGCACCCGTTCACCATAGTGGGAGTGGTGGGTGATGTACGCGAGGAGGGACTCGCCACCGATCCGCTGCCGACGTTCTATGCCGACTATCGCCAGCGCCCGTGGGTGGCGAACGGCTTCAACCTGGTGATGCAGGGCGACGTCGAGAGTGCGTCGGCGATCGCCGCGGCGCGGCGCGCCGTCAGCGAACTGCGTCCCGATGTGCCGCCGCGTTTCCGCACCATCGAGACGGTGATCTCCACCTCGGTAGCCGACCGTCGCTTCACGCTTCTCCTCATCGGCGTCTTCGGAGCTTCGGCGCTCCTTCTCGCGACGCTCGGCGTGTACGGCGTCATCTCGTATCTCGTGACGCAGCGTCGTCAGGAGATCGGCGTGCGCATCGCGCTCGGCGCGCAGTCGGCCGACGTGATGAAGCTCGTGCTCCGGCAGGGGGCATTGCTCGCCCTGGCCGGAATCGCCGTCGGAGCGGCTGCCTCGCTCCTCCTGACGCGCTTCATACGCAGCATGCTCTTCGGCATCGGCACGGCCGATCCGGTCGCCTTCGTAGCAGTGGTGCTCTGCATGCTCGCCGTCGCCCTGCTCGCCTCCTTCATCCCCGCCCGCCGCGCCGCCGCCATCCCCCCGATGAGCAT
>JBIQLU010000012.1:15124-20094 GCA_044463985.1 Gemmatimonas aurantiaca | reverse complement strand
GGTGGCGGCCTGGGGGTGAGCATCTTCACCTTCTCCTTCCTGTACACGGCGATGGTGAAGCCGATACCGGTGAGCGGAGGTGCGGAGATAGTCAGGATCTCGTCGACCATCGGGGAGCGAACGAGCGGACTCGATGCGTACGACCTGGCGAGGATGCGGCGGTCGATCACGACGCTCACCGACTTCGGCGCGTACGCGGTGCGGCAGCTCGTCGCGGCCGATGCGGACGGAACGCACAGTCGCACGCTCGATGCGACGGCCACGGAGTGGAACGTGTTCCGCACTACGCGAACCGCCGCGGCGATCGGGCGCGGCTTCCGCCTGGATGATGAAGCGTTGGGCGCGGAACCGGTGATCGTTCTGTCACACAGAACATGGACTTCGGTGTTCGGTGCAGACAGCGCGCTGGTAGGAACGCGGATCGAGCTCGACGGCGTGCCCACGCGCGTGGTGGGAGTCATGCCGAGCGGCTACGGATTCCCCGTGGCATCCGATGCGTGGATACCGCTGGGGCGGTCGTCGCTCGACGATCCGGCGCCGGGGAAGGAGCTGCTCGACGTCTATGGACGGCTCGCCGCCGGAACGAGTGCGAGCGCGGCGCGCGCACAGTTGCAGGTGCTGGCGGACGAAGCCCGCCGGAGCAGGGAGAAGCTCCAGGCGGCGGCGAGCGGAGCGGACTCGCTCCCGGCACGCATCGCGGTCGAGTCCTACCCGAGGGCGCAGATGGGAGGTGAGGGGCCACTCGTGTTCGGCGCGCTCAACGTCCTCGCTTCGCTGGTGCTCCTGCTCGCGTGCGTGAACATCGTCAATCTTCTCCTCGCGCGCGTGAACGACAGAGGGCGCGAGATGGCGGTGCGCGTCGCGCTGGGTGCCACGCGCGCGCGGCTCATCGCGCAGAATCTCTGGGAGATCGTGATCCTCGTGGTGGCCGGCGGCGTGCTGGCGACGGCGATCGCGGCGTGGGGACTGAACGTAGTCAACGCGTGGGCACACACCCACATACCCGGCAACCTCGCGTTCTGGTGGGTGTGGCGGCTCGATACGTACGGATTGATCGCGGCTGGCGCGTTCGTGACGCTGACCATCGCGCTGCTCGGCGGTGTGGTGGCGGCGCGCACCACGAGCATGAACATCAACGCGGTGCTGCAGGACACCTCCGCTCGCGGTGGCGGGCGTGGGCAGGGGCGCGCCGCGCGTGTTCTGGTGGCAGCGCAGGTCGCCGCCGTGTCGGTGCTGATGTTCTTCGGCGTTCTTTCGGCGATTCTGGCAGATCGCGTGGTTCACGCGGACCTCGGCTTCGACACGCGCGGGTTGATGAACAGCTACCTCGAGCCGCCGGTGGATCACTACGCGACGCCGGCGAAGCGCGGCGAGTATTACGCGGCGGTGCGCGACGCCGTCGCCGCGTCGCCAGAGGTCGATGGCGCGATGCTCCGCGCCAACCTCGCGGACCTCGGCAGTACGGGCGGCGCGGATCGGGTGGAACTCGACGCGGGCGGCTCCGCGGCGCGAAACGGATCGCCGCGCGCCTTCGTGCGGGCCGTGCTCGGTCCGATGGAGCTCGTCGGCGCGCGGGTTTCCGCGGGTCGCCCGTTCGACGAGCGCGACCGTGCGGGCGGAGCGCCCACGGCGATCGTGAGCCACGACTTCGCCGCGGCGAACTGGCCCGGCGGCACGGCCGTGGGAAAGCAGATCCGACTCGGCGGACTCGGTGAGAGCGAGTGGCGTACCGTGGTGGGCGTAGCGCGCGATGTACCGCTCGGCGATCCGCTCTCGCGAGATCGGAGCACGCAGGCAGTCTACGTGCCGTTGCTGCAGACCGACGCATCGACGGCGATGATCACGCTGCGCGGACGGGGGAGCGCAGCGGCCGCGGTGGCATCGCTGCATCGGGCTGTAGCGGCGATCGATCCGGCGACCGCGCCGTCCCCGGTGTCCACGTACGACGAGATGCTCGAGCAGTCCGCGTTGATATCGCGTTCGGTCACCAGGCTCTTCGCGGTGTGCTTCGCGTTCGCGCTCCTCCTCGCCGTGAGCGGCACGTACGCGCTCATGGCGCGTTCCGTGGGGCAGCGCACGCGCGAGATCGGTATCAGGCGCGCGCTCGGTGCCACCGATGCGACGGTGCTCGGTCTTCTCCTCCGCCAGGGCGGTCGTCAGTACCTGGTCGGCGCGATAGTCGCGCTCCCCGCGATGCTTGCAACGGGCATCGCGTTCTCCAGGATCTTTCCAATCGGCGCGGCATCGACGGTGGTGACATGCGTGCTCGTATCGACAATCATAGCGCTGGTGGTGCTCGCCGCGACGTACGTCCCGGCGCGCAGGGCCCTCGGAGTCACGCCGCGCGATGCGTTGTGGCGCGAGTGACGGGGTCAGGCACTTTTTGTAGAGGTGGGGGCAGCTCTGCTGCCGCGACCTCTACAAAAAGTGCCTGACCCCATCGCACCTCGGTCAATGGAGCGGAGAGCAATGCTCGGTGAATTGGTGTTCGACATCCGGTATGCGCTGCGCACGATGAAGAGAAGTCCGGGCTTTGCAGTCGCCGCGATCGTTACGCTCGGGCTCGGGATCGGTGCGAATGCGACGATCTTCTCGCTCGTGAGCGCGGTGCTCCTGCGTCCGCCGGCGGAGGTTCGCGAACCAGACCGGCTCGTGCACGTCTACACGAGCGACTACAGCGGGCCGCGCTATGGCTCCTCGTCGTACGCGGACTATCTGGACTTCCGTGAGGGGGTGACGGGGCTCGAGGGTCTCGCGGCGTTCGCGCCGAGTCCGCTCAACTTCAGCACGGGAGGAGCCGCGAGCCGGGTGTGGGGCGAGGAGGTGAGCGACAACTACTTCACGGTGCTCGGCGTCGCTCCCGCGCTCGGTCGTGCATTCGTGTCGGATGGTGGGCGTACGCTGCGCGCCGCGCCGGAGGTCGTGCTGAGTCACGCACTCTGGCAGAGCGCCTTCGGTGCGGATCCCGGGATCGTCGGGCGTCGGGTTCACGTGAACGGATATCCCTTCACGGTGGTCGGAGTCGCACCTGCACACTTCGAGGGTTCCATCCGGGGATTGCGGGCGGATATCTGGCTGCCGTACGCCGCGAGAGGCCTCCTCTCTCCGGCGCGCACCGCGGCGGTGAGCGATGTCGAAGCGGGGCGCGGTGATCGCGGGATGTTCATCGTCGGCCGGCTGGCACAGGGAGCGACTCTCGCCGCGGCGCAGAGCAGCTTCGACCTGATCGCTCGCAGGTTGCACGATGCCCATCCTGACCTCTGGAGCGACGTGCATGGCGAGTCGCGCGTCGTCACGCTCACGTCCGAGCGCGACTCTCGCATCATTCCGCAGCTCCGCGGCGCCGTTGTCGGTTTCTTCGGACTGCTGATGACGGTCGTGGGTCTGATGCTCCTCATCTGCTGCGCGAACGTCGCGAATCTGCTGCTGGCGCGTGCAGCGGGGAGGAGGCGCGAAGTTTCCGTGCGTCTCGCGCTGGGCGCGGCGCGCGGCCGGCTGGTGCGGCAGCTCCTCACGGAGAGCGCCGTTCTCGCGATACTCGGCGGCGCGGTGGGATTGCTGATCGCGAAATGGGCGGCGGGGCTGCTCATGACGTTCAGGCCGCCGCTGCCTGTACCCATCGCGCTCGACATCTCGCTCGATGGTCGAGTACTCGCATTCGCCGCACTGCTCGCCGCGCTGACTGGCCTGATCGCCGGTGCCGCGCCGGCGTTTCGTGCGACTCGCCTCGATCTCGTTTCGGCGCTCAAGGGCGCGGCAACCGCCGGCGGCCGACGCCGTCGTCGTCCGGCGATGCAGAGCGTTCTGGTGGTTGGTCAGATGGCAACGTGCGTCGTGCTTCTCACGATGGCCGGTCTTCTACTCTCGAGCCTGCGCGCCGCGCAGAGCGTGGAGCTCGGATTCGACCCGGGCGGCATCGCGATCTTTTCCACGGAGCTCGGCAGCCAGGGATACGACGAAGCACGAGGGCGCGCATTCTACGATGAGCTCCTGAATCGCGTGGCGGCGCTCCCCTCGGTGCGTTCGGCGAGCTTCGCGGAGAGCACGCCGCTGGGGCTCGATTATTCTCGCAGGGGAGTGAGTGTGGAGGGATACGAGCCGGGGCCGGGCGAGGACATGGAGTTCGGCGCGAACATCGTGGGGCCCGGCTACCTCGGGCTCATGCGCATCGCACTCGAGCGCGGGCGGGATTTCACGCAGCGTGACAGGAGCGGGTCGCTTCCCGTGGCGATCGTCAACGAATCGTTCGCGAATCGGTTCTGGCCCGGCGAGGATCCGCTCGGCAAGCGGATCCAGCTCGGCGAGACGTGGCGCGAAGTCGTCGGCGTCACGCGCAACTCCAGGACTCGCTCGCTCGCGGAGAGCGCCACGCCGTATTTCTACGTCCCGTTTCTTCAGTCCTACGAGCCGAACATGACGCTCGAGGTGCGTACCGCCGGCGATCCCGCTGCAATCATTCCCGTGGTGAGGCGCGAGATCGCGGCGCTCGATCGCGATCTCCCGGTGCAGAGCGGAACGATGGAAGGCGCGCTCGGTCTCTCGCTCCTCCCCCAGCGTGCGGGCGCCACCCTGCTCGGAATCTTCAGCGTGCTCGGTCTCGCACTCGCGTCGGTCGGTCTCTATGGAGTGATGGCGTACACGGTCGCACAGCGCACACGCGAGTTGGGGATTCGCATGGCGCTGGGCGCGGAGGCGGCCGGCATCTATCGAGTCGTGCTCGGCCAGGGCGCGAAGTTGACGCTGATCGGGCTCGTGATCGGAATCGTGGGTGGACTATCTCTGGCGCGCATGGCGCGCGGCGTGCTGTTCGGAGTGAGTGCCGCCGACCCGGTAACCATCGGGAGCGTGACCGTCATACTCGCCGCGGTCGCGTTTCTGGCGAGTTTCATCCCCGCACGCCGCGCCACGAGAGTGGATCCGCTGGTCGCGTTGAAGGCGGAGTGATCGCCTGCGATTCGCCGGGCGGGCGA
>JBIQLU010000012.1:12320-15024 GCA_044463985.1 Gemmatimonas aurantiaca | reverse complement strand
GCTGGCGACCCGTGGCACGGCCCGTCTCGCGCAGCCGTTCTGGCCGATGTCACCGCCGCCGAGGCGGCATGGCGCCCGCCGGGCGGCGCACACTCGATATGGGAGCTCGTTCTGCACATGGGCGGCTGGAGCGGCGAAGTCGCGAGCCGGCTGCGTGGCTCGCCTCCGAAGCTCCCGTCTGGCGGCGACTGGCCCGCCGTGCCATCACGCGCGACCGAAACCGAGTGGAAGCACGCGCTGCGCGCGCTCGACGATGCGCATCGCGCTCTGGTGGGCGCGATCCGTGAGCTGAATCCGGATCTGCTCGGGGCGCCAGTGGCCACGGCCCGCGCTGCGCCGCTCGGCTCCGGCGTTACCCACGCAGCGATGCTGCGCGGCGTCGCGCAGCACGACGCCTATCACACCGGGCAGATCGTGATCATCAAGAAGCTCTTTCGAGGCGATGTCCAGGAGGTGGCGCCGGCGCCGTGAGCGGGCCGGGCTCGCGGTGCCGGGGTTCGGGGTGGATCGCGAAAAGCGGGGATACAATGTAGAATACTAAGCCGACCAGGCGGAACCTTCGCCGATACCGGATGCAAACGAGCCAGCACGACTCGCACTTCCGCCAGGCGCGCTGGTCTCACGCTCTTCCCCTCCCGCGAACCCACGAGCTCCGCCCATGTCACGAGGCCCGCGTACCCCCGCGAGCGTGCTGCTCGCCAACGTCAGACCGCACCTCTCCACGCTCGCACTCGCGCTCGTCGTCGCCGGCTGCGCCTCCTCCGCGAGTGGAAATGTCGTTCAGACAGCACCCGCATCGCCCACTACCGCGACGGCGTCGAGCGGCGTGCTCGCCGCACGGAGCGATGCTCCGTACGATGTGGTGATCCGCAACGGCCGCGTCTTCGACGGCGCCGGCAACCCGTGGATCGCCGCGGACGTCGCCATCCGCGACGGTCGCTTCGTGAAGATCGGGAAGGTGGATGAACACGGCGTGCGCGAGATCGACGCGCGCGGCAAGTACGTCTCGCCCGGCTGGATCGACATGATGGACCAGTCGGGATCCGTGCTCCGCAGGAACGGCCTCGCCGAGAACAAGCTGCGCATGGGCGTGACCACCGCGATCGGCGGCGAGGGCGGCACCCCCGTTCCCGCTGGCAAGGTCGCCGAGTACTTCGCCTCGCTCGAGAAGCAGGGGATCAGCATCAACTTCGGCAGCTACTACAGCGAGACACAGGCGCGCGTCGCGGTGCTCGGCAGATCATCCCGGGCGCCCGATGCCGCGGAGCTCGATCGGATGCGCGCGCTCGTCGACACGGCGATGATGGGTGGCGCGATGGGAATGACCACCGCGCTGATCTATCCGCCCAGCAGCTACGCCACCACCGAGGAGCTCATCGAGGTGGGGAAGGCGGCAGCGAAGCGCGGCGGGATCTACGCGAGCCACATACGCGACGAAGGGAAGGGACTCGTCGGCGCGGTGACCGAGGCGATCGCAGTGGGCGAGAACGCGGGGATGCCTGTCGAGATCTTCCACCTCAAGGCGGCGTACCGTCCGGGATGGGGCACGTTGATGGATTCCGTGAAGCACGTGGTCGACGCGGCACGCGCACGCGGTGTCGATGTGGCCGCCGACATGTACGTGTACACCGCCGGCGGTACGGGCCTCGAAGCCACGATCCCGAGCTGGGCCTTCGATGGCGGCGCCGACTCGCTCCTGAAGCGGCTCGCCGATCCCGAGATCCGCGCACGGCTCAAGCGCGAGATCAAGACCGGCTCGCCCGGCTGGTGGAACATCGTCGAGGCCGCGGGCGGGTGGGACGGAATAGTGCTCGTCAACGCTCGCAATCCGGAGAACGCGAAGTACGAGACGAAGACGCTCACCGAGATCGCGAAGATGATGGGGAAGGATCCCGCCGACGCCGCGTTCGACCTCGTCTCGCAGGGGAAGGGACGCGTGATGGCGATCTACTTCATGATGGGCGAGCCCGACATCGAGACCGCGCTGAAGTTTCCGTGGACGAGCATCGGCAGCGACGCGGGCGCCGCGCTGAATCCGGGTGAGCAGGACGGACTCGGCCTCCCGCATCCGCGCAGCTACGGCAACGCCGTACGCGTGATCGCGAAGTACGTGAAGGAGCGCCACGTTCTCACGCTTCCGGAAGCGATCAGGAAGATGACGTCGTGGCCCGCCACGCGCATGCGCCTCGCCAACCGCGGGATGATCAAGGAAGGCAACTGGGCCGACGTGACGATCTTCGATCTCGATTCGCTGCAGGACCATTCCACGTACGAGCAGCCGACGCTCTTCCCCACCGGAATCGACTGGGTGCTGGTGAACGGACAGGTCGTGATCGATCGCGGCAAGCACACCGGTGCGAAGCCGGGGCAGGTGCTCTACGGGCCGGGAAGGGAGACGAATTGACGTCGTGCTGGAGCTGAAACCGCGCCGGGCAGGTAGTGCTGCCCGGCGCGGTTTTCGTTTCGGAATCGTAAGCAAAGCGTAATCCGTCCGTCACGTCATCCCAATCGCGATCTCGCATAATGGAGTCGACTCCTCTCGTGCGAGGCGGCAGATGCGGATTCGCAGCGTGGCAGTGCGCGTTCTGGCGGTGGGACTCGTCATCTCCTGTACGGCGGACCTCCCCGTCGGCCCGGGAGGCGTCGAGCGATCGATGCGTGATGGACTCTCCACCAGCGATGATTGCGCGATCACGATCGCGGC
>JBIQLU010000012.1:1722-12220 GCA_044463985.1 Gemmatimonas aurantiaca | reverse complement strand
GATCGATGCGTGATGGACTCTCCACCAGCGATGATTGCGCGATCACGATCGCGGCAATCGACAGTTTCGCTCTCCTGGTGACGGCCTCCTCGCTTGCACTGCCTGATTCCACCTTTCCGAGCGACATCGACTCCCTCTCCGACTACTCCGCCGCGCATCGTCGGGCATTCATCGACGACTTCGATCTCGATCCCTCGGTGTGGACTGATTTCGTTCGACGGAGCAGGGAGAGCGTTCCCCTCTGCACGGGGATCCGGGATCGACTGGCGGTAAGTGCGACTTCCACTGGTGCGCTTCGCGGCGTGCAGGCGGACTGGCTGCAGCCCCCGGGCGGGATGGTTCACGGAAGCTGGCCGAACATTGTGTTCAACTACATCGTATTCGTCACTCGGGCCGGTGTCAGCGACGATGGTCGGCAGGCGCTGATCGAGGTGAGCGGCACCTGTGGCGGACTATGCGGGTCGGGGTGGCTGGTCGTGCTGGAGCGAACCGACGATCGCTGGCAGGTGCGTGGGATGCTCATGACGTGGGTGTCGTGATGCTCCACGCTCCGATTCGATGTGCAGCTCGCTACATGCTTCCGGAGGAGCGGCCCGCCGCGCATCCACCGTGCCATGACACGCGCGCGGATCGTCTCTCATGCATGAGATACTCACACCGTCGTCACTCGGTCGCGCGCAGTGCGGCACTCTCCCTGCTCGCGACCTGTGCGCTGCTGCTCGCGCATCGCGCTTCGGCGCAGGAAGAGACACGCCCACGTTCGGAGATGCGCACGTCCGCGACGGCGCGCCGCTTCGTGAGGCCGGACGTCGCCATCGTGAAGTTCTCGATCGCCGCCGAAGGGGAGACACCGCGCGATGCAGGGAGTGCCCTGGCCGCGCGGTCCGACAGTCTGCGACGCGCGTTCGGAAAGATCGGAATTCCGGGCGACTCGATCATCACCGCGAGCCGATGGTACCTGTGGCGCGGCCGGATCGAGAGCGTGCAGGGTTCGCGCTGCGTGCCGCTCCCGCAGCGAACTCCCGACGGCCGGACGTGCATGATGGTGAACGACACCACCTACCGCGCGCATGATGCGATCGAAGTGCACGTGCACGACATCGGCAAGGTCGGCGCGGTGCTGGACAGCGTCATGGCCTACCAGGTCATCGACATCTCGGAGCTGCAGTTTCGCGCGACCGACGTCACGGCAGCCTACGAAGACGCGCTGAAGGAAGCGGCGGCCACGGCGCGGCGGCAGGCCGACGCCGTCGCAGGGGCGAGCGGCGCTCGGGTCGGCCGCGTCCTGTCACTGAGCACGTACGATGATCCCAGCCGTACCTTCCAGCCCGCCGCCATGGTGGGCATGAACGTCGACTCGATGCGCAGCCGCGGAGGACCCGGGACCACCGTGATCGAGCCGTCCATCACCGTCACCGCTACGGTCTGGGCGCGCTGGGAGCTGATCGGGGATCAGTGAACGACGGCGGGGGCGAGGCGCTTTCGCGGTGCCCCGACTCCGCTGCGCTCACCGTGACTTCGTGCGTGATCGGCACGCTGCACGATGCCGCGATGTAGCACTGCTCGTGCGCCTTCTCGTGAAGGTGCAGCGCCAGCTCGCGGTCGCTCTCGGCGGTGATGGTGACCTGCGGGCGCAGCACGACTTCCGTGAACTTTCCCCCGCCGCGTCCGTCGAACTCGAGCGTGCCGCGCACATCGTCCTCGTAAGAGACGACGTTCACGCCCTCCCGCGCGCAGAGCGCCAGGTAGGAGAGCATGTGGCAGCTCGCGATCGCCGCCAGGAAGAGGTCTTCCGGATTGTGCGTGTTCGCATCGCCCTTGAACATCGGGTCCGCCGAAGCTTCGAGATCCGGCTTCCCATCGATGAGAATCCGATGCTGTCTCCCGTAGTTCGCGTACCTGGCGGTACCGGTGCCGGTGTTGCCGTCCCACACCAGCCGGGCGGCGTACTCGTGGATCTTTCCCGTCATCGGCTCATCTCTCCCGTCGAGGCGCGACCGCGTGCGGTGGACGAGATGAATATAGCCTTGCCAGGGCAGTGCTTCTGCGTGCAATCTCCCCCCTTCTCCCTCCCCCCCCCGCGGCCGGCACGCAACCCTTCCCAGCTACCCCGTGTCTCACGGGCAGTCGGTTCGGATGCCCTGGGAACACCGAGGTCTGGTGGAAGAATCACAACTTCTGACGAGAGCTAGAGCCGGCGATCCGGCGGCCGAGCGTGCGTTGTACGATGCGCACGTCGACCGCGTGTACAGGCTCGCCTATCGACTCGCCGGTAGTGACGACCTCGCGCAGGACTTCACTCAGGACACGTTCATCCGGGCGTTCGAGCGGCTGAAGGAGTTTCGGGGCGATGCGAGCTTCGCCACCTGGCTGCACAGCATCGCGGTGTCGGTGTCGCTGAACGGTCTGCGGAAGGTGAAGCGGCTGCGCACGCGCGAAGCCGGTCTCGAAGACGCGGATGCGCACGAGTGGAAGCAGAGGCGTGCTGAGCCGGACCTCAGAATCCGACTCGCCCAGGCCATAGACGCACTTCCGCCCGGATATAGAACGGTGTTCGTGATGCACGATGTGGAAGGCTTCACGCACGAGGAGATCGCCGGCGCGCTGGGTCTGCAGCCGGGAACATCGAAGGCGCAGCTCTCGCGGGCACGGGCGAGACTGAGAACGGCGCTCGCCGATTTCAGGGGAGAGTGGACGGCATGACGGACGACGAATTCGAGAACTTCCTTCGGCACGCGGCGCGCGACTACAACGAGCCGCCGGCCACGCCCCACGACGCAATGTGGGCGCGGATCGAGGCCGCGCGGCGCGAGAAGAGCTCGAGCGCGCCGCTGCACGCTGCGTCGCCCCGTCGCTGGCTGATGCTCGGCTCGGCGATCGCCGCGATGCTGCTCGTCGGTATCGCAATCGGATACGTGTGGCGTGGCACCACCGACTCGCGCCTCGTGGCCGAGCGTCCGGGCGGCGCCGCGGACTCCGCGCAGCCGCTTCATGTGGCCGCGGAAAGCGGGCAGCCGGGCACTCCGGACTCCGGCATGTCGTCCCGCGAGAGCGCCCCACGTACACCGGGTGAGCAGCGGCTCGCGGCGGTGCCGCCGGACACGCGCGTGGATGCGCGCGATCTCTCGGGCTCCGCCCGGCGTCCGGTTCCGAATGCCGCCGGTGTGGCTGCCGGCAACCAGAGTGCCGCGTACGCGACCCTCACCGCCGAGCACCTGGGGCGTGTGGAGATGTTGCTCACCTCGTACCGGGCGGAATCCGAGCGTGGCGAGGTGGATCCGCAGATCACTTCGTGGGCCGGCGATCTGCTCGGCACCACGCGGCTGCTGCTCGACTCGCCCGGCGCCAGCGATGCGCGCATGCGCAAGCTGCTCGGGGATCTCGAGATCGTTCTCACGCAGATAACCCAGCTCGGCGCCGAGCAGGGCACGAAGAAGGATGAGCTGCAGCTCATCGATCAATCGCTCCGTTCGCACGACGTGATGACGCGAATCCGCGGCGTGACACCGGCCGGTGCCGGCGCGCTGCCGATCGGTACCTGAGGAGAAATGGAAATGTTGAAGCTCACATCGCTGCTCGTGGTGACGCTCGCCGTCGGGGTCGGCGGCAACTGGGACGGCCCTGCGATCGGGTCGTATTACGAGAGCGGTCGGCTCGTGGACGCGGCGCCATCGTTCAGTACGCGGCCGCCCGAAGCGCTGTTCCCGGGCGACACCGCCGACTCGCTCTACCGCGAGGCACGCAAGTGGCTGAACGATGGCGACTACGGGCGTGCGGCGCGCATGTTCGAGCAGATCGCCGACGACTACAGCGAATCGGCCTATGCCGCAGACGCTCTGTACTGGCGCGCCTTCGCCCTCTACAGGCGCGGTGGAACCGACGACCTGCATGATGCACTGTCCAGCCTCGACGAACAGCGCTCGCGCCACCCTCGGGCGGCGACGCGCGGCGATGCATCGGCGCTCGAGACGCGCATCCGCGGCGAACTCGCGAAGCGCGGCGAAGCTCAGGCCGCCGAGGAGATTCACAAGTCCGCCGACTCGGCCACCGAAGGATGTCCGTCCGATGACGACGACGTGCGCGTTGCAGCGCTCAACGCGCTCATGCAGATGGACGCCGCTCAGGCGCTGCCGGTCCTGAAGAAAGTGCTGGCGCGTCGCGATGCGTGCTCGGAGTCGCTCCGCGGGAAGGCGGTGTTCATCGTGTCGCAGAAGAGCAACGAGGAGAGCGCGAACATACTTCTCGATGTCGCGCGCCGCGATCCGTCGGCAGATGTGAGAGGGAAGGCCGTCTTCTGGCTCGGGCAGGTGGCGGGCGATCGGTCGGTCGCGCTGCTCGATTCGGTGCTGCGCTCCACGAAGGACGAGGACCTGCAGCGCAAGGCGATCTTCGCGCTTTCGCAGCACTCGGGCGATCAGGCGGGCAGGATACTGCGCGACCTGGTGGGCGACAGGAATTTCTCGGAGGAGATGCGTGGACGCGTGATACTCGCGCTGTCGCAGACGCGCGATGATGCCGGAGATGCCGGCTATCTCCGCCAGCTCTTTCCGTCGCTCGAGAGCGATCGCCTGAAGGAGCGAGTGCTCATGGGCGTCGCGCAGCGCGGCGGCGAAGAGAACCGGCGCTGGCTGCTGGACATCGTCGCCGACTCGAAGCAGACGATCGATGTTCGAAAGAAGGCGCTGTTCTGGGCCGGCCAGGGCGGACTCCCCATCGCCGATCTCGCGTCGATGTACGGGCGCCTGTCCGACAAGGAGTTGAAGGAGCAGGTGATCTTCGTCCTCTCGCAGCGCAGCGACAGCGCCGCCGTCGACAAGCTCATCGACATCGCCAGGCACGATTCCGATGTGGAGCTTCGCAAGAAGGCGATCTTCTGGCTCGGTCAGCGCGACGATCCGCGCGTGCGCCAACTTCTCGAGGAGCTGATAGCCAATGACTCGCTCTGACATCAGCGCGCGGCGCGAACGATACGCGGAACGCACGGGTCGCGTGCTCCGTGCACGTCGAGCCGGGACACTGCTCACGGCGGCGATGGCGGCGGCGCTGCTCGCACCGTCGGCCGTCGGCGCACAGCAGTCGCTGGCCCGGCGCGTCGCTGGAGTGAGTGGCGAGTCGGAGCTCCGCTTCGCCTCCCGCCCCGGAGTGTGCGGCAATGGCGAGGGAAGCATCTCTTTCAACTCGCAGTCGGAAGGTGGCTCCGTCAGCATCCGTGGGCGTGGCTGGAACTACGATTGCGAGCCGGGACCCGTGCGCGTACGACTCACCGTGGCCGGTGGCGCTGTGACCAAGGTGCGCACATACGTCGGCCGGCCGCGCGCTTCGACCAGCGACAGCGCTTTCACCGACCTCGGCGTGGTGGGCGCGCGCGAGGCGGCTGACTTCTTTCTGCAGCTCGCGCGTACGGCCGGCGAGCAGGTGGCGCGGAAGGCGATAGTTCCGGTCGCGCTGGCGGACAGCGTGACTCCATGGCCGCAGCTCCTCGACATCGCGCGCGACCGCGGTCGGCCGATCGAGGTCAGGAAACCCGCACTCTTCTGGGCAGGGCAGATCGGCGAGAAGAACGTGCTCGATCCGGTTCGCGCGCTTGCGAACGATGCATCGGATGATGAAGCCATACGAAAGCAGGCGACGTTCGTACTCTCGCAGCTTCCCGACGGCGCCGGCCTCCCCGCGCTCCTCGACATCGCGCGCAACGGTCGCACGACGGCGGTGAGGAAGCAGGCGCTCTTCTGGGCAGGCCAGGGCGGAACGTCCACCTCCGATCTGCTGAAGCTCTATCACGATTTCGAGGACGCGGAGCTCCGCCGTCAGACGATCTTCGTACTGTCGCAGCGCGATGACTCTGCGTCGGTCGATGCGCTCATCGACATCGCACAGAGCGATCCGGACCACTCGATGCGCAAGCGAGCGCTCTTCTGGCTCGGTCAGAAAGATGACCCGCGCGTGATGGCGCTGCTCACGTCGATCCTCGAGAAGTGAGGGCGGAGATCATGCACACTATGAACAGAAAGACCAGTGCACTCCTGCCTGCGCCGTCGCCGGCTCGGTTCGCGGGCCGTGGCATCGCGCGATTCGCGCTGGTACTCGCAGCGGTCGTCTCGTCGCTCGCCGCAGTACAGCAGCTTCAGGCGCAGTCGCTGGAGAGTCGTATCGCGGGCGCCGGCGACGGCACCGTGCAGCTTCGCTTCGCATCGCGCCCCGGGGTATGCGGCGACGGGCGCGGCAGCATCGGCACTGCGGGCCAGTCGTTCATGCGGTCGAACATCTCCGATTCGGATCGCGGCTACGGCATGGAGTGGTGCGTGCCGGGCCCGGTGCGTGTGCTGCTGGGCGTGAGCGGCGGTGCGGTGAACAGAGCAAGGGTCTTCGTGGGCGGCAACGATACGGCGTCCGACATTCACGATCTTGGCATCGTCGGAGCGCGCGAAGCGTCGGACTACTTCCTCGCACTCGCCGCGCGCTCGGAATCGCGGGTGGGCGACCAGGCCGTGTTCGCCGCGGTACTCGCCGACAGCGTGACGCCCTGGCCGGCGCTGCTCTCGATCGTTCGAGGCGACCGGGCTTCGCGCGCGACTCGTCAGAGCGCCACGTTCTGGCTGAGCCGTGCCGCCGCCGCTGCGGTCAACCACCGCGATCTCTTCGGCGCGCGCGATGACGCCGAGTCGGACCGCGACGAGGTGCGCAACGCGGCGATCTTCGCCCTCTCCCAGCAGCCGCGCGACGAGGGCGTGCCGGCGCTCATCCGCGTGGCACGCGGCAACGGCCCGCCGTCGGCGCGGGACAAGGCGCTCTTCTGGCTCGGGCAGTCGGGCGATCCTCGCGCTCTCGATCTCTTCGCGCAGCTACTCGATCTGAGATAGCGGTAGCGGGGTGTCGGAATTTCCGGCCAGAGTTAGATTGGTGGCTCAGTCCGCTCTGGCCCGGAGGTCGCGATGCGCTTCGAAGCCCTGCTGGAATTCGCTTGATCTCGCTCCGCATTGCCAACGAACGCGATCGCGAGGAGATCTACGCGATCCGCCACCGCATCTATGCGTCGGAGCTGGGCCAGCATGCGGAGAACGCCGATGGGCGGCTCACGGATGCGCTCGATGCCACCAACGTGTATCTCGTGGCCACCATCGATGGCGAGCTGGCCGGCTTCGTGTCGATCACTCTGCCGGGCGGGGCGGGCTATTCCATCGACAAGTATTTCGCGCGCGACGAGCTCCCGCTCTCCTTCGACGATGGTCTCTACGAAGTTCGCCTGCTGACCGTGACGGCCGCGCGCCGCGCCGGGCGCATCGCTGCGCTGCTCATGTATGGCGCGTGGCGCTACGTGCAGTCGTGCGGAGGCCGGACCATCGTATGCATCGGGCGGCTCGAGCTGCTCGACATGTACGAACGGACGGGTCTGCGTTCGCTCGGCCGAAGAGTGCGCTCCGGACAGGTAGTGTACGAGCTGATGGCGCGGGAAGCGGGTGGCGGTCTCGGCGAGTGCGAGCAGATGGCGGCCGACCTCGAAAGACACGTCGACTGGCAGGTGCGCGGCGTCGGCTTCCGCAGGGGCGGTGCATGCTACCACGGCGGCGCGTTCTTCGAGGCGATAGGTGAGGAGCTCGACTCCCTCGAACGCCGAGTCGGGGTGATCAACGCCGATGTGCTCGACGCCTGGTTCGACCCCGCGCCCGAAGTGCTGGCCGCGCTCGACGATCACCTCGCCTGGGCGGTTCGAACCTCACCGCCTGTTGGGAGCGACGGGATGCGGCGCGTGGTCGCGCGCGCTCGCGGCGTAGACGAGGAGAACGTGCTCCCGGGTGCCGGTTCGTCCGACCTCATCTTCCTCGCGCTGCGGCACTGGCTCCGCGCCGATTCCCGGGTACTCATTCTGGACCCGATGTACGGTGAATACGCGCACGTGCTCGAGCGCGTGGTGCGATGCGACGTCGACCGGCTCGAGCTCTCGCGGTCGCGCGACTACGCGGTGGATGTCGACGAGCTCGCGGCGCGCCTCGAGCGACGCTACGACATGGTGGTGCTCGTGAACCCCAACAGCCCCACGGGCAGGCACCTGCAGGCGAGCGAGCTCGAGGGCGTGCTGCGTTCGGCACCGCGCTGCACGAGGTTCTGGGTGGACGAGACGTACGTGGAGTACGCGGGCGAAGGACAGTCGCTCGAGCGCTTCGCGGCGAGCAGCAGCAACGTCGTAATCTGCAAGTCGATGTCGAAGGTGTACGCGCTCTCGGGTGCGCGCGCCGCGTACCTGTGCGGTCCGCGCCATCTCATCGAGGAATTGCGCGCGATCTCGCCTCCGTGGTCCGTGAGCCTCCCCGGACAGATCGCGGCGTGCGCCGCGCTGCGAAGCGTCGCCTACTATCAGGAGCGCTGGTCGGAGACGCACGCGCTGCGTGCCACGCTCGCCTCGGGGCTGCGTTCGCTCGGCTGGTACGTGGTACCCGGTTGTGCGAACTTCCTGCTCTGCCAGATCCCGCCGGAGCAGCCGCCGGCCGCGGTCGTGGCGGCGGCTTGCAGGGAGAGAAAGCTGTTCGTACGCGAGGTAGCGAACATGGGTCGCTGCTTCGACGAGCGCGCGCTGCGCATCGCGGTGAAGGACGATGTCACCAACACCGCGATGCTCGACATCCTGCGGCGTACGCTGGCGGAGCCGACCGAAGCTTCTCGTGTAGACCCCGCCGCGTAGCGCCCGGCATTACATCGGCGGCGGCATTTCGCGGTCGCGAGCCGTAGCGCGGCTCGTCGTACCGCCCGTGAAGTTCCGATGCAGTTCGCGTATGCGGTCGCGGTTCTGCAGCGTGCCGCGATACTGTTTGTCGACGAGCAGCCTGATGTCCGTGGGAAGCTCGTTGTCGAGCGCCTTCTCGTAGCGCTCCACCGCGGCGTTCTCTCCGCGCTCGCATTCGGCGATGATCGCCTCATCGTCCTTTCCGGTGATCGCTGACTTCAGGTTCATCCAGCCACGGTGAACCGCACCGGAGATGCTGCCGCCATCTTCCGGATCGCCGCCCAGGCGACGGACGGCTGCCTTGAGATCGGATTCGGCGCGCTCGATGTACTCGATACGAGTGTGGAAGACTTCCTTCGCTCTCGCGTTCCCGATCGCCTCGGCGGCGTCGCGGAATCCCTTCACTCCATCCTCGCACGTCTCGATGAGGCCGTCGAGCACGGAGATGACGTCGTCGTTGTCCATTGCCATGGTCACGCTCCTGCAGCAGAAGTGAAACTCGCGCCAGGCGGCGGAGCGCTCCGACCTGCTGAGAGACGATCGTGAAATCATCCCGCGGCCAGAGCGCCGCACCGGCAATACTCCGCCATCGATCGGCGGTGGACGCTGACAGGGCTGCACGAAGCGTACCCCCTAGGGCATCCAGCACTGATTGCGCGCTCGCGTTCTGCGCTGATCAGCCGCGATAAGTTCCCGTTACGCGTCGCCCGATCGCGAGGACGCCCGTGATGACGAGCGCCGCTATCGAGAACATCCCCAGCTCGAGCGGCCAGAGATTGTGCGATGTAGGATCGATGGCGGTGTCGATGATGAGTCGCACCACGGCGAATCCCATGAGGAGGAGCGGTATCCCGGCCGCGACGCGCCAGCCGCCGGTCCACTTCCGGTAAGCGACGACAGGAGCGATGAGTCCGGCGAGCATCCCGCCGAGTACGACGAGCATGATCCCGCGCATGAACGTGACGTCGCTCGCCGTCATGGGCTCGTTCATGATGCTGTCCATCTCGGCGCGATTCGCCGAATCGTCGGCAGCGCGCAGCTCCGCTACCCACGCGGCCGACGCACGTGGTGCAGCCGCGGCACCGGTCCAGCGGAGCGTCACAGGATAGCTGGCGAGATCCCACTCGCGATACGGCCTGCCGCCACCCGCGCTTATCCGGATCTCATCGACCTCCGCCGGCTCCCTGAACGAGAACCAGCCGAGCGCGTACCCACTCCCGACGTAGTCGCGCGATGGGTTCGAAGCGGCCGGCGCTTCCTTGCCGTGGAAGTACGGCCTCGCCCACAACCTCACCGGCGTGTCGCTCTCGTAGCGGATACGCACCCAGAAGGTCTCATCGCGTCCGAGCGTCGCGTTCATGCCCGGCTCGGTCGCTGCCACTTCGGCCTTCACCGTCGGCTGTGCCGCCGCCCGCCCCGTCCCACCACCCCACGCCAGCACAGCGACCAGCACCGCCACGCAGCCATGGCTTCTCGACATCCCACCCTCCATGTGTCGGGTCAGCTCTCATGTAGATGACGAACGAGGGGAGGGAGGGGCAAGACAAAAAAGGAAACAGGAGACAGGAGACAGGAAACAGGGAACTGCCCACCGATGCGGTCATGCCCGCGCAAGCGGGCATCCATGTTACTCCATCGAACATGGGTTCCCGCTTTCGCGGGGACGACACCAACTGGTGTGCAGTTCCCTGTCTCCTGTCTCCTGTCTCCTGTTTCCTTTCTTCCGTCTCTACCCCTCCTCGTCCGCGCTCGGTCCGTACACACTCGGTACCGGGATGT
>JBIQLU010000012.1:0-1622 GCA_044463985.1 Gemmatimonas aurantiaca | reverse complement strand
CGTCTCTACCCCTCCTCGTCCGCGCTCGGTCCGTACACACTCGGTACCGGGATGTCGAGGAGGCGGTAGTAGACAGTGAGCTGGGCACGGTGGTGGATCATGTGGCTCAGCATGAGGCGGCGGATCTGCGCGGCGCGGGTGTCGGAGGCGATGATGTGATCGCCGAAGCGGAGCTTCCAGTTGCCGCGCATCGCGTTCGCATCGAGCGAGTCGACTGCCTTGCGTGCTGCAGCCGAGCGGAGGTCGAAGAGATCGAGGATATCGCTGCGAGTGCGCGCCGTTGGACGTTCGTACGGAGCGGCGGCGAAGTCGAACTCGGCACTCTCGGCGACGTTCGCGCCGAAACGAGGGAGGTTCGCGAGATGCGAGGCGAGCTCGCCGAGCGTCATCGACTTCTCGTGCGGGCGCCAGTTGGAGTGCTCATCGGGATAGCGGTCGAGCACGCGCCGGGTGGTGGCGAATTCCGCATCGAGGTCGGCGAAAAGAGCGTCGAGCTCGATCTGCCGGTCGGATGCTGCGTTCGAGTTGGTAGTGGTCATCGACATACGGGGTTGGAGTGTGAAGTGAGGCGGCAGCGCGGTGGCGGCAGCGGAGCGGGGCAGCGCCGCCGGGACCCTGGCGGGTTTACAACATACCGAATAAATGCCGAAATGCAATACGGGTGGTGGCGTCATTGGCGGAGCCGCGCACGGAGCTATACAATCAACCATCAGCCGGCTCCGCCGTGCGCGTCGTTCCTCCCTTCAACATCTTCGCCACTACATCCGTGCCCGAGATCGCCAGCTTCCACCCGCAGCTCGTTCACTTCGTGGTCGCCCTGCTGATAGTGGGGGTGCTCGCGCGCGTTCTGTCGCTCATCCCGCTTCGCGGTCGACTCTCGTACCTCGGAGCGATGGCCGCGACGCTCATCTTTCTCGGCACCATCGCCAGTGTGCTCGCCGTACGCTCCGGTCTCGAGGCGCACGAGGTTGTCGAAAACATTCCCGGTATCCGACCGGTCGTGAGCCAGCACGAAGACGACGGGAAGATGACGCGCAACATCTTCCTCGCCGTATCACTCGTGGAGATCGGCGTACTCGCCTTCGCTTCGCGCAGACCGAGCGTGGCGCGGGGGCTGCGCATCCTCTCCGCCGCGGTGGGTGTGGTTGGAGTGGTGTTCCTGTTCGAGACTGCCGAGCACGGCGGGGAAATCGTGTACGACTACGCTGGCGGACCCGGTCTCAGAACGGGCGACAGCAGCAATGTGCGAAGACTTCTGGTGGCTGGCCTCTACAACAATGCGCTGCTCGATCGCAAGGCCGGCAACTCCGCCGCGGCTGCCGCGCGCTTCGACGAGCTGGAGCGAATGCTTCCCGCCGACACGAGCGTACGGCTCCTGCGCATCCAGTCGCAGGTTCGCGACCGTGGAGAAGCGGCGGCAGCGCTCGCGGCACTCGACTCGCTGACCGTCGTGCCGGAGAATCGGCGACTCTACATGCAGAAGACGATGCTGCGCGCGGAGGCGCTCGATCTCGCCGGACAGCGTGATTCGGCCCGTGCACTTCTCACCGCTCTGAAAGCGCAGATCCCGCAAGCGGCGCGGCGCGTGGACGCGATGCTCCAGGACATGAAGTAGACCGTCG